>NZ_JAMXAX010000370.1 GCF_023913775.1 Acidovorax facilis
GAGTAAAGCGATGAGCCAGAACAGCCACATCACCATCGAAGAAGGCAGCACCAACGTCTACGCGGACCTGGGCTATGCCGACGCTGCGGAAATGCAGCGCAAGTCGCAGCTCGCGGCTGAGATTGCCTGCGCCATCAAGGCGCGACGCCTGACGCAACAGGGAGCCGCCGCGCTGCTGGAAATCGATCAGTCCAAGATCTCCCGCATCACGCGCGGCCAGTTTCGCGGGGTCAGCGAGGCGAAGCTGCTGGAACT
>NZ_JAMXAX010000371.1 GCF_023913775.1 Acidovorax facilis
TCTGCACGAAATGGTGCGGGTCGACCGTGACTTCGCCGATGCGAGCAGCATCGGCACCGAGCGGATGGGCACGCATCGCAGCCAGTACTGCTTCGGCCGATTCGGGCGAAATCACTGCGATAAGTTTACCTTCGTTGGCCACGTAGAGCGGGTCCAGGCCGAGCAGCTCGCAGGCCGCATCCACCTCTGGCTTCACCGGGATCGCCTCTTCTTGCAGCAGCATGCCTACGCCCGACTGCCGCGCCACTTCGTTGA
>NZ_JAMXAX010000372.1 GCF_023913775.1 Acidovorax facilis
CGGTGCCAAAGTCATCCAGCGCAAAGCCCACGCCTTCGCTCTTGAGCTGCACCATGCGTGCGATGGTGTCTTCGATGTCTCCCAGCAGCAGGCTTTCGGTGAGTTCGAGCTTGAGTTTGCGGGGGTCTGCGTGGTGGTTCTTGAGGGTCTGCAGCACTTCGGCCACGAAGCCCGGTTGCCTGAACTGCCGGGCGCTGACGTTGACCGAGATGGACAGGTGGGCGGTGGCTTCGTGCTGGCCCCAGCGCTGCAGTT
>NZ_JAMXAX010000373.1 GCF_023913775.1 Acidovorax facilis
GTTAGACAGAGGCTCGTGCTGCAGTCCTGCACTATCCCTGCCCCGCAGTGCGCGATTCAGGCAATCGCAAACGGCGCGCGGTCTTTGCCTGCAATCCACTGGGGCGGCTTGCCCCGGCCGGACCAGGAGGCGCCGGTATCAGGATCGCGGTATTTGGCGGCGACTTTCTTGGGGGCGGGTTTCCAGGGGAACACCTGCTGGGCGGTGAAGCCGAACTCCGCGATCAATTCATGGACGGTGGCCAGCGCCTGCACG
>NZ_JAMXAX010000374.1 GCF_023913775.1 Acidovorax facilis
GGGCCAGGCGCTCGATGTTTGCCAGCGAGACGTTCCACTTGCAGCGCTCGATGGCCGACACGTAGGTGCGGTCCAGTTCGCACTCGTGGGCCAGACGCTCCTGGGACCACTCTTTCTGCACGCGCAACAGCCGCACCCAGTACGCGAGGACTTCGCGCAGGTTGGTCGGATCGGGCAGCCGTGTGGGTGGTGTGGGTCTGGCAGGCACCGCGCAAGGATGCGGTTCTGCTTTATTTGCATCTACGGAGTTTGCTT
>NZ_JAMXAX010000375.1 GCF_023913775.1 Acidovorax facilis
TGATGGCGTTTCGCAAGCAGGTCGATGGCTTGCTGACGGGCGATGAAATTGCTGCACTGCGCAAGCAATACAAGCTCAAACAGGCCCAGGCAGCCCAGCTGTTTGGCGGCGGGCCCGTGGCGTTCAGCAAATACGAGAACGATGACGTGGCCCAGTCCGAGGCCATGGACACGCTGCTGCGCCTGGTGCGCCGCAGCCCCGAGGCGTTCTGGGCGCTGGTGGAAGAAAAGGGCCTGCAGGCTGATTTCACGCAGC
>NZ_JAMXAX010000376.1 GCF_023913775.1 Acidovorax facilis
CGGCACCGGGAAGACCTGGCCAGCCTGCTGGAACACTCGGCGGCGGAACGCGCGCAGCGCGCCCGCGCCGTGATGGATGCGATCGAGACGCTGCGGCATCTGCCGGTGCCCGCGCCCATGGTGACGGACGACCTCGAGCGCTGGCTGCCGGCGCGTGCCGCCGGCGCCATGAAAGCCCATGGCTTCAAGACCCTGGCCGATCTGACGGTGCGAATTCCGCGGCGCCGGCGCTGGTGGACGGGCATTCCCGGCTTG
>NZ_JAMXAX010000377.1 GCF_023913775.1 Acidovorax facilis
GTTGAATCCACGGTTCACACGTTTTCGTATTGCCAAGTACCTCGTCCCTATTTTTTGAATTTCACTGGAGTTTCACCATGAACAAGTCTGTCCGTTTTCTCTCTATCGCCGCTGTTGCCGCTTTCACTGCTTTCGGCGCCCACGCTGACGAAGCCGATGGTTCGCAATTTGCCCTGAAGTTCGACACGAACCGCACCCGTGCCGAAGTGGCCGCTGAAGCCGCCACCGTGGCCCAGACCCGCAGCATCGAGCCCG
>NZ_JAMXAX010000378.1 GCF_023913775.1 Acidovorax facilis
CCTCCGCGATCGGAATGAACTACCGGCCTAGCGGTGGTTTCTGCCACTGTCTCGATAGCAGCATCCAGCATGGTGTTGACCAGTTCAGCGTCCGGGCTCGTGCCAATGGTCCAGCTCACCACCATCCTGTCGAAGCAATCGATGATCGGTGACAGGTACACCTTGCCCGCAGGGATCTGGAACTCTGTGATGTCGGTCAGCCATTTCTCGTTGGGGGCTGCAGCCTGGAAGTCACGGTTGATGATGTTCTCGGGT
>NZ_JAMXAX010000379.1 GCF_023913775.1 Acidovorax facilis
GCACCTCGGCCTTCAGAGAGCGGTGAAAGCGCTCGATCTTTCCGTTGGTCTGCGGATGGTACGGACTGCTGTGGCTGCTGCGCACGCCCAGGCGGATCAGCCAGACATCCAGGGAACTCAGGTGGCCAGGGGCGCTGGGTGAGCGCCAGGGCGAGCCGTTGTCGGAATTGATGCGCGCAGGCAGCCCATAGCGCTCAAAGACCCCCTGCAGCAGCGTCTGGACCGTGGCAGCGTCGGTCTTGCTACAAGCCGTCG
>NZ_JAMXAX010000037.1 GCF_023913775.1 Acidovorax facilis
TACCTCGATTCGTACCTGGGGTGGTTCAGGTTGTTAGACCGATCAGGCCCGATGGGTCCACAACCCGCCCTGGTGCTGGGTGCGGCCATGGGGAATCAAGACGTCACTAGCATTCGCTAGAAGAGCCCATTTTTTCTTGAACTTTTGACCCACGCCACGCCGCCAGGCCCTCAGCGGCCCACCATATTGCCCGGCACCACCCACTGGTCGAACTGCTCGCCCGTCACATGGCCCGAGGCCACGGCCGCTTCGCGCAGGCTGGTGCCTTCCTTGTGGGCCTTCTTGGCGATGAAAGCGGCCTTGTCGTAGCCGATGTGGGTGTTGAGCGCGGTCACCAGCATCAGCGAGCGATCCACCAGTTCGGTGATGCGCTCGCGGTTGGGCTCGATACCCACGGCGCATTGGTCGTTGAAGCTGGCCATGCCGTCGGCCAGCAGGCGCACGCTCTGCAGAAAGTTGTGGGCCACCATGGGGCGGAACACGTTGAGCTCGAAGTTGCCCGAAGCGCCGCCGAAGTTGATGGCCACGTCGTTGCCGAACACCTGGGCGGCCAGCATGGTCACCGCCTCGCTCTGAGTGGGGTTGACCTTGCCGGGCATGATCGACGAACCGGGTTCGTTCTCGGGGATGCTGAGTTCGCCAATGCCGCTGCGCGGGCCGCTGGCGAGCCAGCGCACGTCGTTGGCGATCTTCATCATGCTGGCGGCGAGGGTTTTGAGCGCGCCGTGGGCATGCACCAGCGCATCCACAGACGCCAGGGCTTCGAACTTGTTCGGCGCGGTGACGAAGGGCAGACCCGTGAGGCGCGCCAGCTCGGCGGCGGCCTGCTCGGCATAGCCCTTGGGCGCGTTCAGCCCTGTGCCCACCGCCGTGCCGCCCAGCGCCAGCTCGACCAGGTGGGGCAACGCCGCGCGCACATGGCGCTCGCCATGGTCGAGCTGGGCCACGTAGCCCGAGAACTCCTGGCCCAGCGTGAGCGGGGTGGCGTCCTGCAAATGGGTGCGGCCGATCTTGACGATGCCGTCGAAATCGTGCGCCTTCTTGGCCAGCGTGGCGCGCAGCTTGGCAATGGCGGGCAGCAGGCGGTGCGTGAGGGCTTCCACGGCGGCCACGTGCATGGCGGTGGGGAACACGTCGTTGCTCGACTGGCTGCGGTTCACGTCGTCGTTGGGGTGCACCAGGCGGCCTTCGCCGCGCTCGCCACCCAGGAGTTCGCTGGCGCGGTTGGCCAGCACCTCGTTGACGTTCATGTTGGTCTGCGTGCCCGAGCCCGTCTGCCAGACCACCAGCGGGAATTCGCCGGGGTGCTTGCCCGCGATGACCTCATCGGCAGCGGCCACGATGGCCTGGGTCTTCTTCGCGTCCTGCAAGCCCAGTGCCTGGTTGACCACCGCCGAAGCCCGCTTGACCTGGGCCAGTGCCTTGATGATCTCGCGCGGCTGCTGCTCGCCGGAGATGTCGAAGTTCTGCAGCGAGCGCTGCGTCTGCGCGCCCCAGAGTTTGTCGGCCGGGACTTCGATGGGGCCAAAGGTGTCGCGTTCGGTGCGGGTGGTCATGGGCAGCGGTTCTCCAAGTGAAATAACAGGTGGGCCACACGGTTGGGCGCCCCCGTGTGGCCATGGGGCAAGCAGGGCGGGCCAGCGTCTGGACGGAAACAGGTGCGGCCTGGCAACGGGGTCGCGCCCCGCAGAATAATGCAAAAAATAACCATTCTCATTTAATACGCAGCACTGCTGGTGCGCAAGCATGCGCTCGTCAGTGTGTGGCAAGCCCCGCTGCAGAGCGCAAAAAACGGTGCCGTCATCACTACCGGTGGGGGCTTCGCTTCGGCCCGCTGTGAGGTCTTGACAAGGCCCCACACCTTCTCGCGCTCAATCGTCGGCTTGTTCTTACACCGCACGGGCGCCAGCGGGCACACCATGGCAGTGCAGCAACTTTCCTCGCCGCGAATCCACGGAGACCACCATGGCCAAAAGCAGCCTGCTTGGCATCGATGCCGACAACCTTTCTCCCCTTCACAGCGCCAAGGGCAACGACAGCCTGGGCCCCAGCGATGCGTCCGACTCGGGCAGCGACAGCACCGGGCTGTATGGCACCGACCCCGACAATGACACCGACCGCTACGGAACCGGCGAACGCGCGAGCGTGGAGCCCGAACTGCAGCTGGAGTCGCGCGACATCCTGCCCGACCATCTGGAGTCGATGGACACCGACGACGACACCGCTGAAAACGGCGATGTGCGGGCGGGAGCCGACCGGTATCCGGACGATGACCCGGCGGACGACCCGGAGCTGGATCCGGACTCCGGCGACGGTGCCGAAGCGTAAAAAGCACGGCGAGGCCTCCAGCCAATCTGCCGTTGAGGCTACTGAGCTTTGAGAGGCGGGCCAGACTGCGATAGCCGCGTTGTCCACAGGTAGTCTGCGCCAAGGCCGCGCCAGCGCCGTGTCAGCAGGGGGGTGGGATAATTGCGGGCTGCGTGCCCCGGCATGCGTTCGTTCCCGCCTCACGACAGAACCACGATGACCACCACAATCCAATACGACGACCTCGTCGAGTCCATTGCTGCCGCGCTGCAGTACATCAGCTACTACCACCCCACTGACTACATCGCCCACTTGGCCCGTGCCTATGAGCGCGAGCAGAGCCCGGCAGCCAAGGACGCGATAGCCCAAATCCTGACCAACAGCAAGATGAGCGCTACCGGCCAGCGCCCCATCTGCCAGGACACCGGCATCGTCAATGTCTTCCTGAAAGTGGGCATGGACGTGCGGTGGGAGGGCTTTACCGGCAGCCTGGACGACGCCATCAACGAAGGCGTGCGCCGGGGTTACAACCACCCCGACAACACGCTGCGCGCCTCGGTCGTGGCCGACCCGCAGTTCGCCCGCAAGAACACCAAGGACAACACGCCCGCGGTGATCTTCACCGAGATCGTTCCCGGCAACACCGTGGACATCACCGTGGCCGCCAAGGGCGGTGGCTCGGAGAACAAGTCCAAGATGTACATGCTCAACCCCGGCGACAACGTGGTGGACTGGGTGCTCAAGACCGTGCCCACCATGGGCGCTGGCTGGTGCCCGCCCGGCATGCTGGGCATCGGCATTGGCGGTACGGCCGAAAAGGCCGTGCTCATGGCCAAGGAAAGCCTGATGGACGACCTGGACATGTATGAACTGCAGGCCAAGGCCGAAGCCGCCAAGACCGGCGGCCCCGCGCTCGACAAGGTCGAGGAGCTGCGCCTGGAGCTGTTTGAAAAGGTCAACGCGCTGGGCATTGGCGCCCAAGGCCTGGGCGGCCTGACCACGGTGCTGGACGTCAAGATCAAGATGTACCCCACGCACGCGGCCAGCAAGCCCATCGCCATGATCCCGAACTGCGCCGCCACACGCCACGCGCACTTTGTAATGGACGGCTCGGGCCCCGTGTACCTTACGCCCCCGAGCCTGGACCTGTGGCCCAACGTGAACTGGGCGCCCGACTACAACAAGAGCAAGAAGGTCAACCTCGACACGCTAACCAAGGAAGAAGTCGCCAGCTGGAAGCCCGGCGACACGCTGCTGCTCAACGGCAAGATGCTCACGGGCCGCGATGCTGCGCACAAGCGCATTCAGGACATGCTGGCCAAGGGCGAAAAGCTGCCCGTGGACTTCACCAACCGCGTCATCTACTACGTGGGCCCCGTGGACCCCGTCAAGGGCGAGGCCGTGGGCCCTGCCGGCCCCACCACCGCCACGCGCATGGATGGCTTCACCGAGATGATGCTGGCCCAGACCGGCCTGATCGCCATGGTGGGCAAGGCCGAGCGCGGCCCGGTCGCCATCGAGGCCATCAAGAAGCACCAAAGCGCCTACCTCATGGCTGTGGGCGGCGCCGCCTATCTGGTCTCCAAGGCCATCAAGGCCGCCAAGGTCGTGGGTTTTGAAGACCTGGGCATGGAAGCCATCTACGAATTTGACGTGGTGGACATGCCCGTGACCGTGGCCGTGGATGCCGGCGGCACCAGCGCCCACGTCACCGGCCCGGCCGAATGGCAAAAGCGCATTGCCTCGGGCGAATTCAAGGGCATCGGGGTCGCCGCGGCCTGAGGCCCCACTCGGCGTCGCCCTGGCGGCAGACTCGACGCTGGTACCAGGGCAACCGCTCTCCCAACCGCCTTCGGGCGGTTTTTTCTTGGGGCTCGCCCAATCCGGCACGAAGGCTGCGTCTTTCCTACAATCCACGCTTTCCTCCAAATGCCAGAGCTTGGTTCCTCGATGCCGCAGGCCTCTTCTCCCATCGGTGTATTTGATAGTGGCGTCGGTGGGCTGAGCGTGCTGCGCGCCCTGCTGGCCGCCATGCCCCACGAACGTTTCGTGTATCTGGCAGACAGCGCCAACGCCCCCTATGGCGAGCGCGGCGATGCCTTTGTGGCCGCCCGCACCCACGCCATCACCGAGTACCTGCGCGAGCAGCACCACATCAAGGCGCTGGTTGTAGCCTGCAATACCGCCACGGCAGCGGCTATCCACGAAGTGCGCAGCAGCCACCCGGAATTACCCCTTGTGGGCCTGGAGCCCGCCATAAAGCCCGCCCTCGCGGTGACAAAGACAGGCCACGTGGGTGTGATCGGCACCCGGGGCACGCTGACCAGTGCGAAGTTCGGCAAGCTCATGGCCTCGCTGGCTGACCAGGCGCATTTTGTGGTGCAACCCTGTGACGGCCTGGCCCATGCCATCGAGCGCAGCGTGGCGCTGCCAGTGGCCGACCAAGGCAGCCCCGTCCATGCCACTGAGACCGGGGCGCTGTGCGCGCGTTATGTCCAAGCCATGGGCAGCTTTGGCACCGCCCCGGGGCAGATGGACACGCTGGTACTGGGCTGCACGCACTACATCTTTGTGGCGCACGAGCTGCGCGCACTGGTCGGGCCGGGCGTGCAGTTCATCGAGACCGGTGAGCCCGTCGCCCGCCAGACGCGGCGCTTGCTGGAGACTGCGGGGCTAAAGGCCGCGCCCGATGGTGCCGTGGCCACGGATGCACCACGCACCCGCCTGTTGACCACCGGGCCGGTGGCCATGCTTCAGGCGGCTGCAGAGCGCTGGCTGGGTTTGCCCGCAGACTGCTGTGAAACGGTGTCTGTGCCTTGACCAACCACTGTTTTAGGGCCTGGCGCTTTGCCAGCAAGCGCAAATTGCAAAGTGCCATCAACAAAGTGGCGTTCAACTTTTCTTCTACCCAGAACTAGTTTCAGCAGCAGCGCTCCACAGCCGTTCACCCGCATGCTCCACATGGGTGAGGTACAGGCGCAGGTCGAACTCGTATTGGTGGTACTGCGGCTCCATGTGAGTACACAGTTGGTAAAAAGCCTTGCCGTGGTCCTTCTCACGCAGATGGGCCAGCTCGTGGACCACAATCATGCGCAGAAACTCGTCGGGTGCTTGTTTGAACATCGACGCAATGCGGATCTCATGCTTGGCCGCCAGCCGGTTGCCCTGCACGCGCGAGACCGCCGTGTGCAACCCCAAGGCATGGCGCACCACGTGGATCTTGTTGTCAAAAAGGACCTTGTTGACCGTGCCCGCATTGCGCAGGTAACGCGCCTTGAGTTCCTGCGCGTAGTCATACAGCGCCTTGTCGCTGCGCACCGCATGGGCCTGGGGATACTTGCGCTGCAACATGCCCCCCAGCCGCCCCTGCGCAAGCAGATCACGCGCCTGGTCCTGCAAAGACACCGGATAGGAACGTAGATACGGTAGATCAGAGGTCATGGAAAGCACGACAGTTCGAAGAGATCACAGAACTGCGCAGGACCGCATTGAATACAACGCACACGGGCACAAGTCATTGCCACAGCCTGTCGATCAACTTTTGCCACCAGCACATGCAAGGCAACCCCACACGGGGACACCAGTGTGAGGTTGAATGAAAGAATCAGTGCAGGTGGCGCGGACGGCGACCACCACCGCCACCATGACCACTGCCGGAGCCGCCCCCACCAGGGCCACGCGGCGGTTTTCCGATCTCCAGCGAGTTCACCAGCGCATCAAAGCGCTGGCTGAACAGCTTGTCGATCTCGGCCACCACGCCGCCCAGTTCGGCACCATCAAAGTGGCGCTCCATCATGTTGACAACGTCCTGCACCAGCAAATCACGCTGCACCTGCATGATGGCGGCGGGCGTGGGGCCGACAAACAGCATGACGAAATCGTCGCGCGACTCCGCACCCTGCTCTTCCTCGTCCTCGTCGAAATCTGCGTCGTAGAACGTGACTTCGATGGCAGCACCTTGCTCGGCAAGCTCATTGAGGCTCATGCACATTTCGTCCAGAACTTGGCGAAAGTCTTCATCCCCCCGCACCGTCCAGCACATCTGCAGCAAGTGTTCCTGCGCGTCGTATTTGATGCCGGGCTCTTCTTCGTAGGCGCTGGCTGCGCCATCAGCCAGCGAGCGGGCTCCGGCGTACTTCCACAAGGGTTTGAGCGCCTCCTGGAGTTGGTCAAAGCTCACATCAGCGCGCAGCTGGACTTGTCCGTGGACGTGGATTTCGAAGGGAGCGTTGTAACTTGACATGATTGAATCCTAGAGCCTGTTCAATGTCCTTTTGGAGTCGCACAAGTACCTTACCGGGATGGGCTGCTAGGCGCGGTGCGCAGTTGATAGCCCGGCTATCAACAAGCGCCGCAACGCCGCAGACCGCCCGGCAAGGCACTTGCCCAAAGGGTTGGAGTGAAATCGGGCGATTGGACGCCCCGGCTGCTTGCATGGGCATGAGCCCATACTGCGCAGCCGGAGCATCCACTCATCCCGATTGCACTCCAATGCGATCTCCAAAAGGACATTGAACAGGCTCTTCGTGGTGCCCCGAGCCGGGGTCGAACCGGCACGCCCCTTTTCAGGAAAGCGGCGGATTTTAAGTCCGCAGTGTCTACCAATTTCACCATCGGGGCGCCGGCTGCCCAACGCACTCCTGCGTCGCAGCGTAACCCGGGCAGCGCATGCGCGCAATGCCCTGTCGTATCTCTGGTCACAGGGCCGACGCCCCGCCGAGCCGCCCGCCTTGCACCACCAAGAAAAAAGGGAAGCCGAAGCTTCCCTTACAAATATGGAGCGGGAAAAGAGTCTCGAACTCTCGACCTCAACCTTGGCAAGGTTGCGCTCTACCAACTGAGCTATTCCCGCATTCGCCTACTGCACCCGACGTTTCCATCAGAGCTAATCAGCAAGCCTCAAATTATATCGCTATTTTTTGGCTCTATTCGATTGCAAACCAAAAAATCAACCAATCACCATCCATCCTTCAACAGTCATCTTGATTACGACGATCACAGAAGATCTTCAGACATCAAGACACAGACCGTATCTGGAGGCGCGGTCCGGAGTCGAACCGGACTAACCGGATTTGCAATCCGGGGCATAACCGCTTTGCTACCGCGCCAGAAATTCACATTTCTCTGACAAAAAAGGGAAGCATTTGCTTCCCTTTTTGTGGAAATTGGAGCGGGAAAAGAGTCTCGAACTCTCGACCTCAACCTTGGCAAGGTTGCGCTCTACCAACTGAGCTATTCCCGCATTTTACCGAAGCCTCACATTGTACAACGTTTGCTGCGATGGAATGAATTGTAGCGCATTTTTTGGGGTTCTCAAAAAAATTTGCGTCAATGTTTCAGGCCATCTGTCGCGGACGACGCTGCAACGGCCTTGTCCGTCGAGGGCGCAGCCACGACCGCCACTTCCTCATCCGTCAAGGGCACAGGCTTGGTTTCCAAGGCCACTTCCAGCACCTTGTCGATCCAGCGCACAGGCACGATCTCAAGTCCACTCTTCACGTTGTCCGGAATCTCGGCCAGGTCTTTGACGTTCTCTTCGGGGATCAGCACCGTCTTGATGCCGCCGCGCAGAGCCGCCAGCAGCTTTTCCTTGAGGCCACCAATGGCGGTAACTTCCCCGCGCAACGTGATCTCACCGGTCATGGCAACATCGCCGCGCACGGGAATACCCGTGAGGGCCGAAACAAACGCCGTCGTCATCGCAGCGCCCGCACTCGGACCATCCTTAGGGGTTGCCCCGTCTGGCACATGGATGTGGATGTCGCGCTTCTCAAACGCTTCGTCCTTGATGCCCAGAATGCGCGAGCGGCTGCGCACCACCGTGCGGGCAGCCTCCACCGACTCCTTCATCACATCACCCAAAGAACCGGTGCGCGTGATCACACCTTTTCCGGGCATGGCGGCGGCTTCAATGGTCAGCAGATCGCCGCCCACCTCGGTCCAGGCCAGACCAACCACCTGGCCCACTTGGTTCTGCGCCTCGGCACGGCCGTAGGTGTATTTGCGCACGCCCAGAAAGTCAGGCAGGTTGTCGGCGGTGACAACGACCTGGGGTTCGAGCTTCTTGAGCTGCAGACCCTTGACCACCTTGCGGCAGATCTTGGACAACTCGCGCTCCAGCGAACGCACGCCGGCTTCCCGCGTGTAGTAGCGCACCATGTCTCGCACGGCAGGCTCGGTGATCAGCAGTTCTTCGTCCTTCACGCCATTGTTCTTGAGCTGCTTGGGCAGCAAGTACTTCATGGCGATGCTGGTCTTCTCGTCCTCGGTATAACCCGACAGGCGGATCACTTCCATGCGGTCGAGCAGGGCCGGCGGAATGTTCATCGAGTTCGACGTGGCGACGAACATCACGTCGCTCAGGTCGAAGTCCACTTCGACGTAGTGATCGCCAAAGGTGTGGTTCTGCTCGGGGTCCAGCACCTCCAGCAGCGCACTCGACGGGTCGCCTCGGAAGTCCGTGCCCAGCTTGTCGATTTCGTCCAGCAGAAACAGCGGATTGCGCGTGCCCACCTTCGACAGGCTCTGCAGCACCTTGCCAGGCAGCGCGCCGATGTACGTGCGGCGGTGCCCACGGATTTCAGCTTCGTCGCGCATGCCACCCAAGGCCATGCGCACGTACTTGCGGCCCGTGGCCTTGGCAATGGATTGCCCCAACGAGGTCTTGCCCACGCCAGGTGGCCCCACCAGGCACAGGATGGGAGCCTTCACCTTGTCCACGCGCTGCTGCACCGCAAGATATTCAAGGATGCGGTCCTTGACTTTGTCCAGGCCAAAGTGGTCTTCGTTGAGCACGCCTTCGGCATTGACCAGGTCGTGCTTGATCTTGGTCTTTTTGCTCCAAGGCAGCGCCGTGAGCACGTCAATGTAGTTGCGCACCACGGTGGCCTCGGCCGACATGGGCGACATCAGCTTGAGCTTCTTGAGTTCTGCATCAGCCTTCTTGCGTGCCTCGGCAGGCATCTTGGCGAGCTTGATCTTTTTCTCGATCTCCTCGATGTCCGCGCCTTCGTCGCCTTCGCCCAACTCCTTCTGAATGGCCTTGACCTGCTCGTTCAAGTAGAAGTCGCGCTGGTTCTTCTCCATCTGGCGCTTCACACGCCCACGGATCTTCTTGTCCACGTTGAGGATGTCCACCTCGCGGTCAAGCTGCTCGAACAGGTTTTCAAGGCGCGCCTTCACATCCGACAGGTCCAGCACCACCTGCTTGTTCTCGAGCTTGAGCGGCAGGTGCGCGGCGATGGTGTCGGCCAGACGGCCTGGATCGTCGATGCTGGAGATCGATGTGAGGATCTCCGGGGGAATCTTTTTGTTGAGTTTGACGTACTGGTCAAACTGCTGCATCACAGCACGGCGCAGCGCTTCAATCTCGCTAGGCTTATTGGCCTCGGGTGTGGCTTCTACCGGCGTGACGGTGGCCGTGAAATGGGTCTCAGCGTCCTCGATGGACGTCACCAGAGCGCGCTGCTGGCCTTCGACCAGCACCTTCACGGTGCCGTCAGGCAACTTGAGCATCTGCAGGATGGTGGAGACGCAGCCGACATCGAACATGTCCGACACCGAAGGCTCGTCCTTGGCTGCAGCTTTCTGTGCCACCAGCATGATGCGACGGTCGGCCTCCATGGCCAACTCAAGCGCCTTGATGCTCTTGGGACGCCCCACAAAAAGCGGGATGACCATGTGGGGAAACACCACCACGTCACGCAAAGGCAACAGCGGTAGATCGATAGGGGTGGCTGGCAGGGGGGTATGTCCGGACATGGAAATCCTCAAAGTGCTCTGTGGAAATGGGTCCACATGTGGGGATTTTCAACCCTTACGCGCAAGCCGCGCTGGCACAAGGGTTGATGGTTCAATGGGCGACACCAATGCGCCCGCTCCGGTCATCTCAGACGGTGTGAAGGATTCCGGCGTGTCCATGCGGGCATCGCAGACTCCTTCACGCCTTCTCAGGCCTTCTTGGCCGCTTCGCGATAAACGAGCAGCGGCGGCTTGTTTTCTTCGATGGTGGACTCGTCCACCACCACTTTTTCAACGTTGCTCGTATTGGGCAAGTCGAACATCGTGCCAATCAGCGATTGCTCCAAGATTGAGCGCAGGCCGCGGGCTCCGGTCTTGCGGGCCAAGGCCTTGCGAGCGATGGCCTTAAGCGCGGCAGGACGGATTTCGAGGTCCACACCTTCCATGGCCAGGAGCTTGCTGTATTGCTTGACCAGCGCGTTCTTGGGCTCCGTCAGGATCTGCACCAGCGCATCCTCGCTGAGTTCAGCCAGAGCCGTCACCACGGGCATGCGCCCCACGAGTTCAGGAATCAGGCCGAACTTGATCAGATCTTCGGGTTCGATCTCGGTGAACACCTCTGTCAGCGAACGCTGCTTCTTGCTCTTGACCGATGCGCCAAACCCGATGCCCGAGGCTTCGGTGCGGTTCTCGATGACCTTTTCCAGTCCCGCAAACGCACCGCCACAGATAAACAGAATGTTGGTCGTGTCGATCTGCAGGAAGTCCTGATTCGGGTGCTTGCGTCCGCCCTGCGGCGGCACGCTGGCCATCGTGCCTTCGATGAGCTTGAGCAGCGCCTGCTGCACGCCCTCGCCCGAAACGTCACGTGTGATGCTGGGGTTGTCCGACTTGCGCGAGATCTTGTCGATCTCATCGATGTAGACGATGCCGCGCTGCGCGCGCTCCACCTCATAATTGCAGCTTTGCAGCAGCTTCTGGACGATGTTCTCCACATCTTCGCCCACATAACCGGCTTCCGTCAGCGTGGTGGCGTCGGCCATCACAAACGGAACGTCCAGCATGCGGGCCAGGGTCTGCGCCAGCAGTGTCTTGCCCGAACCCGTGGGCCCAATCAGCAGGATGTTGCTCTTGGACAGCTCCACATCGTCTTTGTGGGCCTTGTCCTTGTGGCGCAGGCGCTTGTAGTGGTTGTACACCGCCACCGCCAGCGTGCGCTTGGCCACGTCCTGACCAATCACATAGTTGTCGAGGTTGGTCTTGATCTCTACGGGGGTGGGCAGGTCACTGCGGCCTTCGCGCGCCAGGTCGCCAGCCGGGAGCTCATCGCGAATGATCTCGTTGCACAGGTCAATGCACTCGTCGCAGATAAAGACCGACGGACCGGCGATCAGCTTCTTCACTTCATGCTGGCTTTTGCCGCAGAAAGAGCAGTAAAGGGTTTTTTCGCTGGAAGAGCCTTTTTTCTCGGCCATGGGGGCAATGCCTTGCTTGTTACGGAAAGTTGTCGGGATGATAACCAAATAAAAAACGGCGTCTTCCCCAAAGGAAAACGCCGCTGTTTGACCCTCTGGCTATCAGGAGCGCTTGCTGATCACCTGATCGACCAAACCGTATTCCTTGGACTCATCAGCCGACAGGAAATAGTCACGCTCGGTGTCGCGCTGGATCTTTTCCAGCGGCTGGCCTGTGCGCTCGGCAAGGATCTTGTTGAGCTGCTCGCGGGTCTTGAGGATTTCGCGGGCGTGGATCTCAATCTCGGTTGCCTGGCCCTGCATGCCGCCCAGAGGCTGGTGGATCATGACCTTGGAGTTGGGTAGCGCAAAACGCTTGCCCTTGGCTCCTGCGGCCAGCAGGAAGGCGCCCATGCTGGCGGCCATGCCGGTGCACAGGGTCGAGACATCAGGCTTGATGAAGTTCATGGTGTCAAAGATCGCCATGCCGGCGCTTACCGAGCCACCTGGGGAGTTGATGTAGAACGAAATGTCTTTGTCGGGGTTTTCACTCTCCAGGAACAGCAGCTGAGCCACCACCAGGTTGGCGGTCTGGTCGTTGACCGGACCCACCAGAAAAATCACGCGCTCCTTGAGCAGGCGCGAGTAGATGTCGTAGGACCGTTCGCCACGGCCCGACTGCTCGATGACCATGGGAACCATGCCCAGGCCTTGTGTTTCCAATGCGCTCATGTTTTTCTCCAGACAAGCAGGTACTGTACCCAGAAATGAATTGGGGCTTGTGCACGAAAGCACAAGCCCCTGTATGCAACGGCAACAACCGGGCAATTCGATAACAAGCCGCCCAGTCGACAGCCTATCAGCCTTGCTGGGCCATCAGTTCGTCAAACGACACGGCCTTCTCGACCACCTTGGCCTTGGACAGCACAAACTCGGTCACGTTGTTTTCGATCACAACGGCTTCGACTTCCGCCAGGCGCTGGCGGTCGCCGAAGTACCAGCGCACCACGTCTTCGGGCTTCTCGTAGCTGGCAGCCAGCTCATCGATGTGGGCCTTGAGCTGTTCGGGCTTGGCCTGCAGCTCATTGGCACGCACCAGCTCGGCCAGCACCAGGCCCAGGCGCACGCGGCGCTCAGCCTGGGGGCGGAACACGTCTTCAGGGATCTCGGCCTTGTCGGCGTCCTTGATGCCGCGTTGCTTGAGTTCAGCGCGGGCACCTTCCAGCAGGCGGGCGATTTCAGCTTGCACGCTGGAGTTGGGCAGGTCCAGCTCAGCCTTGGCCACCAGGGCATCCATCACGGCTTGCTTGTTACGGGCCAGCAGACGGAACTTGACTTCACGCTCCAGGTTCTTCTTGATGTCGGCGCGCAGGCCTTCCACGGAGCCATCGGCAATACCGAGCGACTTGGCCAGGGCATCGTTCACTTCGGGCAGGTGGGCAGCTTCGATCTTCTTGATGGTCACCAGGAAGTCAGCTGTCTTGCCAGCCACATCCTTGCCGTGGTACTCCGCAGGGAATGCCAGGGGGAAGGTCTTGCTTTCGCCAGACTTCATGCCACGCACGGCGTCTTCGAACTCCTTGAGCATCTGGCCTTCGCCCACCAGGAACTGGAAGTCTTCGGCCTTGCCGCCTTCAAACGGCTCGCCGTCAATCTTGCCTTCGAAATCGACCGTCACGCGGTCGCCGTCTTGCGCAGCAGCATCCATGGCGCGCTGGGCGAAGCTGCGGCGCTGCTTGCGCAGGATGTCGATGGTCTTGTCGATGGCAGCGTCCGTCACTTCAGCCGACAGCTTTTCGACTTCGGCATCAGACAGATCGGCAATCTTGACTTCTGGGAACACTTCGAAAATGGCATCGAAAGTGACCTGGCCTTCAGGAGCGCCTTCCTTTTCGGTGATGCGGGGCTGGCCAGCAACACGCAGATTGGCTTCGTTGGCAGCCACGGCAAAGGCTTCACCCACCTTGTCGTTCAGCACTTCGTACTGCACCGAGTAGCCGTAACGCTGGGCCACCACGTTCATGGGCACCTTGCCGGGACGGAAACCGTCCATCTTGACCGTGCGGGCCAGGCGCTTGAGGCGCGTGTCGACTTCGGACTGGATCAGGGTGACGGGCACGCTCAGCGTAATCTTGCGCTCGAGCTTCTCAAGGGTTTCAACAGTAACGGCCATGGCTATTCCTCTTATGAATGTGGATCGTGCTGGCTGCAGCGCAGCAGCGCCGTGTTCCGCAAAGTCTCACATGGGTGGTGCGCGGGGGGGGACTCGAACCCCCACACCATTGCTGGCGTCAGGACCTAAATCCGAATCAACCAAACGCGCACGGATTAAATTTTCATAGGGGAAGTCGAAAAAAACGGACTGATTTTTTCGACTTTCCCAAACTATTTCCCAAACTCGAGCAGAATCCCAAACAGGTCCCTACCCGCTTAGAGAGGCAATGCCTCCCTCTGGGGAACTCGGCATTCTAACTGACCAGACTTTTCAGGTAAGGCAGAACCCATGGCAAACATTTCGAATCGCTCCCCTTGGCAAGTCAAGCTGGCCGGTCAAAAGGAGCAGAGGTTCCGCCTCAAATCCAAGGCCGTGGAGTACCTGGCAAGCCAGGGACAAACCGACCTCAGCAAGCTGCCCAAGAACGCGTTGAAGCAACTGGAAACGGCCTTCGAGGTCCAAATTAAGCTGGCCGACAAGGATGGCAATGTCGTTATCCGAAGTGCCACGCACGACACCATGGACAAGGCGAAAGCTTGGGCCAAGGAGCAAGAGGACGAAATCAAGAGCATCCGCACGAAGCACGGCGGGTTCGTTGCCGAGTACGAGACCATCACCATTGAGCAGGCGCTCAAACGGTTTCACACCCAACATTACGCGGGCAAGCGCTCGTTTAAGGAAGTGAGCTACCGCGTCACGCACCTGTCCGAATGGCTGGGCAAGAACACCCTCTTACGGGACCTGACCAAAAAGGACTTCATGCGACTCAGGGACCAACTGCTCGAACAGAAATACTCTGCCTCGTCAGTTCGGAACTACTTCACGGTCCTGACCTCCCTCTACTCCCACGCGGCCAATGAGTGGCTTTACCCCGTGGACAACCCGCCCAGTGGGATTTCGCTTCCCAAGCCTCAGAACAATGTCCAGCGCTCATGGATGGGCAACGAGTACGAGCGCCTGATGGCATCGCTCGAAGACCACTCCCCTTGGATGGTGCCCATCGTGAAACTGGCGCTGGCCATGGCTTTTAGGCGGGGGGAAATTGTCCAGAGCGCCAAAGACAAGAAGACCGGCGAACAATCAGGCGGCATGCGCTGGGAAGACGTGGATTGGGACAATAACGTCCTGCGACTGCCCCGCGAAAAAAACGACCACACCAAGAGCGTGACCCAGTCCCTCGGGCGTTCGGTCCCACTCACCCCCGAAATGCAAGACATCTTGCGGCCCCTCTACGAGGCCAGCGAAACGAAATCAGGATTGATTTTTACGAACACCATCAACTCCGTGACCGGCGCGTTCACCATCGCTTGCACCAAAGCCAAACCGCCTATCGAAGACCTGACATTCCACTCGCTGCGCAAGATTGCGACCAAGAACCTGTCCAAGAAGGTCAACAACCCCATGGAGCTAAGCCGACTGACCGGCCACAAGAGTTTGGATGTGTTGAATCGGCGGTATTTCGATGTGCAGGTTGAGGAGCTGTACGCCCTCCTTGTTGAGAACTCGGGCACGGTTCGGCATCGAGGCATCAGCGCACTGACTAAGGTACTAGGGCTGGCGGATGCCAAGAAGTTCATCGAGGAAATCCGCGAGCTTTCGTCGGTTGAGGATGCATTCCGTTGATGCGCGGCGTTCAGGGATTTTTAGCCATAACAGGCCCGACTTTGTCAAGTCTGTGGTTCTCTGTGGTTCCGTACAAAAACACCACGCTTTGAAATCATTCGTCCTGTCAACCAAACGAAAGGACGAACATGAACCACACAGCAACAGCCTCCACGATTCCAACATCCCCCGTTGCAATGAACGCCACATCAACGGACACGGACGAGCTGGTTTTTGCATTGAGCAACGACGAGCCCACCGCGCAGAGCACCCCCCTGCCCCAACTAACCCAAATGGCTACCAACTTAGTTCAGGCCATTAGCTGCACGACGCAGCCACAACAACAACAACCCCAAAATCCCCGCGACTTTCGCCCAGGTGAAATCGGCTTCGCGGACCGGCTGGCCGACCAATTCGGTGACCTGTTGCGCTTCGATGCCTCTCACCAAGCGTGGATGGTTTGGACCGACACGCACTGGGAAAAAGACGAAACCGGTTTTGCAGTGGAATGCATGAAGAACGTTGCTACCCGAATGAAGGAGGTAGAGGTTCCTGTGATGCGTGCTCAGATTCAGAACTATGGAGACCACTTCACACTTCGCGCCAAAGAGCTGGATGCGGATGCCAAACGACTGCATGGCAAAAACGCAATCTGCGCCGCCCTTGCGCTGGCGCAGTCACTGCCACAGTTGGTGACCAAGCACCGCGACTATGACGCCGACCCTCTTTTGCTCAATTGTCTCAGCGGTACCGTAGATTTGCGCGATGGTTCACTGCGCTCTCACAACCGAGACGACCTCATCACAAACATCACAAGGATTCCCCTGGCCGAGACCTCAGAGGGTTGCCCGCGCTGGAAACGATTCTTGCTCGAAATCATGCAAGATGACGTTGAAATGGTCAGTTATCTCCAACGCATGGTGGGCTACATCCTGACCGGGTCTACTCAAGAGCAAGTTTTTTTCTTGCTCCACGGCACTGGGGCCAATGGCAAATCGGTGTTTTTGAACGTGCTGCACCGTTTGCTGGGCGACTATGGAAAGGTCGCCGACTTCACCACGTTCTTGGATATGAACCGAGGTGGAGCGCCGCGCAACGATTTGGCTGGCTTTGCGGGAAAGCGCTTGGTCGTCGCATCGGAGTCGGCCCAAGGCAAGCAACTCGACGAAACCGTCATGAAGCAGTTCACTGGTGGCGACGTCATCTCTGCGCGTATGTTGTACAAGGACTTTGTGGAGTTCAAGCCCGTCGGAAAACTTCTGCTGGCCACCAATCACAAACCTAAGGTGCAAGGTACCGACTACGGCATCTGGCGGCGAATGCGTCTGATTCCTTTCTTGGCTTCATTCAAGGACGAGCAGCGTGACCCGCATTTGGAACAGAAGCTGATGGAAGAAATGCCAGCCATCTTGCGCTGGGCTGTGGAGGGCTGCATCCAGTGGAGAGAAATGGGCTTGGGCATGCCAAAGGCGATTGAAGAAGCGGTGAGAGAGTACCAATCCAGCATGGACACGTTTCAACACTTTCTGGACGACATCTGCGAAACCGGAGACAACCACAAAGAGTCGTCGCAACGACTGTACGATGCTTACAAGACCTGGGCACAGAACTCCGGGATGCGTTTTCCAATGACTCAGCCCGTGTTCAACAGCACACTTGCACAGCGTGGGTTCACCCCCAAGCGCACTAGCCGCAGCAACGTCTGGTTGGGTCTGCAACTGTGTGCCAACAAGAGCGAGCAAGTCAGAGGTGACCTGTGTTTCGACTGACCCAACACATCGACCAAGCGGCGCATGGCGTCGAAGAATTTGGTAGGAGGCCGAATTTCGCTTGGCCGATGCTGGACCACCATAAGCGAATACGACCACATAGAGTCCACACATCCGGTGAGTGGTCGAAGAATCCAAAGCAACTGCCCCACAGGCCATCTTTATAGGTGGCCTTTTTCTTTTCTCAAGCAGTTGGCATGAACGCAGCGACACTGACCAAGGACTCGCAAAGCTCCGTAGTACCCCTCTCGGGACGGGGTAAAAACGGCGGAATCTCCGCCAGTCACTTGAGTTGTGTGGGGGATGGAACCAATGTAGGCTTTTTAAACTCTTTTTTACTTCTTCTGTCCTTCTAACCAAAGTAAAAAAGGCTCCATTCCCTCCACTGACTCCACAGTGAGGTACTGCGAGCGCCAACGGTTCGACACCCGTAGGCGGCCAAGCACAAAGCGCAAAACCCATACGTGTTCGATAGTGTGGAAAAGGTCACAAATACGCTGTCAGGAATGCCGCCCCCCCCTCGAAGAAGGAGCATCAACTCAAGGCGGGAATGGGTAAAGTAAGACACAGTCATGAGCGATTCCATGCGATGACTGTCGAGAAGTAGCCTAGTCCGTCTGGAAGGCCCTTCGATTGTTTTTTACTCAATGAAAATTCATGTCGCGGTCAACACACTCAGTCAACGTCCTGTTCACAGGCTTGATGCTTTTGCTGGCATCAATAGGTGTCACTCAAAACGCATATGCATGGAACCCTGGGACCCCGCCTGCTGCGTTCGATGTCGTAGTGAAGCGCATTCTGACCCTCAGGAATTGCCAGCGGCCTGACCGCATCACGCTAGTTCGGCTTGTCGATGAGGAAGCACAGCGCATCTCACCTACTGAGGCTGCATCAAAAATCACGAACAAGAGTGTTGTCTTGATTGCCATCGACACAGAGACCTGGTCCGATGAGACTCTTCTTTTTGGCCCTGTCAGCAACGTACCGTCAAAGCATCAACTTGATGGACTGATTGGGAAAGCGACTTGCGTGCAATAGGGTGCGCTGGGACTAGCTCGCACGGACACACAAAGTGCACCGGTGTGAACAAGGCATCAACTGATGCGCAAAAGCCACAGATAGCCTCGTGCAAACCACCGTTGACGCGAAAAAAGTCACGGCAGGAACGGCTGGCGATTGCCTTTGCCATAAAACATCTGCTACATTTTTAACTGAATGTAACTGATTTTATTGTTGAAAACTCCCAGATGAAGCAAAAAGCAAACCAATAAAATTATTGAGTATGGCATTTCGACATTTCTTGAAGAAATTATTTTTCACAAATAACCAAATTAAATAAAATAAACCACACCTCCAAAATGTCTGAAAATGCAAAATTTGAAATTAGCACAGCTTGTAGCACATTAGAAATTTCATTTGAATTAGGCACAGTAAAAAGCCGCCAGCCATTTGAATATAAGCAATCATCCCACAACCATGATTGGATTGGAAAAAATATCCAATGCTCTGCCGTTTCATGGATTGAATGGGATAACAAACAATTGCCGGACAAGGTTGTTTTTGATGACGCCTTTGCCATCGGTCAAAGAGTGGCGATTTTGGATGTCAACTGCAGAAACAAAGGCGGTGAAAGTGAGCTTGAAAAAGCGATGGTGCTGATAAATCTATCAACACGAAGAGCATATCACAATGCAGAAATCGAATCACCACAGTTTGGCCAATCCTATATTCCAGACCTATCAGAAAAACGCTGGACAGGAATGAGAGATTTCTCCGTTCAATCGGAGAGCGCACGTGGATATTCATTTGCACGAAAAATCGGCTTAGCGGGTGGCTTCATCTTCACTCTCCTCCACTATTTCAACACCCTCTATGTCAAAACCATACAAATCATTGTTAATTTTGTCGGTGTTGGCCTCGTTTCGTATTTTATAGGAATACTAATCGCACTAGCACTGGGGTTATTTGGAAAAACAACAAAATATAATCATGAGTTCAACACAAAATTCAAAGAAATAGTAGATAAAACCATTTCAATTATAAATTCAACACAGACAGCCTAAAAAATCATGAAAATTTCCTCTATTGCCATCTCAATCATTGCAACCACTCTTTTAACAATCGGATGCGGTGCGAACGCTCAAAATAACCAATCAAATCCGCTCTTGGGAACATGGGTATTTGTTTCATGCACACCAGTCGAGAAAAATCCTTGCGCCGACCATACAACATCGACAAGCGAATTTTCAAAGCTTATATTCAAGTCCAAACATATGGAGTTCGCGGACGGTGATGTCCTCCCTATAAGGTACATCATAGAGGACGGCGAAGTTATTGTTGATTCAGATGGCACTTTCAATTCCGAAAAATTTACATTTCCCAGCTCTAAAAATGAGGCGACGTTGAATTTCAGAAACATCATAAGCGGCAAAGCCATCATCAAATATAAGCGCCCTTAAAACACTAACTCCTAAAAATTTAGAAAGCCAAATATGAAATCACTTTCACTCGTTGCACTTGGCATCGCCATCGCCGCGTTTAGTTCCCACATAAACGCCCAGAGCAATGACATTATTTTCAGCGAACTGAAGCCTTCTGACAAACCGATTATTATTGACATAGCTCGCAATCGCTTGCCGAAGGGCGATGGAGGCTCAACCTGCCCTGACACTCAATTATGCCAATATATTTTAGACGGATGGATTATGGGATTGAGGGAAGAGCCACAAGGTCAAAAATATCTGCAAGCACTTGAGAGCAAGCCCCCTCACATAAAAAATCAAAATTTAACTGCTGATTTTTCAAAACGATATGAACAACTCTCAAATTTGAAAAACAGCACCCTATGTTTTGACGACGACGGATGGAAAATGTACAACGACAGGAGCGGGTACTACTTTGGACAGGAACGGAACTTCGCAGGCGACTTGACCGTGTTCTCTAACGACCTCCCTTCCTTAGCCAACGTAGTTCTTCGAGATAATCAGAAATTACTTCAAAAGATACCAAATGAATACATTACGGAAGATGTCTTTAAGAAGATTTCATCATTAGGAAACGAGCGGTTTATGAGGATATGCGGAAAGCTTACTTCCGCCTTTGTTTCGGAAAAATATCGCAAAAGAAAACTTCAACTGCACGAAATTGGCGTTGAGCCAGCGCTATACGAATTCACAGTAGAAAGGCCAATTGAATTTTTCAAGAAGGGCGACAAAAAACCCACTCTGACAATTCCTCTTGCTTGGTTTAAGTGAGTAGAACAAATCGCCTTATCACCTCACACAATTTATTTCCAATTTGGTATCGAAACGACGTCGTTAGGCTGTCGTTTCGATACCTCCGCAAGCCACATGAGTGCGGCAAGGATGCGCTCCCTGTCATACGGCAACGAAATATCACCCAAATGACTGGCTAACGTATCCGAAACGTCGTCGTTTTGACGATGAGAGTGCTGCGAGCCTGCAAGCACCCAATCCAAACCGGCTTTCTGTACCAGTGCACCGAGGATAATTTTCTGGTGCGCATCCACCTTTCTGGCAAGCCTGTTCTGGTGCGCATCGCGCACCCGCATCAAATGCGCTGCACGCGCTTGAAGTTCCTGTGCCTGAGCTAGCAACATGACCTCTCTTTTCCGAAGCCGTGCCAGGGTGTCTGTCCCGGGGTCGTCGCGAGCGGTTGAATCTGCGGATTGAGTGGTCGTCATGAAGTCCTCCCCCTGTTAATGCTTGAGTTGTTGCTATCAACCTGGCACCTTGAAGGGAGACAGTCAAGCATTTCCCAGAGGCAAGAGCTGACAAGCGCACTGATACAAACTGAAGTTTGTGTGCGCCTGCCAGGGGGCAAAAACCGAATTCCGCAAGACGGATTCGCGAACGATAGCCCTTCCCTTCCATTGTTGTGCCGACCGTCGGCCATCAACAAAGGAGGTACCCATGGCCATCTTTCACTCAACCACCAAAATCATCGCTCGCAGCGATGGTCACAACGCAGTTCAAGCCGCCGCTTATCGGGCGGGAACTCGACTGCGATGCAAACGCACGGGTCAAGTTTTCAACTTCACCCGAAAAACCGAGGTGACCCATCGGGCCATTCTCGCTCCACCGGGCTCCCCGTCCTGGGCAACGGACCGTTCAGTTCTTTGGAACCAAATCGAAAGCAGCGAGACGCGAAACAACAGCCAACTCGCCCGCGAGGTAGAAATCGCCCTCCCTGTGGAGCTGACCCATCAGCAGCACATCGACCTCATCACTGAGTATGTGTCTCAGCAGTTTGTGGCAATCGGCATGGTGGCTGACATAGCCATCCACAGCAAAGTTGGGAAAAACGGAAAACCTGACAACCCTCACTGTCACATCATGCTCACGCTGAGGCAACTAACACCGGACGGTGTCGGAGCCAAGCGACGTGACTGGAACCAAAAATCCTTGGTGACTAAATGGCGGGCTGCATGGGCGGATGCCTGCAATAGTGCATTGCAGACCATAGAGACCAGTCAGCGCATCGACCACCGGAGTAACCGGGTACGTGGCATTGAACGCCCGGCCACTGTTCACGTGGGGCGCCAGACCCCTTGGAACGCCGAAGCATTTGAAGAGCGAATAGAACACAACAGAACAGTGGAAGCTTGGACTCAGGCGAACACTAAACTTCAGCGGGTTCTGGCTGAGGTCAAACACGTTCAAAGTCAGTTGCTGGACCTCACCAGCTCCATCAGCCAAGCACTGGCAATGCGGGACGCACCAACACCGACCACGTCAATTCCGCCAGCAGCGATTTGGACCCCGCATTCTGGAACCCTCACCGCCCCAGTTACAGGAGCGGAGCTGAGAAAACGTCCAGGCGCATTGCGCCATCCAACCCAACGCAAAAAATCGACACACCCCACTATTTCCAGCATCTCCATTTTGCCCAGTGGGGGGCACGGCCCATCAAACGGAAACGGGGGGGCGCCATGCTGACTCTACTTCTTCGATTGCTGGCCGAACTGTTCTGCGCACAACGACCAGAGGGAATGACCCAAGGCCAGCAATCACCTCACGCTGAACGTGCTGTCGCCGAGATTGAAAACCGCTACCTCTCAGCACACCCCATCAAGTGGACAAAGCCCAATGAACATTTGATTGCAGCGATGCGGTTGGCCGAGTGCATCAGGGACCGACATGACCTGACAGCCTTTCGCCGCCAAGCACCTGTCACTTTCCGAGCATCGCCATTGGGACAGGAAGGAGGCAATCTATGAACATCGAAACATTAAGCACGCCTTCGGTCAAAGCCAATGAGTTGCCGCCATCCATTGCGCCAGGCTCATGTTGGATGCCGTCCATGTACTTGCACCGGGTAGCAGACCAACAGGGATTCGACTGGCTCTCAAAACTCCGACCAGGTGTTGAGGGTACGCCAGCAGGTGTTGCACAGGCCTTTGGAATTCACCTCGCATACCTGCACCATGATGTGTTGACCCACTATCCGCGAGAACTGGTGTTGTCGCTGCCTTCCCTGCGAGCGCCCCCCGTAGACCATTTTTTTGTCTGCACGTCCAAAGGGCAGCGATGGTTTTGGGTTGTTGTACTGCGACGCAATGCCGCAGCCTCCTATGGACTGGTGTTTGAGGTTTCGCCGATGGTGCTGATGTTGCCCATCACGGGACTGCGAGACCAAAGCGGTACACATATGGCGATTCAATATCGGCCAGAGGTTTTGGCTCCGATGGATGGCCAACAAATCTGGTGCCAGAAACTCAACCCGTCAACAGGCGAATACTTTGTTGTTCACGAGATGCTGTCCGACGGTCCGCAAAGAGCAGGCCAAGCACAGACTCCTCAGGCGGTATTGGCCGAAGCACTTGGGCTTGCTCCAAGCACACAGCCCACAGCCCAATTGGAATTCTCAGTTGGCTCACCGGCGTTTTGCATGCCCATCCAGGTCAATACAGATGCGGCCTTGCTGAATCTCGTTGCCTCGATGGGTCCACATTCCGGTCAGGACACCCAGGCAGGAGGCGCCCTATGAGCAAAAAAGGCACATTAGAACGTGGCAAAAACAAGCCACGGCGCGACCTCTATCAAGAAGTCACTGACAAAATCATCGCTGCCATTGAAGCAGGGACTGCACCATGGCAGCGCCCTTGGAAAGATGTGCAAGTCTCTGGCATGCCGATGAACGGAATCAGTGAACGGCACTACAACGGTGTCAATGCGCTCTTGCTGATGATGACGGCTCAGTCCGAGGGATATACCGACCACCGCTGGTACACGATGAAGCAGGCTAACGATATGGGGCTCCGTGTTCGCAAGGGCTCCAAATCAACACCTGTGTATTTCTTCAAAATGCTGGATGTACCAGGGCGCGAATCTGAACGCGATATCCCACAGCCCCGCGAGTCCTCCGAAGACACGCGGCGCATCCCATTCTTGACGGAGTATCGCGTTTTCCATGCGAGCCAGATTGAAGACCTGCTACCTCTCGCAGCGCCTGAGCACAAGTGGCAACCCATTGAAGCGGTGAACGACATAGTGTCTCGATTGCAGCCAGAACTTCGCCATGGCGGAAATCGAGCCTTCTATTCGCCATCGGGCGACTTCATCCAGATGCCACACAAGGGAGCTTTTGCAGATGCAGCAAGCTACGCAGGGACTTTGCTCCACGAACTTTCGCACTGGTCTGGCCATGAGTCCAGACAAAATCGCTCCTTCGGGCGATGGGGAACAGATGCATACGCAGTGGAGGAGCTGAGAGCTGAGCTTTGTTCCACGTTCATGTGCGGACTCCTTGGGGTGCCGGGACCAGTGGACTCGCATGCCAGCTACATTGAATCGTGGGTGAAGGTACTCCGCAGCGACAACCGAGAAATTTTCCGGGCTGCCAAAGATGCACGCCTCATGGCAGAATATCTCACGGCAAACTCAAGCCTCAACGCCACAGCGACCATCGACACGAAAACAGATGCCTTACCCGTTTTTGGACAATCGGCCACAGCCGGAAACGTTGGCATCAAGTTAGACGCCTCTACTGAACCTTCACTAGCAGTAGCCGCTGTGCTGGCAAAGGCAAGAAGCGGAACAGGAGTTGGCCGCTCGCGGCAAGCAGTTAGAAGAAATGCACTCACTCCAATTTCTGCTGTGCCACAGCCCTCACCAGCGCCTTGAACGACAAGGCGGGCCACACACCAGCGTTGTCGTTCATTCACCGAATGGCATGTCCGTCGCATCAGTGCCGTGGGATGCCAGTTGACCTGCTGTCGGAAAAAGCTGCTCGACAATTTCAAAGGGCAGCAGGAAATGGTCAATGGCCTGCTGAATTTTAGGCACGAGCGGTATGAGGTCCGACGATTCGAGCCTGCCCGCCATGGGCATGCTCATCCCAGCCATGAAGGTCATACTGGGAGACTCGTCCTCGACGTCCAACGTCAACGAAATCAATGTATCTGACTGCGTAGACTTCACGGCTTCCAATGTCACCATCAAATCGTTCCAATAGAGGTAGGCGCGGCCCAAACCACCTTCGATGAATACAACGCTCCAATCCAGCAATCGGCGATTGGGTGACTCACTTGAAACACGGGGGACTTGATAAGACAACTTCATTGTTATTTCCTAAATGCATTATGAATAACAAATTAACAAACAAAAAATCATATAGTCAAGTCATGGTCCAGTCGCTCATTTGCGGGATGGAGCGAGATTCCAATGAGCGCTGAGCCGCCCATGGGCACTAGACACGACCCAAGCCACCGTTGGGACTTATTGCTTGCAATACAAAACCCCACCGATGCCGACTGCCTGTCAGCTTTCGCGACCACCGAAGGAGTAGAGATGCTTTCGGAATACTCGAACATCGTGGCGCGAGCCGCCAAAGTATTCCCACGATTGCCCGAACTGCTTTCGACGCTACCAACCGAATTGGTGGCAGCGGGTGTTCAAGCAACTTTGTCAGGAGCGGACATATTTGCACCAGTCAACCTGGACGACGTCGGCGATGTGTTCAGCTGATGCCGATGTGGTTGCCTCAGAGAGCCAAAAGTGCCTGCCGCCTATGGTCCGCCACTAGCTGCGGAACCGTGGAAGCATTCATCGCACAGTTTTGGATGGTGGCTAGACGTGCAGACTCGTCGTTCCACACCATGGCCAGACCTTGAACCCAAGTTCGCCACAACACTTCCGTTTTCCTGGATAAGAACCAATCGGACGTTTGTTGCGCTGAATTCCAAGCAGGCCCCAGAACCAAGCCTGCCTCGTCCTCAAAAAATGGGAAGTCAGCCTCGCCAGAATCCACCGAAACCACTGTGGTTCCCCATGCCATGCAATGCCCGACTGGGTCATCGCTAAGTAGATGGGAAACAACTGGCCGGGAGAAGAAAGCACGCGACAGAGGGTCAAGCTGTGGAATGCCAGGGCTCTGACTTTTCTCGGACTTACTCATCAGGCGTTCAAACGTTTCGTCACCCGCATGAGCATCCTTGACAAGGAAGTCCACCAAGGTGCTTAGTCGGTACAAAACACGCTTGCCTTTTTCACCGCCAGCAAATCCGCCAACCGGTGGTGGCGGTACTTTCTTCTTGGCGTAATCCTCCAGAGTCCGCTTGGACAACCCGAGGAACAAAGCTGCCTTATCTCGACTAACGAACTCATGCTCCCTCTGCTGCGCTGGCATTTGCATGACCAGGGCGAGGAAGTCGCGCCTGAGATGGGTTGTCACCGCCTAGACCCCTAGCAGCGTACTTCGTCGGTTGCTGTCCACAGCTTTGTACAGGTCCGGCATCACCACCGCCATCTTTTCAAGCCAGGCCAGCCGTTTCGCCTCATCAAGCCAAACCAAGGAGAGAGCAGACGACCACGTCATCCAATGCACACGATAGTCTGCTTGCTGTGCCACCTCTACGCCATCCAACTCGATAGGCAAAGCCGCGACCAATCCGTCAGGGCTCAGGAAGAACGGAATCTGTCTGGCCGCGTAAGGGATGTCAGATGACTCAGCATGTGAGAGTCTCGCGTGTACCGCCTCAAATTCGTTTGATGCAATCTCAACAGTAGCCGAAAGTCGCGACACCGTCTGACGCAAACGCTCCCCGTCGCTCAGGGTTTCCTCCCCATCAAGAACCGAATTGGACAGGCCCTGCCTGATACCCGCGAGCAATTCCGTGGCACGAACCCGGTAAATGGCAGAACGAAGTTCGCTCTGGAAGCCATAAACAGTCGGGCTGGTTTTGGATGTGGCGCCTCGGGGACGCCCGCGCTTTTTGACGACCAGCTCAGCGGGTTGCGGAGGTGGGGGACTGTACTCCGACAGCATCTCCTTATCGAGGTAAGCCGCCATCTCGACAACCGAGACAAGAATTTTATTGCCCACTCCCCGACTGACCTTGAACGGCAATTTGCCTTCGCAGTGGAGGTTGTACAGGTGGCCACGTCCATATCGCATCAAGGAAGCAATTTGGTCGATGTCGAGCATCAGCACGCCGGGAAACATCGCTTGCAGCAATACGAGGTGTTTTGGCGGCATACGAGGAGCGATGAAATCGGTGTTAGACGTTCAGCAGCATATACACAGTCTGGAAGTTGTCGCGTTTCAGCAACTTAAGCCCTCTCCCAAACTTCCCAAAATTTTCCCAAACTACAGGGATGAATTTGGGTGAAAAATGATGAAAACCGATGAAACCTAATGAAAAGAAGGGAGAGCCTAAAAATCACACAAGTCTTTGATTTCCAATGGCTTTCCCCGCTATCACTGTGGTGCGCGGGGGGGGACTCGAACCCCCACAGTATTGCTACCGTCAGGACCTAAACCTGGTGCGTCTACCAATTTCGCCACCCGCGCGGTTCTACAACAAACAAACAGGCGGCAACCTCAGCTGCCGCCTGTGTGAAATCGGTCAACCTTCTATTTTACCCTGATGCGGGCAGGGTGGGAATCAAACCCCTCCAAGGACCTCCGGCACAGGCCTTTTCACACGGAACCACGCGGCATACATCGCGGGCAGCGCCAGCAGCGTCAGCACGGTGGCCACCACCAGTCCGCCCATGATGGCCACGGCCATCGGGCCCCAGAACACGCTGCGTGACAGCGGGATCATGGCCAGCACCGCAGCCGCAGCCGTCAGCACGATAGGACGCAGGCGGCGCACTGCCGATTCAACAATCGCATCCCACGCAGGCACGCCCCTCGCGCGGTCCTGTTCGATCTGGTCGATCAGGATCACCGAGTTGCGCTGGATCATGCCCATGAGTGCAATCACCCCCAGCAACGCCACGAAGCCGAACGGACGGTTGAGCAGAATCAGCGCCGCAGCCACCCCCGCCAGGCCCAACGGCCCGGTCAGGAACACCAGCATCGCGCGGCTGAAGCTGTGCAGTTGCAGCATGAGCAGCGTGAAGGTGATGAACAACATGACCGGAATGCCGGCTGCAATCGACGCCGAGCCCTTGGAGCTTTCCTCCACAGCACCCGCCACTTCGATGCGGTAGCCGGTCTGCCCGGCAGCACGCCACTTCGCCTCAATGTCCTTGAGAGCAGGCAACAGCGCCGCCGTCACCGTGGCCCCCTGCAGCCCCTCAGTCACGTCGCCCTGCACGGTGATGGCGTAGTCGCGGTTCTCGCGCCACATCACACCGGGCTCCCAGGTGAAGACCGGCTTGGCGATCTGCGTGAGCGGGATCGACTTGCCCGAGGCCGTGGGCAGGTAGGCGTTGGCGATGTCGGTGATGGCGTTGCGCTCGTCCAGCGGCTGGCGCAGCAGGATGTCGATGAGCTTGTCACCCTCGCGGTATTGGCCCACCTGCGTACCCGACAAGATGGTTTTGGATGCCTGGGCGATGGACTGGCTCGTCACGCCCAGCGCGCGCGCCTTGGCTTGGTCCACTTCTAGGCGCAGCACCTTCACAGACTCGTTCCAGTTGTCGTTCACACCGCGCATGTCCGGGTTCTTGCGCAGCTGGGCTTTCACTTCATCGGCACGCTCACGCAGCACCAGCGGATCAGGCCCCACCACGCGGAACTGCACGGGGTAAGGCACCGGCGGTCCATTGGGCAGCAGCTTGACGCGACCACGCACCTCTGGGAACTCCTCAGCCAGCAGCGCAGGCAACTTCACGCGCAGGGACTCACGCACCTTCAGATCCTGGGGCAGAACGATGAACTGCGACACGTTGCTCTGCGGAAACACCTGGTCCAGCGGCAAATAGAAACGCGGCACGCCGGAACCGACCCAGGTGCTGACAGAACTGACACCAGGTTCAGAGAGCAAGCGCTGCTCCACACGTTTGGTCACTTCTTCATTGCCTGCAAAGGAGGTGCCCTCGGGGAACCAGATGTCCACCAGAATTTCAGGCCGGCTCGAATCGGGGAAGAACTGCTGCTGCACCTTGCCCATGCCCACAATGCCCAGCGCAAAGGTCAGTACCGTGGCGCCGATGGTGATCCAGCGGTGCAACACACACCAGTCCACCAGGCGGCGGAAGGTGCGGTAGAACGGGCTGTCAAACACTTCGTGTGGATCGTCGGTGATGCCCTTGTTGGCCTGGGCAGCCAGCACATGCGGCGGCACCTTGAGCAGCAGCGTGCCCAGATACGGCACAAAGTACACCGACACGAACCAGCTGAGCACCAGCGCGATCACGGTGACCGCAAAAATGGCGAAGGTGTATTCGCCCGTAGTGGACTTGGCCAGGCCGATGGGCAAAAAACCCGCCGCCGTGATCAGCGTGCCCGTCAGCATCGGCATGGCCGTGATCTCATAGGCAAAGGTAGCGGCGCGCACCTTGTCGTAGCCCTCTTCGAGCTTGAGCACCATCATTTCGACCGCAATGATCGCGTCATCCACCAGCAGGCCCAGTGCGATGATGAGCGAGCCCAGCGAAATCTTGTGCAGGCCAATGCCCCAGTACCACATGGCCAGGAAGGTCACGGCCAGCACCAGCGGAATGGTGATGCCCACCACCAGCCCCGGGCGCGGATCGATGTACCAGCGCTTCCACAGCGGGTTCTTGCCGGGGCGCTTGTGCAGGCCCAGCGCGATGAAGCTCACCGCCAGCACGATGACCACGGCCTCGATCAGCACCTTGACGAATTCATTCACCGAGGTGGCCACCGCCTTGGGCTGGTCTTGCACGTTGACGAGCTTCACCCCCGCTGGCAGCGTGCCGCCAATGCGGTCGGTGGCAGCATGCAGCGCCTTGCCCAGCGCAATGATGTCGCCGCCCTTGGCCATGGAGACGCCCAGCGCAATCACTTCCTGCCCCTGGTGGCGCACCTTCACGGTGGCCGGGTCCACATAGCCGCGCTTGACCTCGGCGATATCGCCCAGGCGCAGTTGTGCGCCCGACGGGCCACGGATCGGCATGGCGCGCAGGTCTTCAATGGCGTTGAACTGACCCTGCACCCGCACCTGCACCTGGTCTTGCGGAGTCTGAATGGCTCCGGCGCTCTCCACGGCGTTTTGCTGGCCCAGCTGGGCCAGCACCTGGTTCATGTCCAGGCCCAGTTGCGACAGGCGCTTTTGCGAGATTTCGATGAACAGCTTTTCGTCTTGCACGCCAAACAGCTCAACCTTGGCGACATCGGGCACACGCAGCAGTTGCTGGCGTGCGTCGTCGGCAAATTGCTTGAGTTCGGCGTAGCTGAAGCCCTCGGACTCCAGCGCGTAGATCACGCCATACACATCGCCAAAGTCGTCGTTGAAGAACGGGCCCTGGATGCCCTGTGGCAAGGTGTAGCGCATGTCGCCCACCTTCTTGCGCACGCTGTACCAGACGTTGGCCACCTCGCTCGCCTTGGACGAATCCTTGATCTGAAAGATGATCTGCGACTCGCCGGGCTTCGAATAACTGCGGATCTTGTCGGCGTAGGGCACCTCTTGCAGCGTGCGCTCGATCTTGTCAGTGACCTGCTCGGCCACCTGCTGCGCCGTGGCGCCCGGCCAGTAGGTACGCACCACCATGGCACGGAAGGTGAACGGCGGGTCCTCGTCCTGCCCCAGCTGGAAATAGGCGGCAAACCCCAGCAGCATCAGTACCACCATCAGGTAGCGCGTGAGGGCGGGATGGTCGAGCGCCCACTTGGAGAGGTTGAACCCCTCTTTGGGTTGTACTTGCGTCATGGCCGGCCTCAGTTGGCTGTGGAAGCTGCGGGTGCCGCTGCTGTGGCAGCAGGCGCGGCAGGCATTGCTACTGGATTGGTAGCTGTCTGCGCTTTACTGGCGGGCGCTGAGGCCGTTTTTGGCTGATAAATCAGCACTTTCTGCCCAGGCGAGAGCACATGCACACCCGTGGCCACCACCTGCATGCCGGGGGCTAGACCCGCCGCCACCACGGCCTCGTTGCCATCGGCCGTGGCAATCTGCACCACCTGCGACTTCACCGTGCTGCTGGCCGCGTCATACACCCACACCGCCGTGGACTGCCCCTCCTGGCGCAGCGCACTGGTGGGCAGTTTGATGGCCGGAATGCCCGCATGGCTGAGCGCCTTGGGCGTGACGTACACGGTGGAGCCCAGGGCAGGCGCATCGGCACCGTCGATGGCCACCTTGATTTGGTAAGTGCGCGTAGCGGCGTCGGCACTGGCGGCCACTTCGCGCACGCGGCCCGTCAGGTTGGCGCCACCGGACCAGCCGCGCACCGCCACTTCTGAGCCTGGGGTGATCTGCCCCACCTTGTCCTCCGGCACCGCAAACACCACATCGCGGGGGCCATCCTGCGCAATGCGCACCACAGGCGTCCCGGCCGACACCACCTGGCCAGGCTCGGCGTCAATGCCAGTGACAACGCCCGCCACATCGGCCACCAGCGTGGTGTAGGCCGCCTGGTTGCCTTGCGATGACAGCTGCGCTCGGGCCTGGTCCAGCGTGGCCTGGGCGGCTTTCAGCGTGGCGTCGCGGCGCTCCAGCTCGGCGCCGCTGATGAAGTTCTGGTCCTTCAGGGCTTGGTAGCGCTTGTAGTCGGCAGCGGCCAGATCACGCTGCGTGGTGGCCGATGCCAACTGCGCGCGCGGCGTCGGTGGCCAGTTGGTAATCCTTGGGGTCCAGCTGGGCCAGCACCTGTCCGGCCCGCACACGCTGGCCCAGTTCGGCCTGGCGCTGCACGATCTTGCCCGCCACGCGGAACCCCAAGCGCGACTCCACGCGCGCCCGCACCTCGCCCGAATACTCCAGGCTGGACTGCAGCGCACCCACCCCCACCGTCAGCAACTTGACGGAGCGCACAGGCTCTTCGGGCGGCGCGGGGCGGGAACAGGCGGCCAGCAAAGCAGCGGCGGCCACCATCAGCAAGGTCCGGCAGTGCCGTTGAAAAGGCCGCGAAGCGGAGGATGTGCGCATGGGAAATCCGGTGAATAGAGAAGGGCTACAAGGAGTTGCAGGGGCTGCACGCAAAACGCAGGCACGAATGCCTGCGCTGAAAACGGAACTGCGGTAACAGTTACCGGCCAGCCTCCTTGTCCCTGATTGAATTGGTTTTTTGATTACTGACTGACCGGTTAGTAATCTATGAGAAGCCCTTGGCATTGTCAAGCGACAATCCAGGGTGTGAACGACCGATCCCCCCCTCCCCAGCCTGAAGTGGCGTCCGCTGCAACTTACGCGCCACAGCCGCTCCAGACCGCACCACACCATGCGTCTGCCACCCTGGCCGCCCCTGTCACGCACTACGAGAACTTCCCGGTCGCGTCCCTGCTGTGCCCACCGCACCTGCGCCAGCCCATTGCCGCCATCTACGGCTTTGCGCGCACCGCCGACGACATCGCTGATGAGGGCGACGCCCTGGCTGCCGCCCGCTTGGCCGACCTGGCCGCCTACCATGCCGACCTGATGGCCGTCGCCCAAGGCCAGCCGCCCTCGCCCCGCTGGGCCAGCGTGTTCTTGCCGCTGCAAGCGGTGCTGCGTAGCCACCAGCTGCCCGTGCCACTGCTGGCAGACCTGCTCAGCGCCTTTGCCCAAGATGTTGAAAAAACCCGTGATGCCGAGGGATACGCTGACCGCGCCGAGCTGCTGGACTACTGCCGCCGCTCAGCCAACCCCGTGGGCCGGCTGCTGCTGCACCTGTACGGCGTAACAGACGCCCAGGCGCTGCAAGAAAGCGATGCCATCTGCACCGCGCTGCAGCTCATCAACTTCTGGCAGGACCTCTCCGTGGACATCCCCCGAGGGCGCCACTACCTGCCCCGCGCTGACTGCGCCGTTCATGGCGCCTGCCAGGCCGAGCTGCTGGCACTCAGAAGTACCCCCGAGAACGTGCGCCTCATCTCCGACTGCGCCCGCTGGGCCCGCGCCAGCATGCAAATAGGCGCCCCCTTGGTGCACCGCCTGCCCGGCCGCGCCGGGTGGGAGCTGCGCCTGGTGGTGCAAGGCGGCCTGCGCATTCTGGACAAGGTGGACGCCCTTAAAGGCGGCAGCCTGCACACCCGTCCACGCCTGCATGCGTGGGATTGGTGCGTGATGCTGGGCCGCGCGCTGGTGATGTAAGAAAGATTCATGGGCCACAAGGCGCGCTGACATCGGCATGGGTTTTGGCCAAAATTACAAGCCAAATTGGCTCCTAGCGCTTATCTATCAATCGCTGGCAGCTATCAATTCAGGAATGCTTTCCCTGCTGGGCGCTGCACGCTGATGAAGGGCAATCCCGCAAGGCAGGGATAGCGAGCATCCGGCTGCTGCAGCGCGCGGTTAGCCTCGCGGCCACCAACCGCCCCGTGCGGCCCCATCACGCAACCCAAGCCCGCGCCACAAGCGCTGCGGCCCCGGGCCCTTCCGGTACGCACCCACCATGTCCGTCAGCGTTTTCGACCTCTTCAAGATTGGCGTCGGCCCGTCCAGCTCCCACACCGTGGGCCCCATGATTGCGGCGCGGCAGTTTGCCTGCCATGTGCGTGACACGCTGGGCCTGGCCGCCGTGCACCACGTCACCGTAGAACTCTTCGGCTCGCTGTCGGCCACCGGCGTGGGCCACGGCACCGACAAGGCCGTGCTGCTGGGCCTGGCCGGGCACGAGCCCGACCACATCGACCCGGACCAGATCCAGCCTGCCATTGCCGACATCCGCATCCGGCAAACGCTGGAGCTGCTGGGCGAGCATATGGTGCCGTTTGTCGAAAAAGAGCACCTGCTGTTTCGCCGCAAAAGCCTGCCGCTGCACCCCAACGGCATGGCGTTTCACGCGTTCGACGCGCAGGGCAACGAGATTGCGGCGCGTGAGTACTACTCGGTGGGTGGCGGTTTTGTGATCGACGCGGCGGGCGAGCGTGTACTCAACAGCGCCGCCACCGCTGGGCCCGATGCGGCCGGCCATGCCCAAGGCCTGCCCCACCCTTTCCGCACGGGGGCCGAGCTGCTGGCCCAGTGCCAGGCCACCGGCCTCACCCCCGCCCAGCTCATGGCGGCCAATGAGCAACACTGGCGCAGCGCATTCGAGGTGCGCCGCCAGCTCATGGCCATCTGGAAGACCATGGCCGGTGCCGTGCAGCGCGGCTGCGCCAGCACCGGTACGTTGCCTGGCCCCATGCACGTGCGCCGCCGCGCGGCCGAGCTGCACCACAAGCTCAGCACGCAGCCGGAGGCCGCGCTGCGCGACCCGCTCTCGATGCTGGACTGGGTGAACCTCTACGCCATGGCCGTCAACGAGGAGAACGCCGCTGGCGGCCGCGTAGTGACCGCACCCACCAACGGCGCGGCGGGCGTGATCCCGGCCGTGCTGCATTACTACGTCAACTTCTTGCCCGGCGCCAACGAGGACGGCATCGCCACCTTTTTGCTCACGGCAGGCGCCATCGGCATCATCTACAAGGAAAACGCCTCGCTATCGGGCGCCGAGGTGGGCTGCCAGGGCGAAGTGGGGGTGGCCTGCTCCATGGCGGCAGGCGCGCTCGCGGCCGTGATGGGCGGCAGCCCCGAGCAGATCGAGAACGCCGCCGAGATCGGCATGGAGCACAACCTGGGCATGACCTGCGACCCCGTGGGCGGCCTGGTGCAGATCCCCTGCATCGAACGCAACGCCATGGGCGCCATCAAGGCCATCAATGCCGCCCGCATGGCGCTGCGCGGCGACGGGCAGCATGTGGTCTCGCTCGACAAGGTCATCAAGACCATGATGCAGACCGGCGCGGACATGAAGGTCAAATACAAGGAGACCTCGCGCGGCGGCCTGGCCGTGAATGTTGTGGAATGCTGACAAACCTGTCACCAATGTGACACAACAGCAGATGCCGCAGCACAATGCGCGGCGTGCAGCCTCGCGCGCTTCCTGCGACGCCTGGCATGCATGGCCCCGTCACCTTTTCCGTTTCCTATGCACCTCTTCTCTGCGCTGCGAGCCCTGCTACTGATCCTTCCCCTGTCCTGGATGTCCCCTGGCGCCTGGGCGCAAGACACCCTGACCCACATTGCCAAGACCGGCGAATTGCGAATGGGGCACCGCGAGGCATCCCACCCCTTCTCCTACAAAGACCCAGCCACTGGACAGGTGCGTGGCTACAGCGTTGATATCTGCACCAAGATTTACGAGGAGCTCAAGAAGGAACTCAAGCGCCCTGACCTGCGCCTGACCTATGTACTCGTAGACGGCAAGAACCGCCTTGCGGACCTGAAAAACAACGTAGTGGACCTGGAATGCGGCACGACCACCAACACCCTGGAGCGCCAGAAGGAAGTCGCCTTCAGCCACCACATCTTCATCGCCACCACTGCGTTCCTCGTGCGCAAGGACTCGGGCATCAAGACGGTGGACGATCTGAACGGCAAACGCATTGCCGTCGAACGGAAAACCACCAATGACGGCCTGCTGGCCACGAACGAACGCACCTACCACCGCAAATTCATCTACGTGCCGGTAGACAGCACCGCACAGGGATTGGATGCACTCACGCGCAGGGAGGCAGATGCGGTTTTTGCAGACGATGCAGGCCTGTGGAGCCCCATGACCCGGCTGGGCAAGGCCATGGGTGACTACCAGTTTCTGGAAAAGCGCCTTTCGGTAGAGCCCTACAGCATTGGCCTGCGCAGGCAAGACCCTCGTTTCAAGGAGCTGGTAGACCAAGTCACCCGCCGCCTGATCCAGACCGGGGAGATGGCGGCTCTCTACAAAAAGTGGTTCCACTCGGACCAAGGCACGCTCCCCATGAGCGTCTTCATGCGCGAAGCGCTCAAGCGGCCCAGCGACGTGGGCGTGGAACAGATCGCCTTTTGATGCCCTTCGGCCTGCCGCAGAACTGCCGCAGAACAGGCAGGCCAAACTGGGGAACTGCGGCCTCCACCAGCTGCCAGGTTGCATTCGCGGGCCATGTCCGCCATGGGACAATCGCGCCCCATGACCCCACAGCAATACGTACAGCAAAAAGCCGTGGCCTCGGGCAGCAGCTTCTACTACGCCTTCCTGTTCCTGCCGGCCCCGCGCCGCGCCGCGATCGCGGCGTTTTATGCCTTCTGCCGCGAAGTGGACGATGTGGTGGACGAAGTCTCCGACCCTGGCGTGGCGCGCACCAAGCTCGCCTGGTGGCAGGCCGAGGTGGCCAAGGCCTATGCGGGCCAGCCCACCCACCCTGTGATGCTGGCACTGATGCCACTGGCGGCCGACTATGGCATTGAACAACGCCACCTGCAGGCCGTGATCGACGGCTGCCAGATGGACCTGGAGCAGACCCGCTACCTCGACTTTGCGGGCCTCAAGGGCTACTGCCACCTGGTGGCGGGCATCGTGGGCGAAGTCGCCGCACGCATCTTCGGCCAGACCGACCCGCGCACCACCGAATACGCCCACACGCTGGGCCTGGCCTTCCAGCTCACCAACATCATCCGCGACGTGGGCGAAGATGCCATGCTGGGCCGCATCTACCTGCCGGTGAGCGAGCTGCAGCAATTTGACGTGAAGGCGCACGAGATCCTGAAGCGCCAGTATTCCGACCGCTTCACCGCGCTGATGCGTTTTCAGGCCGAGCGCGCGCACCGCCTGTACGACGAGGCCTTCGCCCTGCTGCCCGATGCCGACCGCCGCGCCCAGAAGCCCGGCCTGATGATGGCCAACATCTACCGCACCCTGCTGCGCGAGATCGAGCACGAGAACTTCCAGGTGCTGCACCAGCGCATCCGCCTCACGCCGCTGCGCAAGTTCTGGCTGGCGTGGAAGGTGCAAGCCCTGGGCCGGATGTCTTAGCCGTGGGCCCGCGTCCATGAAGGTCGCCGTCATCGGCGCAGGCTGGGCCGGCATGGCCGCCGCCATCGCCCATGTGCAGGCAGGGCGCCTGGTCACCGTGTTCGAGGCCGCGCGCACCGTGGGCGGCCGGGCGCGCGCCGTGCCGGGCGCGCTGCCCGATGGCACACCCGCCACGCTCGACAACGGCCAGCACATCCTGATCGGCGCCTACGCCGAAAGCCTGCGCCTTATGCGGCTGGTGGGCGTGGACATCGATACCGCCCTGCTGCGCCTGCCACTCACGCTTCAATTCCCTGATGGCCAGGGCCTGCAACTGCCCGACCTGCCACCGCCGCTCGATGCGCTGCTGGGCATTGCCCGCGCCAAGGGCTGGGGCTGGCGCGACAAGCTGGCACTGCTGCGCACAGCCACGGCCTGGCAGCTGCGCGGTTTTCGCTGCGCGCCCGCCACATCGGTGGCCGCGCTGTGCGCGCCGCTCACGCCCCGGCTCATGACCGAGTTCATCGACCCGCTGTGTGTGTCGGCCCTCAACACCCCTGCCAACCAGGCCAGCGGCCAGGTGTTTCTGCGTGTGCTGCAGGACAGCCTGTTCAGCGGGCGCGGCGGCTCCAACCTATTGCTGCCACGCGCAGACTTAGGCGCCCTCTTTCCCGAAGCCGCTGCCCGCTGGCTGCAGCAGCAAGGCGGCCAGGTCCTCACCGGCCAGCGCATTCAGCGCCTGCAGCCGTTGCCCGGCGGGCGTTGGCAGCCGGTAGTGGCGGCCAACGGCACCGAAGAGCCCGGAGCGTTCGACCACGTCACCCTGGCCTGCCCGTCCTGGGAAGCCAGCCGCCTGGTCGAAGGCCTGGCAGGCACGGCGGGCCTGGCCGGTGCAGCCCGCTGGAGCGCCACCACCAGCGCCCTGCGGTTTGAGGCCATCACCACCGTCTATGCCCACGCCCTGGGCGCCCACCTGCCCCTGCCCATGCTGGCGCTGCGCAACACCGCTGCCCACCCGGCGCAGTTTGTGTTCGACCGGGGCCAGCTCGACGGCCAGCACGGGCTGCTGGCCTTTGTGGTGAGCGCCAGTGATGGGGACCGCGCCTTGATCGAGCAGCAGGTGCTGCAGCAGGCCGCCGCCCAGCTTGGCCTGCCTGGCCTGCAGCCCGTGCAGACCGTGGTGGAAAAACGCGCCACCTTTGCCTGCACCCCTGGCCTGCAGAGGCCCGGCATGCAGGTGCTGCCGGGGCTGGCGGCCTGCGGCGACTATGTGGACGGCCCCTACCCCGCCACGCTGGAAGGGGCCGTGCTAAGCGGCACGGCAGTAGCGGCACTGGCGTAATCCTCGCTCCGTCGGCGCGGGGCGCCTCGGGTAAACCCCAGGCCGACTGACAGCATTCCGAAAGCACGCTCCGCACACCATACGCCGGGCAACGCCGCAATGGCTTTCACGGAGACACCCATGCTGTTCGACAACGACATTTCCCCCGCCTTCTATCCCACCCGCCGCCACCTGCTGGGCGCAGGCAGCGCCCTGGCCCTGGGCGGCCTGCTGCCCACCGCCGCGTTGGCCCAGGCCGCGTGGCCCGCCAAGTCCGTGCGTTTTGTGGTGCCCTTTGCACCGGGCGGCAGCTCTGAAATCGTGGCGCGATCCACGGCGGCCGAACTGAGCAAGACCCTGGGCCAGAGCGTGTTTGTGGACAACAAACCTGGCGCCGCAGGCAACATCGCCATGCAGGAAGTGGCCCGCGCCGAAGACCAGCACACCCTCATCCTGGGCCACATCGGCACGCTGGCCGTGAACCCTTACATCTTCGACAAGCTGCCCTACGACGCCAACAAGGACTTCAAGCCCGTGAGCCTGCTGGCCAAGGTGCCCAGCCTGTACGTGGTGCACCCCGACGTGCCTGCCAAGAACCTCAAGGAGTTCATCGCCTACGCCAAGAAGAACCCGGGCAAGCTCAGCTACGGCTCGGCAGGCAACGGAAGCGCGGGCCACCTGGCGTTTGAATACCTCAAGATGACCGCCGAGATCTTCATGCTGCACGTGCCCTACCGGGGCACCGGCCCCATGATGACCGACCTGCTCTCGGGCCGGCTTGACGCCGCTTCGGTGGGCGCTGCGGCCCTGCTGCCGTTCATCAAGTCCGGCAAGGTGCGCTGCATCGCCACCGGCTCCACCCAGCGCCTGCCCCAGCTGCCCGATGTGGCCACCGTGGCCGAACAGGGCTTCCCCGGCTTCGAGATGACGCAGTGGTACGGCATGCTGGCCCCCGCGAGCCTGCCCAAGGAACACCTGGACAAGCTGGCAGCCGAAACCATGAAGGCCGTCAAGGCACCCGAAGCCCTCAAGCGCCTGAACGGCGACGCCGCCGAAGCCATCGGCGGCACGCCCGCGCAGTTTGCACAGTTCATTGCGGCGGAGCAGGCGCGCTGGCAGAAAGTCATCAAGCGCGCGCAGATCAAGCCGGACTAGGAAGCCCCCCTGAGCCGCTTCGCGTCTTCCCCCGAGGGGGACGCCACCGGTGGCCGGGCAAAGCCCGCTCCACGGTGGCACTGGCTTTGGGGGCGCGCCAGTTTCAACAGCCTGCTGGCGGGCCGGGCCACGGCACAACGGCATTAGCATCCACCCATGCGCATCCTCCTGGCCGAAGACGACCACAACCTGGGCACCTGGCTCAGCCGCGCGCTGGAGCATGCAGGCATCCAGGTGGAATGGGTGAACGACGGGCGCCTGGCCGACCGTGCGCTGCAGCAGCACGACAACTACGACGCGCTGGTGCTGGACCTGGGCCTGCCCGGGCTGGACGGCCAGGCCGTGCTGCAGCGCCTGCGCGACCGCGACCAGCGCCTGCCCGCGCTGATCCTCACGGCCCGCGATTCGCTCGATGAACGCGTGCGCTCGCTCAACGCCGGGGCTGACGACTTTCTGGCCAAGCCCTTCGAGCTGGCCGAGCTGGAAGCCCGCCTGCATGCACTGGTGCGCCGCGCGCGTGGCAACGAGCACCCGCGTCTGGCCTGCGGCGCGCTGGTGTACGACAACCCGCGCAAGCAGTTCACGCTGCATGGCGAGCCCCTGGCCCTGTCACCGCGCGAGCATGCCGTGCTGCGCGTGCTGGTGCAGCGCAGCGGCGAGCCATTTTCCAAGCAGCAGATCCTGGACCGCGTGTTCTCTGACGACGAGGACGTGCACCCCGAAGCCGTGGAGGTGTTTGTGCACCGTCTGCGCAAGCGGCTCGATGGCAGCGGTGTGCGCATCACCACGCTGCGCGGCCTGGGCTATGCGCTGGAAGCTAGTGATGTGGCTCCCCCCTGAGACGCTGCGCGTCTTCCCCCCTGAGGGGGGACGCCACCCGTGGACTGGCAAAGCCAGTTCCACGGTGGCACTGGCGTGGGCCACGCGCATGTTCAGGGCCGCGCACTGTTTTTTGCGGCGGAGTCCGCTGCCATGTCTTTGATACAACGCCTGCGCCGCGCCAGCCTGTGGCGGCTGCTGGCCCTGCTGCTGCTGCCGCTGCTCGCCTTGGTGACGGGCGTGGAGCTGTGGATGACGCGACACGACGCGCTGGAGGCGGCCAACGCGGCCTACGACCGCTCGCTGCTCGGGGCGCTCAAATCCATTGACGCCAATATCTCCACGGCGTCGGGCGGCCTGTCGGCCGAGCTGCCTTACAGCATGCTCGAATTTTTTGAACTCACGGCCAGCGGCAATGTGTACTTCCGCGTGGCGTCGTCCGACGGGCTGGTGGAGCTGGGCAACGCCGACCTGCCTCTGCCGCCCGACCCGCTCACGCCCGGAGTGCCCCGCTTCTACGACGCCACCTACTTCGGCGAATCCGTGCGGCTGGCCGCCTACCGCCGCGCGGTGGAAGGCGCCGCGCCCGGAGCCGATGCCAGCAGCGTGCTGGTGCAGGTGGCTGAAAGCACCCGCTCGCGGCAGGAGTTCACGCGCCGCTTTGTGCGCCGGGCCGCGCTGCGCGACACGCTGGTGCTGGCGCTCATGGTGCTGGGCACGGCCGCCACACTGGCCGTGGCGCTGCGCCCGCTGGCGCGCCTGGCGCGCGAGGTGCAGGCGCGCAGCCCCGACGACATGACCCCCATGGCCGACACCGACCTGCCCGCCGACATCCGCCCCCTGGTGGCTGCCGCCAACCAGCAGATGGCGCGCACGCAAGACCTGGTGGCCCAGCAGCGGCAGTTTCTGGACGATGCCTCGCACCAGCTGCGCACTCACCTCACCACGCTGCAGATGCAGATCGACTATGCCCGGCGCGAGGCCGACACCACCCAGGTGCAGCACACCCTGGAAGCCATCGGCGGCGAAGTCGCGCGCGCCACGCGCAGCACCCAGCAGCTGCTGGCCCTGGGCCGCAGCGACACGGCCGCAGTAGAGCTGGCCCCGTTCGATCTGGCCGCACTGCTGCGCGCCGTGGCGCTGGAGCTGCTGCCCCGCGCCCGCGCCCGGCAGATCGACTTTGGCATCCACACGCCCACGCCCGAGTTCATGGCCGTGGGCGACAGTGGCCTGCTGCGCGAGGCGCTCACCAACCTGGCCGCCAACGCCATTGCCTACACGCCCGAACACGGCACGGTCACCGTGTCCGCCGCAGGCGATGACCTGGGCTGGAGCCTCAGCGTGGAAGACAACGGCCCCGGCCTGCCCGCCAACGAACGCGATGCACTGGGCCAGCGCTACCGGCGTGGCTCGCAGGCGGCGGCAGGTGGCTCAGGCCTGGGGCTGGCAATCGCGCGCTCCATCGCCGAACGGCACCGGGGCGGCCTGCGGCTCGAAGAACGCGCGGGTGGGCCCGGCCTGCTGGCCATCCTGTGGTGGCCCCGGG
>NZ_JAMXAX010000380.1 GCF_023913775.1 Acidovorax facilis
AGGGCTTCGAGCACCTTGCGCGCCACGGGGCCGTATTGGGTGAAGACGTTGCGCTTTTGCACGCGGCGGGCGCGCTCGCGGCGGGTGAGCAGGGGCTGGTCGTAGGCCACATGCAGCAGCAGGTCGAACGGGTCAAGGTCTTTGCCTACCTCGTCGGCCAGGGCTTCGAGCAGCACGCCCTGCCCTTCCAGTTCTTGCAGCAGCGCGGCCTTGCGGTCGGCCTGCTGCCAGGCCTGCAGAAACTGGTCGAGCGAG
>NZ_JAMXAX010000381.1 GCF_023913775.1 Acidovorax facilis
TGATGGCGTTTCGCAAGCAGGTCGATGGCTTGCTGACGGGCGATGAAATTGCTGCACTGCGCAAGCAATACAAGCTCAAACAGGCCCAGGCAGCCCAGCTGTTTGGCGGCGGGCCCGTGGCGTTCAGTAAATACGAGAACGATGACGTGGCCCAGTCCGAGGCCATGGACACGCTGCTGCGCCTGGTGCGCCGCAGCCCCGAGGCGTTCTGGGCGCTGGTGGAAGAAAAGGGCCTGCAGGCTGATTTCACGCAGC
>NZ_JAMXAX010000382.1 GCF_023913775.1 Acidovorax facilis
TCATGCCGCGCTGGGGGTGGCGCCAGCGCACCAGGGCTTCTGCGCCCATGAGCTGGGACTGGTGGTCCACGACGGGCTGGTAGTGCACCAGCAGTTCGCCCCGGGCCAGGCCCTGGCGCAGGTCGGCCTCCAGGTTGGAGCGGGCGTTGACGGCCGCTTGCATGTCGGGGTCGAAGAAGCGCTGGGTGTTGCGCCCTGCGGCCTTGGCCTGGTACATGGCCAGGTCGGCGCGTTTGAGGAGTTCGTCCACCGTGA
>NZ_JAMXAX010000383.1 GCF_023913775.1 Acidovorax facilis
CGGGCCAGCGCTTGTGATCCAATGCCTGTTCCGGCACAGCGAAATTCCTCACCTTGTAGAATGAACTGGCTCTGGAGGATGTTCTGTTCAAGAGGGGCTACCGGCAAATTCGGTGCGTTGGAGAGGCGGTCGCGGAAAAAAGAAACGTTGGATGCGGAGGTGAAGCTCGGTTCGGCATAATTCTGATATGCGACAGAGAGTTTGTATTCAGACGCTGTTGGTGAGTCTTTTCCAGAGATTGGCGGTGTAGATGCT
>NZ_JAMXAX010000384.1 GCF_023913775.1 Acidovorax facilis
TGGGAAGTTGGGAGGAGGGGGCAGGGGCTAGCGAATCCGCAGGATATGGAGCTGCCAGGCGGCGCGGTTGTAGTACAGCTCGCTGCGCAGCTCTGCCTTGGAGTCAAACGGATAGACGATGAAAAGCAGCCCCTTTTCGCGCACACGCATGGGGCGGTTGTTCATGAGCCGGGCAACGATCACGTCGTGGCGCGTGGCATCGTCGATGGGGATTTCCGTCTTGTAGTCGTTGAGCGCCACCGCTGTGATGTTCTT
>NZ_JAMXAX010000385.1 GCF_023913775.1 Acidovorax facilis
CTCGCTCGACCAGTTTCTGCAGGCCTGGCAGCAGGCCGACCGCAAGGCCGCGCTGCTGCAAGAACTGGAAGGGCAGGGCGTGCTGCTCGAAGCCCTGGCCGACGAGGTAGGCAAAGACCTTGACCCGCTCGACCTGCTGCTGCATGTGGCCTACGACCAGCCCCTGCTCACCCGCCGCGAGCGCGCCCGCCGCGTGCAAAAGCGCAACGTCTTCACCCAATACGGCCCCGTGGCGCGCAAGGTGCTCGAAGCCCT
>NZ_JAMXAX010000386.1 GCF_023913775.1 Acidovorax facilis
CGGCACCGGGAAGACCTGGCCAGCCTGCTGGAACACTCGGCGGCGGAACGCGCGCAGCGCGCCCGCGCCGTGATGGATGCGATCGAGACGCTGCGGCATCTGCCGGTGCCCGCGCCCATGGTGACGGGCGACCTCGAGCGCTGGCTGCCGGCGCGTGCCGCCGGCGCCATGAAAGCCCATGGCTTCAAGACCCTGGCCGATCTGACGGTGCGAATTCCGCGGCGCCGGCGCTGGTGGACGGGCATTCCCGGCTTG
>NZ_JAMXAX010000387.1 GCF_023913775.1 Acidovorax facilis
GCACCCTGTTGGTCAGCACCAGTTCTACCGTCAGGTCCGGGTGTGTGTCCTGCAGTTTCGCCAGGATAGGTGGTAATACCTCTTGCCCTATCACCTCGCTGGCCGTAACTCGCACTGTGCCTTGGATGCCTGAGCCTTGGCTTTCGGCCGCGCGCTTCAGCGCAGCGGCAGCGCTGTACATGGTCAGGGCAAACGGCTGCAGCGCTAGCGCCGCCTCGGTGGGTAGTAGCCCCGTTTGCGAACGGGTAAACAGCG
>NZ_JAMXAX010000388.1 GCF_023913775.1 Acidovorax facilis
GAATGGCAACGTTTCGAGCACGAACTGCCCAATGGCCTGTGGCAGATGGATTTCAAGGGCTACTTCGAGACGGCCAGTGGCCGCTGCTCGCCGCTGACCCTGCTGGACGATCACTCTCGCTTCGCATTGGCCACGACGGCTTGTAGCAAGACCGACGCTGCCACGGTCCAGACGCTGCTGCAGGGGGTCTTTGAGCGCTATGGGCTGCCTGCGCGCATCAATTCCGACAACGGCTCGCCCTGGGGCTCACCCAG
>NZ_JAMXAX010000389.1 GCF_023913775.1 Acidovorax facilis
TGGGGCAGGTGCGCGTGCAGGGGGCGTAAAGCCTCCGATATAGGGGCAATGGCCCTCGCCAAACGCCTGCTGGGTGCGCTGCGCAAGCCTCATTACTCAAAGCGAGTGCTGTTTTAGTTCAGGCATCTGTCATGGTCCAATGAAATAGGACACCTCGATAGGGGCCCATAGACCCCAGAGGAAATGACGAACATGAAAGACAAAAGAGCGCGCAGGGCGTTTGACGCAGCCTTCAAGCTGCAAGTGGTCAAGA
>NZ_JAMXAX010000038.1:0-3939 GCF_023913775.1 Acidovorax facilis
TCTTCGATGGCGTGGCCGTGCTTGTCCTGCATGCCCGCCGTTGGGCGCCAGCCGAAGGTGTCTTTGTCCAGATCGACGCGGATGACCTTGTACGGCGCGAGGTAGCCGTCTTCGATGCCTTGCTTGAGGCTGTAGGTGTAGACGGGCTCGCCGAAGTAATCGGTGTTGGAAACGTCTTTGGTTTCCTTGGGCGTGGCGGTCAGGCCGATCTGCGTAGCGCTGCCGAAGTAGGTGAGGATGTCGCGCCAGGCGGAGTCTTCGGCCGCGCTGCCCCGGTGGCATTCGTCCACCACGATCAGGTCGAAGAAGTCGGGGCTGAACTGCTTGTAGATGTTGCGCTCTTCTTCGGTGCCCGTGACCGCCTGATAGAGCGAGAGGTATATCTCGTAGCTTTTGTCCACCAGTTTGGTGGCCTTGTTGACGGCCAGGTCCACGTCTTCCAGCGACACCGTGCCCCGCGCATCGACACGCTCCACGCCCTTGGCGTTGGGGCTGAGCTTGGCCATGGCGCCCTTGAAGGGGCGAAAGTCGTTGACCATGGTCTGGTCGATGAGGATGTTGCGGTCGGCCAGGAACAAGATGCGCTTTTTGGCGCTGCTCTTCCAAAGGCGCCAGATGATCTGGAACGCGGTGTAAGTCTTACCGGTGCCGGTGGCCATAACCAGCAGCACGCGGTTTTGGCCGGTAGCGATGGCCTCAACCGCCCGGTTGACGGCGTTGAGCTGGTAGTAGCGCGGGGTTTTGTGGGGGGCGTAGTCGAACCCAGCGACGCGGCTCTCCTCGGCGGACCAGCCTTTCCAAGTGCAATACCGGTGCCACAGTTCCTGCGGCGAGGGGAATTCTTCGAGGGTGAGGTTCTGCTCCAGCACGCCAGTGGCCAAGGTCGCGTCGCGGAACACGAAGCTGTCGCCATTGCTGGAGAAGCTGAATGGCACATCGAGCAGTTGGGCGTAGTTCAGCGCCTGGCCCATGCCAGCGCCGACGGCGTGCTTGTTGTCTTTGGCCTCAACGACCGCCAGGGGAATGTTGGCCTTGTAGAACAGTGCGTAGTCAGCCCTGAGCACGGAGCTCTTGTCCCGGTAGGCCTTGCTGCCACGCACCACGACACGCCCGGCACGCAGGGGGTACTCACGAAATATCTGATCCAAACCGTTCCATCCAGCTTGCTCCATGGCCGGGCGAATGAACTTGTCGCAGATGTCGCTTTCAGAGAGGTTGGTCTTGTCCATTGAACGAATCGCACAGTCCTCGACGGCTCAAAGATGTCTCACAGTTGTTACTGGATACTACTGCCTACTATGACCCCTAAATTTTTGGTCACTGTTGAGGCCGCGAGGCTTGCCGCTTCCGAAAATGCTTGCCGCCCGGGCAGCTACTGCTACTGCCCTCTATGTACTCTGATTCAGTTTAAATACACCGACCGACTGTAGCAACTGACTTGCCTGCCCTTGCAGAGAATCGGCTGCGGCAGCCGACTCCTCGACCAACGCCGCGTTTTGCTGCGTTACCTGGTCCATTTGCACGACAGCTTGGTTGATTTGTTCAATGCCCAAGGTCTGCACTTGGCTGGCCGCTGCAATCTCGGCCATGATGTCCGTCACTCTCCGCACGCTAGCCACAATTTCTTCCATGGTTTTGCCCGCAGCGGACACTTGCGAAGATCCCCTTTCCACCTTGCTCACCGAGTCGTCAATGAGGTGTTTGATTTCCTTGGCTGCGTCGGCACTGCGCTGCGCCAGGGCTCTCACTTCAGAGGCCACCACGGCAAAGCCGCGCCCCTGCTCGCCCGCGCGCGCCGCCTCGACGGCCGCGTTCAGGGCAAGGATGTTGGTCTGGAATGCAATGCCGTCGATCACGCCAATGATGTCGACGATCTTGCGCGATGAGGCATTGATGGAACCCATGGTGACCACCACCTGGGCCACCACGGCGCCACCATGCACGGCCACGCTGGACGCCTGGCCCGCCAACTGGTTGGCCTGGAGTGCATTGTCGGCGTTATGCCTGACTGTGGAAGTCAGCTCCTCCATGGACGCGGCGGTCTGCTGCAATGAACTGGCCTGCTGTTCGGTGCGGGACGACAAGTCCTGGTTCCCTGCCGCAATCTGGCTCGACGCCGTGGCCATGCTGTCGGCACCGTTGCGCACCTGACCCACAATCTTGAGCAAGCTGTCGTTCATCTCGCGCAGCGCCTGCATGAGTTGCCCGGTTTCGTCGGTTTGCGTAGCGACGATTTGACTTGTCAAATCCCCGGCTGCGACAGTGCGCGCGACCCGGACCGCCTCATTGATGGGGCGCGTGATGCCGCGCGTAATCGTCCAAGCAATGGCGATGCCCAGGAGAATCGCTAGCACGGTCAGTGTCAACATCGTCACTTGGGCAATTTCGTAATCCCGATTGGCGTCGGCCACGTAATCGTTACTCAGCCTGTGTTCGAGATCGATCAAGCCCGACAGGCCGTTCTGCCATTTGAATTGAGACGGCGGTAGATCTTTGATCAGTACCTTTGCCGCCTCTTCTGCCCGATCTGCAAAGCCAAGTTCCACCACTTTAGCGATCAAGGGCGCTGCGGCTGAGGCAGCCTCCTTGACCTGACCAAGAAGCGCATGCTGATCAACCGTGGTCTTTGGCCCACTGGCAAACATGCTTGTCAATTTTTGTTCTGCCTGTGCGTAGATGGCAGCTTGCTTTTGAATGTGCTCTACCTCGGCCTTGATGTCGACCACTTCGTGGAGCAAGACCAAGTTTCGCAGTGCGATCATGCGATCCAGCACAGAAACCCGCATGGTGGTAGCGAGCCCCGCCTGCACATTGTTCACTGTGGTGATTTCTTCCATATGGGCACGTATCGTCGCCATACGGTTCAGGCCCAGCGCGGCGCCGGCAGCCAGCATCAGCAACAACACAGCAAAGCCCGCACCCAAGCGGACGCCGATTTTCAGATTCCGAATGTTCATGGTTTTTACTTTGTGCTTAGGGTGCAGGAGCAGGAGCAGGTCAAACATACGCTTGGCAGGAACACAGCGACCATCTTCGGCAGCGGCACCGTCTGCCCCCACAGCCCGGAGTTAGGGCCGCAAACCCTTCAAATCATTTCGAGGCAGAAAGCCTGCCCTCCATGCCAGCCCATATCAGCGGTTCAGCTTTATGAACGAACATATCGCAGGCCCATACCTTCAAGCGGTACGGGCTTGATGCGAGCCGCTTGCCCCGCGCAGCCGAAGGCTTCGAACCGCGCCACACAAATGTCGCTGGCCGCCTTTCGCGCGGCGATCTGTGCCTTACGCGGATCGAACTCACCGGGGTTTTGCGCCAGCGACCGCCGCATGGCGCCGGTCATGGCTAGGCGGATGTCGGTGTCGATGTTCACCTTCCGCACGCCGTGGCGAATGCCCACCTGGATTTCCACCACCGGAACTCCGTAGGTTTCCTTGATGCTGCCGCCGTGCTCACGAATGATGGCCAGCCATTCCTGCGGCACGCTTGAGCTACCGTGCATGACTAGGTGGGTATTGGGGATGCGTGCATGAATCGCCTTGATCCGGTCAATGGCCAGAATGTCGCCGGTGGGCTTGCGGCTGAACTTGTAGGCGCCGTGGCTGGTGCCAATGGCAATCGCCAGCGCGTCCACGCCGGTCTGTGTGACGAAATCGGCCGCTTGGTCCGGGTCGGTCAGCATCATGTCGTGGGAAAGCTTGCCAGCTGCGCCGATGCCGTCTTCCTCACCTGCCTCGCCGGTTTCCAGCGAGCCGAGGCAGCCGAGCTCACCTTCCACCGAAACCCCGACGGCATGGGCCATTTCACAGGCGCGGCGCGTCACCTCGACGTTGTAGGCATAGCTCGCCGGCGTCTTGCCGTCCGCCATCAGCGACCCGTCCATCATCACGCTGGTAAAGCCCGAGCGGATCGACTGCATGCACACCGCAGGCGAAGTACCGC
>NZ_JAMXAX010000038.1:4037-8313 GCF_023913775.1 Acidovorax facilis
CGGTCCTGGTGCAGCACTACCGGCAGATCGGGGTGGGTCTCCACCGCCGCCAGCATCATGTGGCGCAGGTACGCCTCGCCAGCGTATTTGCGTGCCCCGGCGGAGGCCTGCAGGATCACCGGACTGTCACATTTTTGCGCCGCCTCCATGATCGCCTGGACCTGCTCCAGATTGTTGACGTTGAAGGCCGGCACGCCATAGCCAAACTCGGCAGCATGGTCCAGCACCTGGCGCAGGGAAACAAAAGCCATGGGAACTCCTTGGTATAAATATATGAACAAACTGGGCCATAGCGCTTTTGATATCTGCGCCTATAGCTATAGTTTCAATAGTGAATTGGACTCAAACCCCACGCCGCTCCAGAGCCTCCAGTGCGGGCAAGGTCCTGCCTTCCAGCATCTCCAGAAAGGCCCCGCCACCGGTGCAGATGTAGCCCAAATCGGACGCAATGCCGTACCGGGCGATGGCGGCCAGGGTGTCACCGCCACCGGCGATGGAAAACGCGCTGGACGCGGCAATCGCCCGGGCCAGCGTGCGGGTGCCGTTCTCGAACGCAGGAAACTCAAATACCCCCACTGGTCCGTTCCAGACGATGCTGCCGGCCTGACCCAGTTGGGCCGCCCATTGCGTGGCTGTAATGGGCCCTATGTCCAGAATCAGGTCATCGGGAGCTACATCGGCGGCGGGTTTCACCGTCGCCGTGGCATCAGCCGCAAAAGATCTGGCCGTAACCACATCCACCGGGATCGGCACTTCGGCACCGCGTACACGCATGGTGTCCATTACCGCCAGAGCCTCTTCCACCATCGTCGGTTCGGCCAGACTTTTGCCGATAGGCAGGCCCGCTGCCAGCATGAAGGTGTTGGCGATGCCGCCGCCGACGATCAGCCGATCCACGCGGCTGGCCAGACTCCGCAGAATGCTGAGCTTGGTCGAGACTTTCGAGCCCGCCACAATGGCGACCAAAGGACGCTTCGGCGCGGTCAGCGCGCGGGTGATGGCCTCCACCTCGCTGGCTAACAGCGGGCCGACGCAGGCGATGGGAGCGAACTCGGCGATGCCGTAGGTAGTAGCTTCGGCGCGGTGCGCGGTGCCGAAGGCATCGTTTACGTACACGTCGCACAACTGGGCCATCTGGCGCGAGAGTTCCAGATCGTTGCTTTTCTCTCCAACGTTAATCCGGCAGTTCTCCAGCAGCACCACTTGGCCAGCGTTCACATCCACGCCGTCCAGCCAACCGGACACCAGTGGCACGTCACAACCGAGCAACTCGCCAAGGCGACGTGCCACGGGGGCCAATGAATCCTTGGGTTCAAATGTGCCTTCTTTGGGCCTCCCGAGGTGAGAGCTGACCATCACCGCAGCGCCCGCTTCCAGTGCCATCCGAATGCAGGGTAAGGATGCCAGGATGCGGGTGTCCTCTGCGATCCGACCCTGGCTGTCAAGCGGCACATTCAGGTCAGCACGGATAAAGACGCGCCGACCCCGAACGAATTCGCTGCGCGCCACATCTGTAAAACGCAGGGCCTTCATCGAACCACTCCTGCGCCGGCAATCACCCGCACCATCTCCAGCGTCTTGCTTGAATAGCCCCATTCGTTGTCGTACCAGCTCACCAGCTTGACGAAGGTGCCGTCCAGCGCAATGCCGGCGTCGGCGTCGAAAATCGAGGTGCGGGCATCTCCACGGAAGTCGGTGGCGACAACTTTGTCTTCGGTGTAGCCAAGAATGCCCTTGAGCGGACCTTCGCTCTGGGCTTTGAATTCGGCACAAATCTCGGCGTAACTGGCTTCGTTGTGGAGTTCCACCGTCAGGTCTACCACCGACACATCGGACGTTGGCACGCGAAAGGACATGCCGGTGAGCTTCTTGTTGAGGGCTGGAATCACGACCCCAACCGCCTTAGCAGCGCCAGTGGTGCTGGGAATGATGTTTTCCAGGATGCTGCGGCCACCACGCCAATCTTTTTTGGACGGGCCATCCACGGTCTTTTGCGTCGCAGTGGCGGCGTGCACCGTGGTCATCAGACCACGCTTGATACCCCACCTGTCGTTGAGCACCTTGGCCAACGGTGCCAGGCAATTGGTGGTGCACGAGGCGTTGGAGATGATTTCCTGGCCTGCATAGGTCTTGTCGTTGACGCCATAGACGAACATGGGCGTGTCGTCCTTGGAGGGGGCCGACATGATGACCTTTCTGGCTCCCGCATCGATATGCTTTTGCGCCCCTTCCTTGGTCAAAAAAAGGCCGGTGGACTCGACAATGATGTCGGCGCCAATTTCACCCCACTTGAGATTGGCCGGATCCCGTTCTTGCGTTAGGCGAATCCTGTTGCCGTTGACGACAAGGTTGCGCCCCTCCACCGACACCTCACCCTTGAAAGGGCCGTGCACGCTGTCGTGCTTGAGCATGTAGGCCAGGTAGTCGGATTCCAGCAAGTCGTTGATACCCACGACCTCAATGTCGGAAAAGTTCTGCACCGCAGCGCGGAACACCATGCGGCCGATGCGGCCGAAACCGTTGATACCTATCTTGATCTTCATCGCAACTTCCTTAAGTAAAAGCAAAATTTGGCAGACTGGTTTTGCGCAGAGGTCTATTCATCCAGGAGTTCCGCCAGGTCGCTGAGAATGCGGTCCGGTCGGCTCTCGGCAATGGCTTGCCCCATGTTGTAGCCATAGGGCACTGCCCACACCGCTACGCCGGCTTGGCGTGCAGCGGCCACGTCGATAGATGAATCGCCCACGAACAGGGCCCTCTCACGTGGTACTTGCGTCGCCGAAAGGCAATGCTCGATGCCGGCCGGGTCGGGTTTTCTGCTGGGCAAGGTGTCGCCACAGATCTGCAGATCAAACAGCGGAGTCAGCGCATGCGCCGTGAGCAAAGCGGCGGCGTAGCGGCTTTCCTTGTTAGTCACCAGGGCCAGCTTCGCGTTGCGTGCTCGCAAGGCCAGCAGTACCTCGCGCACATGTGGGTACAGCTGACTGCGGCTGCCGCAGCGCTGTAAGTAGTAGCGACTGAACTCAGACGCGATCAGCGCCAAACTGTCGCTGCCGCGCACAGTGGCCACCGCGATCTGGCCGGCATGGGCCAACGCTTGAATCAGCAGTTCTTGCATGCCGTGGCCGATCCACTCAGTAACCTGTACCTGGCCGGCCTCGGGCAGGTCGAAGCGGCGCAGGGTGTCGTTCACCGCATCGCAGACTTCCGGTGCGGTATCGACCAAAGTGCCATCCAGGTCGAACAGGTAGAGGTCGAATGTCGGCATGCCTATTGCCCCTCCAAGACAACCGACTCAGCGCTACGCGCTGCTTCGGCGTAGGCCGTGCCGTGGACCAGTCTGCGCACAGCCTCCACCGCCCGCTGCGTTGTGATGCCGAAGTGGGGGTACAGGTCCTGGGCTGGCGCCGACTCGCCAAAACGGGTCATACCGATCACCAGGCCGCCACGGCCAACGTATTTGTGCCAGAAGTCAGGCTGCGCAGCCTCGATGGCCACGGCGGGCAACGCCAACGGCAACACCTCCTCCTGGTAGGCCAGGCTCTGGCGGTCAAAAACATTGGTGCAAGGCATCGACACCACCTGGGTGGCAATTCCTTCGCAGGCCAGCCGGGCTTGGGCTGCCATGGCCAGTGCCAGCTCGGAACCGGTGGATAGGATTACTGCCTGAGCCCCCTCCATGCCCGACAACACATAGCCACCGCGCTCGATGGCTGAGACCTGGCCGATGCTGGTAAGCCGGGGCAGGTTCTGCCGCGACAGGCACAGCACGCTCGGTCCGTCCTGGCGTGCAATCGCACTGACCCAAGCCACGGCCGTCTCCAGTCCATCGGCGGGACGCCAGACATCAAGGCCGGGAATGATGCGCAGGCTCGGGATATGCTCCACGCTCTGGTGCGTAGGGCCGTCTTCGCCCAGGCCGATGCTGTCGTGCGTGAATACGTGGATCACACGGATCTTCATCAGCGCCGCCATGCGGATAGCGTTGCGGCTGTAATCACTGAAGGTCAGGAAGGTGCCACCGTAGGGGAGATAGCCACCGTGCAGCGCCATGCCGTTCATGATGGCTGCCATGCCGAATTCACGCACGCCATAGCTCAGGTAGTTGCCCCATCGGTCGCGTCCGGCGGTTACGCAGCCCTGGAAGTTGGTGAGGTTAGAACCAGTCAGGTCCGCACTCCCGCCAAACAGCTCCGGCACCAGCGGCGCCAGCACATCCAGGACGTTCTGGCTGGCTTTCCGGGTAGCCAGGGCTTGCGGCCTGTCCGCAATAGCG
>NZ_JAMXAX010000038.1:8412-25823 GCF_023913775.1 Acidovorax facilis
ACCAGCAAGCTAGGCAACTGATCGGCCAGCGCGGGCAGCAGTCGGCCGGTGATGCGGCGCTCGAACTCGTCCGCCGCATCAGGAAAGGCACTGCGGTAGGCCTCAAAGCGCATGCGCCAGGAGCGCTCAGCGGCAGCGCCGCGCTCGCGCGCATCCCAGGCACAGGCTATATCCCGCGGCACATCAAAGGGCGCAGCAGTCCAGCCAAGTGCAGCGCGGGTAGCGGCCACTTCCGCCGCCCCCAGGGCTGCGCCGTGCACGTCGTGGGTACCGGCCTTGCCCGGTGAACCCATGCCAATGACGGTTTTGCAGCAGATCAGCGTCGGTCGGCCATCGGGCCGGACCGCCTGCGCCCTGGCGGCGTGCAGGGACGCGTCCACCGCTGCCGGGTCATGCCCGTCTACCGCTGCAATCACATGCCAGCCATAGGCCTCAAAACGTTTCGGCGTGTCATCGGTGAACCACCCCCCGACATGGCCATCGATGGAGATGCCGTTATCGTCGTACAACAGCACCAGTTTTGACAGCCGCAAGGTGCCAGCCAGAGAGCAAGCTTCATGGCTGATACCCTCCATGAGGCAACCGTCGCCAGCGAAAGCGTAAGTGAAGTGATCCACGATGGTGTGGTCTACCCCGTCGGCACTGCGGTTGAACTCGGCTGCCAGCAGTTTTTCCGCGAGCGCCATGCCCACTGCGTTGGTGATTCCCTGCCCCAGTGGGCCAGTGGTGGTCTCCACGCCAGGCGTCACGCCGACCTCGGGGTGCCCGGCGGTCTTGCTGTGCAGTTGGCGAAAAGCCTTGAGCTCGGCGATCGGCAGGTCATAGCCCGTAAGGTGCAGCAGCGCATACAGCAGCATCGAGCCATGGCCGTTGCTGAGTACGAAGCGGTCACGGTCGGGCCAGCGCGGGTTCGCCGGGTTGTGCCGCAGGTGGCGGTGCCACAGCACCTCGGCGATATCGGCCATGCCCATGGGAGCGCCGGGATGGCCGGATTTGGCTTGCTCGACCGCATCGACGGCCAGCATACGGATGGCATTGGCCATTTGCCGCGCATGTTCGGGAGATGGTTGGTTCATTTTGACGCTCTATAGAAGGATCAGGAACGGGCGAGGCCTTTTTCAGGCACACCGCGGGCCGGCTCTGCCAGAGCCGCGGGGTTACTGCGGTGCAAAGGGGGTCGGCGGCGACGCGAAGTGCGCCAGCGTGGGGGACTTACAGGGCCCGCTTCTTGCGTTCCATCATTCGCCAGATGAAAGGCGTGAAAATGAGCTGCATGGCCAATTCCATCTTGCCGCCGGGCACTACCACGGTGTTGGCGCGCGACATGAAGCTGCCGTGCACCATGTTCATCAGGTACGGGAAATCGATGCCCTTCGGATTGGCGAAGCGGATCACCACCATGCTTTCGTCGGCGCTCGGAATATCGCGGGCGATGAAGGGGTTGCTGGTGTCCACCATGGGCACACGCTGGAAGTTGACGTGGGTGTGCATGAACTGCGGGCAGATGTAGTTCACATAGTCGGGCATGCGCCGCAGAATGGTGTCGGTCACTGCCTCTGTACTGTGGCCACGCTTGGCCTTGTCGCGCCAGAGCTTCTGGATCCATTCCAGATTGATGACCGGTACCACTCCAATTAGCAAGTCGGGGTGCTGGGCGATGTTGACCTCGGGGGTTACCACCGCCCCGTGCAGTCCTTCATAGAACAGCAGATCGGTGCCAGCGGGCACGTCTTCCCAGGGGGTAAAAGTGCCGGGCTGCTGCTTGTACGGTGCGGCCTCCTCCGGGTCGTGCAGGTACTTTCTTCGCCGGCCAGTGCCTGTGACTGCATAGGTCCGGAACAGCTCCGCCAGCTCAGTAAACAGGTTGTTGTCCGGGCCGAAGTGGCTGAAGTTCTTGTCACCAGCGGCCTCCGCCTCAGCGAGGTGGCGTTTCATCTCGGTGCGGTCGTGGCGATGAAAACTGTCGCCTTCTACGATGGCGGCGTTCACCCCTTCGCGGCGAAATATGTTTTCAAAGGTACGGGTCACCGAGGTGGTGCCAGCACCGCTGGAGCCCGTTATGGCAATGATCGGGTGGCGTTCGGACATGCGCGAATCTCCTGATAGTTTTAACTGAAATTGACCTGCAGTGCTTATGTAGAGTGCGCTTGTAGCTACTGCTTCTGTAGCGTCAGGCGCATGCCCGGAAAAGGCTACGGTCGTGGAACAGCGGGTTGTCGAGTTCGACATGGACGGGCTCGGCGTGGTAGCGCTCGATGCGCTCTACCTCGTGCTTCGAACCAAACACCAGACCGATGCGTTGGTGCAGGCTCTCAGGCTGCACCTCCAACACGGGAATACTCCCTGTGCTTGCGCGGCCACCCGCCTGTTCCATGATGAAACCGATGGGGTTGGCCTCGTAGAGCAGGCGCAGTCGGCCTGGCCGTGCCGCATCCTTGGTGTCACGCGGGTAAAGGAAGACGCCGCCACGCATCAAGATGCGGTGTGCCTCGGCCACCATGCTGGCGATCCAGCGCATGTTGAAGTCCTTACCGCGAGTGCCCGCTGCGCCCGCCAGGCATTCGTCCATATAGCGCTTGACCGGCGCCTCCCAGAAGCGGCTGTTCGATGCGTTGATTGCGAATTCCTGGGTGTCGAGCGGCACCTGCAATTGCGGATGTGTGAGCATGAATTCACCCAGATTAGGGTCCAGGGTGAAGCCGTTCACGCCACTGCCCACGGTGAGCACCAGCATGGTGGTAGGCCCATACAGGGCGTATCCAGCGGCTACCTGCCGGGTGCCCGGCTGCAGAAAATCTGCTTCAACCACATCGCACTCGGCGCGATTTCCCTCAGGCTGGGGAGCGCGCAGGATGGAGAAGATGCTGCCTACCGAAACGTTTACATCGATATTGCTGGAGCCGTCCAGCGGATCGAACACCAGCAAGTATTTGCCGCGCCGGTACGGCGCAGGAATCTGGTAAGGCACTACCATTTCTTCCGAGGCCATACCGGCCAAGTGCCCTCCCCATTCGGTGATGTGCAGGAAGAACTCGTTACTCAGTACATCGAGCTTCTTCTGCGTCTCCCCTTGCACATTGACAACGCCACCGCCTTCCTCAGCATGGTTGCCAAGCACACCGCCGAGTTCGCCGTAGGCCACGGTGCGGGCGATCGACTTGCAGGCCATGGCCACATCGAGGATCAGCGCGTTGAAGTCGCCACTGGCATCGGGAAAGCGGCACCGCTCCTCGATGAGAAACCGGGTGAGCGTGGTGTGGTGGGGAAATGCCATGGTAGTGTCTCGGGAGTTATGGATTCTTTGGATGGGTCGCCGCCGTCATGCAGACTGGGGCACCTGCTGGCGCAACGCGCGCAGCACGCCGCGGTAGCCGCCGTCGGCGTCCGGCGCGCCAAAAACAGCGCTGCCGGCCACACAGGTATCGGCTCCGGCGGCCACAATTGCAGCGATGTTGTCTACCTTTACGCCGCCATCCACCTCCAGCCAGATCCGGCGGCCGGTCGTGTCTGCATAAGCGTCGAGACGCTGGCGTACCTGGCGCAATTTGGCCAGCGTGGACGGGATGAAGGCCTGCCCGCCAAAGCCGGGGTTCACGCTCATCAACAACACCATGTCGAGTCGTTCCATCACCTGGTCGAGCCAGGCCAGTGGCGTGGCCGGGTTGAGCGCCAGACCTGCCTGACAGCCGTGTTCGCGGATCAGCGCAAGTGTGCGATCCACGTGGCGCGAAGCCTCTGGATGGAAACTGATGATATTGGCACCAGCCTTGGCAAACTGCGGGATGAGGGCGTCCACTGGCTCCACCATCAAATGCACGTCAATGGGAATTCCGACGTGCGGGCGGATGGCTTGGAACACCAGCGGGCCAATAGTGAGATTTGGCACGTAATGGTTGTCCATGACATCGAAATGCACCAGGTCGGCCCCCCCTGCCTCAATGGCGCGCACCTCCTCACCAAGGCGGGAAAAATCAGCCGAGAGGATGGAGGGAGCGAGACGCAACGGCTGAACAGAACTGGGAATGAACATGACGGGCGAGCCTTCAATGGGCAGGAAATTGGACATGGGGCTGAGCCGGCTGCACCCCATGCCAGTCCTCAAGCTCGGCCAGCGTCACGGTGGCCAGGTCGGGCAGCAGGCGCAAGCAGCCACGGAAGTCATGGCTGGCGGTGTAGCGCGTGGGGGTGATCACGGTCGCCAGGCCTGCAGCACGGGCGGCGTGCAGTCCGTTCGAGGAGTCTTCGAATGCGAGGCAATCGCCGGCGGGCAGCGCCAGGCGTTCGAGCATCTGCAGGTACACCTGCGGGTGGGGTTTTTTCAGTGGCGCGGTGGACGCATCGCCGATGGCCGCAAATTGATAAACCCAGTCCGGACCGATAGCGGTGCGCAGCAGTGCAGCGATGTTGACCGGCGAAGTAGTGGTGGCAATCGCCAGCCGCAGCCCTGCCGCCTTGGCCTCTTGCAGCAGCCGCAGCACACCAGGGCGCAGGCCGACCGCACCACTGTGCACAGCGTACTCATAGACGGCAGTCTTGGCGTCGTGGATGCGTTGTACGGTGTCACGCACGCCGCTGCCGGAGATGTCGTGCGGAAAGTCGCCGCGGGCGTGCCAATAGTGCAGGATGCGCTCCTTGCCTCCCGAGATATCGAGTAGCCGGGTGTAGGTCGCTTCGTCCCAGTGCCAGCTCAGCCCCTCGGCAGAAAAAGCCTGATTGAAGGCGGCACGGTGGGTGCTCTCCGTGTCGGCGAGCGTTCCGTCGACATCAAAAATTAGCGCCTTAAGACGGCGCGTCCCCGCGCCTTTCGCTCCGTCGTTTGGGGAATGCCCCAACGCCGTGGCCTTGTACTTGCTCATGCGTCACCTTGCGTCGTATGGAACAGTCGGCTAGCCAGAAAATCTGCCTCGGTAAGCGTGCTGAGGTCTTGCGCGCTAAGTTCACGGTCGCGGTCGGCAAACAAGCGGCTGGCCTGGCGAAGGCGGGCTCGGTCCAGGGCGTTGCGAACGCTGCGAGCGTTGGCAAAATGCGGCTGGCGCAGGCGCAGTTCCAGGTACCGCCCAAAGGCTTCACTGGCGCCTGCCCCGAAGTGATAGTTCTGTGTGGCCAGCATCTTTTCCGCAATCTGCATCAGCTCGGGTGGTGCGTAGTCAGGAAACGCCAGGTGGTGGGCGATGCGTGAGCTCATGCCAGGGTTGCTCTGGAAGAAGGTGTCCATCCGATCGGAGTACCCAGCCAGGATTACCACCAGGTCGTCGCGCTGGTTTTCCATAACCTGCAGCAGAATTTCGATAGCTTCCTGGCCGTAGTCACGTTCGTTTTCAGGGCGGTACAGGTAATACGCCTCATCGATGAACAACACGCCTCCCATGGCCTTCTTCAGCACTTCGCGGGTCTTGGGCGCGGTGTGGCCTATGTATTGGCCCACGAGGTCGTCGCGGGTCACTGCCACCAGGTGGCCTTTGCGCACATACCCCAGTCGGTGCAGGATGGTGGCCATGCGCAGCGCCACCGTAGTCTTTCCCGTACCGGGGTTCCCGGTGAAACACATGTGCAGGCTTGGCGCCTGGGCCGCCAGGCCTAGGTTCATACGCAGCCGGTCGATGACCAGCAGCGCGGCGATGTCGCGGATACGCGCTTTCACCGGCGCCAGGCCGACCAGATCGGTATCAAGTTCCTGCAATACCGATTCAATCTGCGCATCGGCGAGCACAGCGGCCACAGTGCGTGCGACCGGCGCAGGCGCGGCAGTCGCCACTTCTTCGGACACAGGAGAGGGCTGTGCGCCAGTGCGATGGATACCGGGGATAGCGTACATCGGTGTGTTCACCTTAAAAGTGGCTTTTGGTCAGATATGTCTTGCGCAAGAAGCTATCAAGCTAATAGCGTTCTCCTTCGGGCCGCGAGACGCCGTAACCGCTTGTCGTGTAACGCAGGTTGCGGCCTTGAGCTTCCTGGCGCTCCAGCATGAAACCGTGCTCCACCGGTGGCCGGTTGACGATGAAACACATGGCCACCGACTCGACGCCGCGTGTGGCGTTGAAGGCCATCAGACGGATGTAGTGACGGGGAAAGGCCTGGCGACAGGCCGTCAGTTCCTGCAGTACGCCGGCAGCGTCCTGCAGGTCGAACATCGGCATGCCGTACATATCCCAATAAGTGTTTCGCGGGTGCGGGTCGTCGGTGTATTCGACGCTCCAGGCATAGCCCTTGCCGAGGCCGTACTCGATCTGCAAGGTGATCTCGGCATCGGTCAGTTCTGGAAGAAAGCTGAACTGGCCCTGGGTCAAGCGGCCGGTGGGGTTGGTCATCATGGTGCTGTACTCCTTATGTCTGTGGTGATCAGGCCGACATCGCAGGAGTGGCCACGTAGTCGCTGCTGTCGGTCGAGGCGTAGTTGAAGGTGATATCGCCCCAGGTATCGAGTGCAGCCTTGAGCGGGCCGCAGCTCTGTGCGGCTTTACGCAGGATCTGCGGGCCTTCTTGCGCGATGTTCCTACCCTCATTGCGTGCCTTGACCATGGTCTCAAGAGCCACACGGTTGGCTACGGCGCCGGCCTGGATGCCCTGCGGGTGGCCGATGGTGCCGCCGCCAAACTGCAGGATCACGTCGTCGCCAAACAGATCAAGCAGCTGGTGCATCTGCCCGGCGTGAATGCCTCCTGAGGCCACGGGCATCACCTTCTTGGTGTCTGCCCAGTCCTGGTCAAAGTAAATGCCACGTGGCAGGTCGGTCACGGTGTAGCTGTCGCGACAGACGTTGTAGTAGCCCTGCACAGTGAGCGGGTCTCCTTCGAGCTTGCCCACGGCAGTGCCGGTATGCAGGTGGTCCACGCCAGCCAGGCGCAGCCACTTGGCAATCACACGAAAGCTCACACCATGATTCTTCTGCCGCGTGTAGGTCCCATGGCCAGCCCGGTGCATGTGAACAATCATGTCGTTCTTGCGTGCCCAATTGGCCATACTCTGAATGGCGGCCCAGCCAATCACCAGGTCAAGCATGATGACCACGCTGCCAAGCTCCTTGGCGAATTCGGCGCGCTCGTAGATGTCTTCCATCGTGGCGCCGGTCACATTCAAGTAGCTGCCCTTGATCTCGCCAGTGGCGGCCTGGGCCTTGTTCACCCCATCCATCACGTAGAGGAAACGGTCACGCCAGTGCATAAAGGGCTGGCTGTTGATATTCTCGTCATCCTTCATGAAATCGAGGCCACCCTTGAGCCCTTCGTAGATCACGCGGCCGTAATTGCGACCCGACAGGCCCAGCTTGGGCTTTGTCGTGGCGCCAAGCAGTGGACGACCAAATTTATCGAGCCGTTCACGTTCCACAACCAAGCCGGTGGGTGGTCCCTTGAAGGTCTTGATGTAGGCCACAGGCAGGCGGATGTCTTCCAGTCGAGCCGCCTTGAGCGGCTTGAAGCTGAACACGTTACCGATCAGGCTGGCGGTCATGTTCGAGATGGACCCTTCTTCGAACAGGATCAGGTCATAGGCCACATAGGCGAAATACTGGCCGGGGTTGTTTGGCACCGGGATCACTTTGTAGGCCTTGGCGCGGTAGCTGTCGCAGGCGGTGAGGCGGTCGGTCCACACCACCGTCCAAGTCGCCGTGCTGGACTCACCAGCCACTGCAGCAGCGGCCTCCTCAGGGTCGACACCGTCCTGCGGTGTGATGCGAAACAGGCAGATGGTGTCAGTGGCGCTGGGGACGTAGTCCGGCACCCAATAGCCCATCTGCATGTACTTCAGAACGCCTGCGCTGTAGCGAGTTTTGGCATCGGTGATCTGGCCAGTTTCAACAGTGTTGCTCATCGGTTCTCCTGGGATGAATGAGGTTGGGTGCGATGGCTGAACTGTAAAAATCAACTCAAGTAAAGTAAATTCACAAATTATTAGAATTAAGTTAAGGTATCGCTTAAGGATGTTCTGAATGAGAAACGCTACCTTCCGGCAGTTACGCGTGTTCAACGAGGTGGCCCGCCATCTCAGCTTTGCCAAGGCCGCACAGGCGCTGCATCTCACGCCGCCGGCGGTCACCATGCAGATCAAAGAGTTGGAGGGCCATGTGGGCATGCCATTGTTCGAACGCAGTGGGCGCCAGGTGGCGTTGACCACGGTGGGCGAATACATGCTGGTGTACGCGCGCAAGATGCTGGCGACCCTGAAGGACGCAGAAGACACCGCTGCGCGATTGCAAAAGCTGGAGGTGGGCACGCTGACCATTGGCATGGTGAGCACCGCCAAGTACTTCTTGCCGCACTTGTTGACCGAGTTCCGTCGCGAACACGAAGGCATCGAGATCAAGCTGACGGCTGGCAACCGTGAACAGTTGGTGCAAATGCTGCACGCCAACGAAGTCGATATCGCCATCATGGGCCGGCCCCCTAAGGAGCTGGCAACGCGCGCCGAGCCCTTTGCCGCGCACCCGCATGTGTTTGTGACGCCAGTGGGGCATCCGCTGGCCAACGCCGGACATCTACCAGTAGAGGCATTACACGGTCAGAGTTTCATCGTGCGCGAGCAGGGCTCCGGAACGCGCGCAGCCTTGGAAAAGTTCCTAAAGGAGGCCCATGTGGAGCTGCGAATCACCATGGAGATGGCCAGTAACGAAACCATCAAGCAGGCGGTAATGGCTGGCATGGGACTGAGCTTCCTGTCGCTGCACACTCTTGGCCTGGAACTTGACCATGGGCTCATCGCCCTGCCCGACGTAGAAGGCGCCCCGGTGGTGCGAGCGTGGAACGTGGTGAACACTTTGTCCAAGCTGCTGTCGCCAGCAGCAGAGGCGTTCCGCTACTTCGTCCTAGAGCGCGGGGAGAGTTTCCTGGCGGAGCATTTCAGGCAGCACGTCGATCTGGCTGAGCTCGCCACCGATCCGCTCACACCAGGCCCTTTCAGGCGGGGAAAGACGAATATGCCTATGAAGGTAATGAAGGCGCAGGAGTAAACCCTGGATCAAACGCCAACGGCAAAGTCAGAGTGAACTCCGTTCCACCCTCCGGGTGGTTGTGCACTGCTAGTTCTCCTCCGTGCTGCTCCACAATGCCATAACTGATTGATAGGCCCAGGCCAGTGCCCGAGCCGACCGGTTTCGTAGTGAAAAAAGGCTCGAAAATCCGCAACAAGTTCTCTTCTGGAATGCCGATACCGTTGTCGCGTATGGTCACCAGAACCTGATGCGCATCGTGCGTCGCGCGGATCCAGACCATAGGTGTGGCACCACGTGCGGCGGCGGCATCGCACGCGTTCTGCAACAGATTCATCAATACCTGATGCAGCTGCGCGCCGCTGCCCATCACCCAACACGGCGGACCGGCCTCCCAAAACACCTCGAAAGTGGGCGCCGCACCCTTGCGCACCCAAAGAATGGCACGCGCGATCATCTCGTTCAGATCGACCAACTGACGCTCCTCACGATCCTTAGCGGAGAAGCGTTTCAGGCCATGCACGATGTCGGCGGTGCGCTGCGCGCCCTCTAACGTACCCTCGATCAGCGAAGGTAGGTCTGCTACCAAGTGGTCGATACGCAATTGCACTCGCAAGGCCTGCAAGTTCTGCAGCGACTGGTCCGAATGCACCGCAGCCAGGTACTGGCGCAGCCGCTCGCTATAGCGGTGCAGGGCGTGTACGTTGCCGAGCACGAAACTGATCGGGTTGTTGAGCTCATGCGCCACACCGGCCACCAGTCTACCGAGCGAGGCCATTTTTTCTGAATGCAGCAGTTGCTGCTGCGCGCGCTTGAGTGCTTCGTGGGCCGTGCGCAGCTCTTGGTAGGAGCGCTTGATCTCGGCCATTGGCCGCCCCACCAGCACCGTACCCAGGCGCCGGCCAGAGCTGGCCACACGCGGCGTGCAGTTGAAATCCACTGGCACACCCTGACCCTGGCGATCAATCAGGTTCAACTCAACCACCTCACCGCTGCGCACAGCGCGGGTGTTGCCCAGTACGTCACGGGCATGCTGCGCGCTGTCCACATCGGCCAACAACGCCGCCAGAGGGGTACCGCGCAAACTGGCATCACCCCGGCCTACGAGTTCACACAGCGCCGCATTGGTTTCCTCGATGTTGCCGTATTCGTCGCAGACAAGCAGCACGTCGGACATGGCGGATAGGACGCTAAAGATGAACTGTTGCGACTGCTCCAACTGCGTGTTCTTCTTCTCGAGCTCAACCTCATCGTCGATAAGCTGCGTATAGACCTCATCCATCTTCTGGATCACATCCAGCCAAGTGGACTCGTCCACGCCCTCCATAGGGATCGGGTTCAAGGGGCTGGGCGTTCGGACCTTGCTCATGGCAGGTTTCTACGATCGCAAAGGGCCTGACTCAACCCCGCGCACAATAGCTCTGGCTTGCCCAGGCTGCAGCTGGTGCCGCCTGGGAGACGGCTCCGCGAAGATTGTGAGGTCGCCATCTAGTGCACTGTGCAGACCATACAGGGGTCAAATGATCGCACGACATGTTGGACCGAAATGGGAGTCTTTTCACCCTCAATAACCGGCGCACCCACTAGTGCCTGTTCCAGCGCTCCAGGAATGCCGGCAGCATCGCGCGGTGAAAAGTTCCAGCTGGTCGGCGCAACGATCTGATAGTTGGCGATGCGACCGCGCTGCACCTCCACCCAATGCCCCAGGCAGCCGCGCGCAGCTTCGCTCAGACCCGTTCCCCGCCCGTGCTCTGGCAGGTTCGACGGCACGCAGAACGGCTCCCCTGGCCGGATGTCCTGCAACCAGGCTTCCATCATCGGCACCACCCGCGCCAGCTCCAACAGGCGGGCCAGAACGCGCGTGTAAACGGTGCCGCCGTGTCGCGTCACCGCGTCGCGCACCAATGGATTTCCACCAGCGAGCTGGCGTGCGATAGCTCCGGTCTCGATCACTTCCCCCCCCAGTCGCGGCGCCTTGTTCCAGGTATAGGCTCCTGCCTTGTCTGGATCGGGCACGGTCAGCCCTTGCTGTGGATGCAAGGGCCCGCCAGCATCGGACAGCCAGGCATGGGTGGCATCTTCGGTGATGCGGCTCGGGTCCATCGCTTCCAGTTGGGCTGGCTCAGCGCGCCACAGGCCGCCTGGCAAACCGTAACCGCCCTCGGGCAGCGCATACGCACCGTAGCTCAGGTAACGCCCAGGACCGGGACCCAGCTTACTCAGTGACAGTTCGTTCACTAGCGTCAGGAAAAACCGGAAGTCGCTGCCCAACGGGTCTTGTGCGTGCCAACGCCCGAGCGCGTCTTCGCTCGCCAGTTCAGTCATGGTCTCCAGAGAGGCACCAAAAAGTTGGCGTTCCAGAAAGGACCGGAACTCACGCACGCGAGCAAGCAAGCGCACCCGTTCGACCGCCTCGACCGCGCGGGTCGAGCCACCGGGTTCAATGGACTGCGTGTGCGGCCACTTGCCGCCCAGCGTGCCCATCAGGGTGAGCCAGCGCTGGCGCGCAGCCGTCGCCGCGCGCACGTGTTCGCCTCTGTCAGGTGCAAAGCGACGTAGTGCTTCGGCGTACCAGGGTCGAGCGGCATACACCGGGCGACAGAAATCCGGCATGAAGAACAGATAAAAATGTGTCAGGTGGTCGGCGAGATTCTCGGTGGCCAGGATCAGGTTGGTCGCATGCTGGCCGTTTGCAGGTATCTGCACCTGCCCCAGATCGGCCAGCGCACGCGCACTGGCCACCGACTGCGACACCGAGCAAATGCCGCAGATGCGCGGCACGTAGATGAGCGCGTCGTGTGGCGCCTTGCCCTGCAGAATCTGCTCAAATCCGCGGTACATGGTGGCATTGACCTGAGCCGAGGCGACGCGCCCGTCGACGATGTCCAGCGACACTTCCAGATCGCCTTCGACGCGGTTGAACGGACCAACCAGCAGGCGACTCATTTCATGGGCTCCGAGGTCTGCCGACAGGTTTCACGTAATGGGACAAATCTGAAACCAGGCTCAGCGCAGAACTGGTTCTGCTGTGCCCCTGGTGTGCTTGGTAGGTCGCATCGCCGCCAGCGTGTCCGGTTCGTCGAGCCATTCATTTCAACCTTGTCTTTCTAATAGCAGGTTTCACCACAAGGTGGTCTTCCACAGCGTTGTATTTCACGCGTTTGGGCGTGGCGCTCTTGGACAACGAGGCCAGAGCCACGAACCAGGCCTTGGGCATGTCAGTCGGCAGGCCGATCGGGATGCCCGCGAGCTTGGGGGTTTCGTGGAACGGATGACCGGGCTCCTGGAAACCTGGTTCGGTGCATGCGATGCAGGCGTAACCGCCGCGCGTGCAGCTGCCCTCACCGTTCCACAGGCGAATATTGCAGTCGGCGTGCACCTGGGTGCCCTTGCAGCCCATGTGCTCCATCAAACAACCAAGGTCGGATGGTTTTTCCGCGCTGGCCTTGAATTCGTAGTACTCGTTGCGGGTGCAGCCGTGGTGCACCAGCTGGTCCGCGTAGAAGCGCGGCCGATTCAGCGGGTCGAGGTCGGCGTCAGTCAGGCCGTCAACGGCTAGGGCCATAAGCGTGTCGATGACCCAGCTGGGGTGCGTGGGACAGCCCGCGATATTGATCACCGGCAATCCGCTGGAAGAACGGAAGCCGGCGCCGAGCAAGCCGCCGGGCCGATCGTCCTCGAACTGAAGACCGCAGGCGTCAGTCGGGTTGTCGCCGCCGGCGGTGATACCACCCCAGGCCGCGCAGCTACCGATCGCAACCACATGCTTCGCGCGCGCCGCGAGTTGTCGCACCCAGTGGATCATGGGCACGCCCGTGCCTGCCAGCATGTGGAAGCGGCCCGAGCCGTACGGTCCACGCAGCAGCGAACCTTCGATGCACAACGCGTCCAGGGGAACACGCCCATCCAGCACGGCTTGAAGCAAATCGATTACCTCCTCACCGCTAGACAGCGACAACGAGGGATGCCACAAAAGATCGACTCCAGCATCACGCAAATGGCCCTGGAAATCGGTGGTGTCTGCGCACAGCAGTGACATGCTGCAACCGCCGCAGCCGCCAGACTGCAACCAAAGCACCTTCAACGGTCGCGCAGAAGCCATTTCAATTTCCCCAGAGGTAGAAGCACAACGGTCTGCCGAACGCGGCCACAGCGAAAGGCCAGAAACTCGGAGCACAGCGAAACGTGCTTGGCCCGAACGTAAGTGTTGCCTCTTGAGCAATCTGCCGCCCCCCCAAAAAATGGGGTCAACAACGGAGTTGACATTATTTGTCCAATCCGAAACGTTGCATCTTGGCGCGCAAACCAACCCGTGACAAACCCAGCTCGGCAGCGGTGCGCGTCTTGTTCCAGCGATGGCGCAGCAAGGACTCGCGCAAGACCATGGCTTCGATCACGTCCAGCCGTTCGACCAGTGTGCCACTCTGGGGAACCACCATGGACATATCGTCGATGGTGCCTCGGGTACGGCCTTGAAGGACTCGTGCGGAAAAGACGCCCGGCGTCAGTTGCTGACCATCGTGCAACGCCAGTGCACGCGCAATTTCGTTGCGCAATTCCCGGATGTTGCCCGGCCATGGATAAGCCTGCAGAAAGGCCAGCGTGTCATCAGGCAGCTCCGCACCAGGGTGTCCCAGCTCGGCTGCCACATCCAGCACCGTCTTGCGCGCAATCGGCACAATGTCGGCTGCACGCTCGCGCAGCGGCGGCATGGTGATCGTGACGCCGGCGATGCGGTAGTAGAGGTCTTCGCGAAACAGATCGTCACGCACGCGCTGCTCCAGCTGACGATGGGTGGCGGCGATAACACGGACGTCCACCGGTACCGGCCGCGCAGCGCCCACCGGTCGCACCTCACCTTCCTGCAGCACACGCAAGAGCTTGACCTGAAACGCTGGCGAGGTTTCTCCGATTTCATCGAGAAACACGGTACCGCCGTGGGCTCGTTGGAACAGGCCGGGATGGTCTTCGTAGGCCCCGGTGAAGGCGCCGCGTTTGTGACCGAACAGTTCGGATTCGAGCAGGGTGTCGGGGATTGCCGCGCAGTTTTCTACCACGAAGGGGCCGGTGTGGCGCGGTGAGGCGTAGTGAATCGCGCGTGCCAGAAGCTCCTTGCCGGTGCCCGATTCGCCCAGCACCAGCACCGAGATGTCGTAACGCGCCACACGCTCAGCCGTGGCACAGATGCTGTCCAGCGGACTCCCCAGAGCCCGCACGATCCGGTCGAACCCAAAGTGGTTACGCGCCCGCGTTATCTTCGTGCTCGTACGCTGGCGCAGGACTCCAGTGCTGGTGCGTAGCTCCAGATCGAGTCGACTGTTCTGGCGCTGCAGCGACTGCGCCTCCACAGCGTTGCGTACCGACTCCAGTAGGTGGTCGGGGCCCCAGGGTTTGAGGATGTATTGGTAAATGCCGGCTTCGTTGATGCCGGCAATGATGTCTTCTGAATCGGTGTAACCCGAGATCGCGATGCGCACTACCTCGGGCCAGCGCTCGCGCACCTCCTTGAGGAAGCTCATACCCGTCTGCCCAGGCATGCGCTGGTCGCAAAGAATCACATTCACCGGTTCACACTCCAGCAGGCCACGCGCCTCTTCCGCGCTGCTGGCCGTGAACACGGTGAAATCGTCGTCTAGCGTGCGCCGTAGCGCGTCTTGCGAGTGCACCTCGTCGTCGACGACGAGCACGGTGGGTAAGGATTCCGAAATCAAAGGCTGCGTCATTTTTCGACCGAGCTTGCATAGACCGCCCGGCGCGGCATATCTGGATCAAAAACACTGCCAAACCGGTTTCTCCGGGCCGCATATGACCTCTGGGGGACGTAGGCGGCGACTCGCCGCGAACCAGCAGCGGCGCGGCTCATCGGTGTACCGCCAGATGGCGTGGCGTCCACGCGTGGGGCAGTTTGTGCACAAAGTGGTGGCGTGCCACGTGGTAGCTCGGATCGAAGCCGTAAAAGTTTCGGTGCATGCGCGCCAGTTCCTGTTCGCGGTGATCGGCAAGCGGTCGGCGGGCCTCATCTTCGGCACGCTGTGCCTGCTTGGCCGCCAGCCGCTCGGACCAATTGTAGGAGCCAGCCAGCGCCAGTGCTCGTGCGATGCAGCGTTCGTCAAGCCCGGCACGGTCTTGCACATCGCAATGGTCGATCAGACCCATGGCCAGCGCGCTGCGGGCCAGCAGCGGCAGGCGCTGCGCCATCAGGTCTTTCGCGCCCACTACACCCAGGCGGCGCGGCAGCAGGTAGGTCCAGTACTCGGAGCCGTAGAGATTGCCCATATTCTTGTAGTGTGGGTTGAGCACCACGCTGTCGTGCGCCCAGATTTCATCGGCCGTCAGCGCAAGAAAGGCGCCGCCTGCGCCGGCGTTGCCACGCAGCACGCTCACGGTGAGCCGGTCAGTGGTCTGCAGCACCGCGAGCGCCAGGTCGTTCATGGCGTTGATGTTGCGCCACGAGGCATCGGCTGCGCTGTCACCCGCGTGGTGGGCCGCCGCTTCGATGCTGTTGAGGTCGATGCCATTGCTGAAGAATCCAGCTCCACCCATGAGCATCAGCACCTGCGTGGGCCGCTGGCAGACCGCCAGCCAAGCGGCGCGCAACCGTTCACAGCGTCCAGTAGACATGGCACCGTTGTAAAAATCAAAAGACAGGCAACCGACGCGCGCGCCTTCGGGGCCGTGCTCGGTGTAACGCAGCTCACCCCATTCGTCGTCCGCCCGTTGTAGCGGCACAGGACGTTGCGGCAGGGTAGCCGCCTCGTGCTCAAACAGCTCAGCGGCGATCTGTTTGAATGAGCCGGCCCCAGCGTCTGACGGTGCCGCCAACAGCCGCGCCTGACCGATCCACACGCCGCCGTCACGCGTGCGGCGCAGGAGCGCGCCGTCACGTTGCGCCAGCAGCTCACCTGGCGCGCGTTCTTGGAACTCATGGAGCACGGCTGCGCTGGCCGGGTGAGCATCCATAAGGTAGCAGGCCTGCCCCCACAGTGCATCGAGCACGCCGGGCTGGCCATCGGCGCAATGCAGCTTGGCCAGTACCCTGGCGGTATCGTCAGCCGCCCAGTCGATGTACCTGTGCTCCTGCTTCATCAGTGGTTGCCAGCGCGGCGTCGGCGTCGGCGTCGGTGTCGGTGTCGGCGCTGCATCTGGCGCTGTCCTGTGACCTTGTGCGAAGTGCTGGATGGCATCGGTCACGGCTTGCAACGCGGCAGCAGTCACTTCACGTCGGTACAGATCTCCCTTGGCTGCACTTCGAGTCTGAAAGCTCGCGTGCGCCCAAACCGGCCCCGCATCAAAATCGCCGTTGGCTTGCAGCACAGTCACGCCCCACCGCGACTCGCCCTGCAACACCGCCCAATCGAGCGCGCTCGGCCCTTGATCGCCGGGCGGCCCGGGATGCACGACCAGACAGGTCACACTTTGCCACACCGATGCCGGAATGCGACGCTTCAGAAAGGGGGCCAGCACGATATCTGGCTGGAACAAAGCGACGGCCTCTTCGGTCACACGATCATTGATGTCGAGCTCTACGCTCAGCGTGTGGCCACTGGCGCGCAGTTCGGCGTATAGGCGCTGGGTGAGGCTGTTAAAACTGTGGCACAGCAGCAAGATGCGCAGGGCTGAGGTGTGGATCATGTTCATGGTCGTAAGGTTTGCAGTTCGATTTGTGCCTGCTTGCGCCCTAGGTAAATGGCAAGTTGGGCCTGGATGACGTCGAGTGCCTGGTTAAACGATGCAGCGGTGCGCGCAGCCAGAAGCGCCTCCGCCATCACCGCCGTGTCGGGACCAAAGTGGGGCATCAGTTGCACCATGGCGCGACGGCGCAGCGGCTCCAGATCGGGTTCGGAAGGGGCAGTTAGCGCCTCAGTGCTACGGGTGGCGGCCCCTGGGAGTTCATCGGTCGGTCTCAGCCGCGTGCGGGGTTCGGATACGGGCTCAATCAGGCGCAAAGTGAGTAAGGCGTCGAAATGGCTCTGCACCTGTTCTACCCCCCGCGCAACCAGCGCACCCACCGAGTCACTGCCATTGATCATGATGAGCACGCTGCGGGTGGCCCTGGACAGGCCAGCCTGACGGCACGCGACCTCGGCCTTGCCGAGGTCTGTCTTCTGAAACACCTTGCCCAACATGCCCGTCTCCTAATCTCCCGTGATCGGCTAGTGCATCTGTGTCCACCAACGATTCAATTCCCACGGCAACAACGGCGCCCCATCCAGCAGCAGCCGCAGAAGAACCGATTCGCCGGGCTGCAGGCTGCGCCCCGTGGGGATGGCGCGTTGCGGGGCAGGTGTATCAACAGATCCGCGGCAACTGTTCACCTGTCAACCAGTCAACCACGCGGCGCCCACCAAAACTGGTCGCCATCTGCACGAAATGGTGCGGGTCGACCGTGACTTCGCCGATGCGAGCAGCATCGGCACCGAGCGGATGGGCACGCATCGCAGCCAGTACTGCTTCGGCCGATTCGGGCGAAATCACTGCGATAAGTTTG
>NZ_JAMXAX010000038.1:25921-34070 GCF_023913775.1 Acidovorax facilis
GCCTTCGTTGGCCACGTAGAGCGGGTCCAGGCCGAGCAGCTCGCAGGCCGCATCCACCTCTGGCTTCACCGGGATCGCCTCTTCTTGCAGCAGCATGCCTACGCCCGACTGCCGCGCCACTTCGTTGAGTGTCGTCGCCAGACCACCGCGCGTCGGGTCGCGCAACACGCGCACCGCGCCAGGCGCTGCAACCAACATGGCGGCCACCAGGGTGTGTAGGGATGCCGTGTCGCTTTCAATGGTGGTGCCGAAAGCCAGCGACTCGCGTTTCGACAACACGGCCACACCGTGATCGCCGATGCTGCCCGAGAGCAGCACCACATCGCCTGCGCGTGCGTTACGCCCGCTGATGTGCACACCCGGCGCCACCACACCCACGCCGGTTGTGCTGATAAACACGCCGTCGCCCTTACCCTGCTCCACCACCTTGGTGTCACCGGTGACGATCGGCACACCGGCCTCGCGTGCGGCGGCTGCCATGGATTGCACGATGCGCTGCAGATCGATGAGAGCAAAACCTTCTTCAATGATGAAACTTGCGCTCAGGTAAAGCGGTTTCGCACCACACATGGCCACATCGTTGACCGTGCCGTGCACCGAGAGGCAGCCCACGTCACCGCCGGGAAAGAACAAGGGCGAGACCACATGGCCGTCGGTGGCCATCACAATCCGGCCCTGTGCCGGATCGAAGCCGGGCAAGGCCAGCACTGCACCGTCATCACCCTGGCGCAGGAAGGCATTGTCAAAGGCCGCGAGGAACAGCTCATCAATTAGCTGCGCAGCGGCCTTGCCGCCTGCGCCGTGGCTCATGTCGATGCGGCCATGCTTGATGTCCAATGGACGGATGTAGTTTTTCTTCGCGGGTTTGGGAACAGGTAGTTCGCCAGTGCCGCTGAGCTCGCTGTCGCTTCTCATGGGGTAACCTTTTCGGCTGGGGCTGCGACCACGGGGATATCGCGAAAGCGACCATAGGTGTAGTGCGCGGCACAAGCGCCTTCGCTGGAGACCATGCAGGAACCCACCGGATTTTCCGGCGTGCAGACAGTGCCGAAGATCTTGCAGTCGGTCGGTTTTTTCACGCCGCGCAGTATGGCTCCGCACTCACAAGCCTTGTTGTCAGCCACGGGGATGTAGCGTAGGTCAAAACGGCGCTCGGCATCGAACGGCGCAAAGGTTTCACGGATCTTGAGCGCGCTGTAAGGCACCTCACCCAGGCCACGCCATTCAAAACTGGGACGCAGTTCGAACACCTCGGACACCAGGGCTTGTGCCTTGAGATTTCCCTCGGATGTGACGGCACGGGCAAACTCGTTTTCCACTTGGGCGCGGCCCTCATTGACCTGGCGCACCAGCATCAGGATCGCCTGCATCACGTCCAGCGGCTCAAAGCCGGCGATCACCACCGGCTTGCGGTACTCCTCAGCGAAGTGTTCATAGGGCTCGGAGCCGATCACGATGCTCACGTGCGCCGGGCCGATGAAGCCGTCGATCGGCACGGTGCCGAACTGACGCACCTCAGGCGACTCCAGAATGTGGGTGATGGCCGAGGGCGTGAGCACATGGCAACACAGCACGCTAAAGTTGCTCAGGCCTTCGCGCTGCGCATCACGGATCGCCAGCGCCGTGGGCGGCGTAGTGGTTTCAAAACCGATGGCGAAAAATACCACCTCGGATTGCGGATGCTCGCGTGCGAGGGTGAGCACGTCGGCGGCGGAATAGACCATGCGGATATCCCCACCGCGGGCCTTGGCCTTGATCAATGACAAGCTGTCTGACGCCGGCACCCGCATGGTATCGCCGTAGGTGCATACGATGGCACCTCGCTCCAGCGCTAGGCGGATCGCCAGATCAATGCGGCCGATGGGCAACACGCAAACCGGACAACCGGGGCCGTGGACCATGCGCACATTGGCCGGCAGCAGTTCGGTCACCCCGTAACGCGAGATGGCGTGCGTATGACCACCACAGAACTCCATGAAATCGTAGTTGCGAGAAGGATCGGCCTCGGCGGTGATGCGTGCGCCGATCTGACGGGCCAGTTCACCATCACGAAATTCGTGGATGTATTTCATAGGGGTTCTCCAACACCGTGCACTTTCGCTTCCATCTGCGCCATCTCGGCAAACAGTGCAAGCGTGCGCTCGGCCTCTTCGGGATCAATCGTGCCGATAGCGTGGCCCACGTGCACGATCACGTAGTCACCCACCTTCACATCAGCCACTAGGGCAACGGAGATGGCTTTACGGATTCCGGCGAGGTTGACTACCGCCTGGTCGTTGTCGAACAGCTCGACCAGCAGTGCAGGAATGGCTAGACACATGGTTCAGTTTCTTTCCAGGAACGGCTCGGGCTGTGGATGAGCTGTTGTGCAGCCACCCAGGCTTGGCCAAGCGCCAGCCCAGCGTCGCCGCAACCCTTTTCGATCGGTTGGAGCACACGCAAGCCTGCAGCCTGCAAGTGCATAAGCATCCGTTCGCGCAGGATTCGGTTGAAAAAGCAGCCTCCGCCCAGGCACACGATGCGGCAATTTCGCTCGTTCGCCGCCTGGATGGCCCAGGTGGCGAGCGCGTCAGCCAAGGCGAGATGGAAACCCGCCGCCGCCGCGTCCACATCATCTGCGGTCGCATCCAGCAGCGCGGCCAGAAGACCGCGCAGGTCGAGCCGGTGGTGTTCGTCGATAAGTGCCCCTGACAGCGGCATAGCGTTGGGATGCTGCACGAGCCAGCGCGCAGCCGCTGCTTCCAGCGCGATGGCCGCTTCCGCTTCGTCTGTCTGGCGCAGACACAAGCCCAAGGCGCCGGCCGCAGCGTCGAACCAGCGGCCAGTGCTGCTGGTGCGTGGACAGTTGAAGTTTTGGCTCAACATCTGCTGCACGCCGCTGGCCAGGGCCTCACCTACCCGGGGTGCGAAACGCGGTGTGATCTGGGCGCCACGACCCAAGGCCTGCAGGACACTCGCCGCCATGCGCCAGGGTTCACGGGCAGCGCGGTCGCCGCCGGGTAGCGCGAGTTCGTGGAGGTGGCCCAGCCGCTTCCAGTTGGCGCCGTGCAGCCACAGCAGTTCACCGCCCCAGGCACCACCATCGGTACCCAGACCCACACCGTCCAGCGCGAGTCCGATCACCGGTTCGGTCAGCGCATGTTCAGCCACCACAGCCGCGACATGTGCATGGTGGTGCTGCACCCCAATGGCAGGCACGCCCAGCGCCGAAGCCTGTTCTATGGCAAGCCGGGTACTAAAAAAATCGGGATGTAGGTCGTGGGCAATGGCCTGCACCGGGACACCGGCCGCGTCGGCTTGTCGCAACAGCGCCTGCACCGAGTTCTCCAGCGCCTCGCAAGCAGCCGGGTCACTGAGATCACCGTGCATGGGTGTCCACACGGCCTTGCCGTCGACCACCAAGCATGCGGCGTTTTTCAGCCACGCGCCGACAGCCATCACGGTCGTGCTCATGGCCTCACCCCTGGACTGTTTCGCCGCCGACCAGGACCCCGTGCGGCGGCAGCGTTTGAGGGCTCAAGACAGCTCGTGCCAAAGCGAGTTCAGCTTCGAGCTGTCGCACGCGTTCGCGCAACGCCACTTCAGTGACCGACTGATCAAGACCGATGGAGTGCTTGTGGTCGTGATGGGCTTGCGCAGCGCCCATGGCGTGCTCTAACCAGTGTAGCCAGGTCTCCATGCCTTCGCCAGTGGTAGCGGAAAGTTGCAAGACCTGAATATCGGGGTTCACGCGCCGTGCCAGCTCGATACAGCGCGCCACATCAAACCTGAGGTGCGGAAGCAAATCTATCTTGTTCAAAATCATGAGCTGCGAGGCGGCAAACATGTCGGGGTACTTGAGCGGTTTGTCTTCTCCCTCAGTCACCGACAGGATCGCCACCTTGGCAACTTCGCCCAAGTCCCACACAGCCGGGCACACTAGATTGCCCACATTTTCGATGAGCAGCAAGCTATGGCCATCATCGTGAGTGTGGTGGTGGACACCGTCCTCATGGGCGTGAGCGTGGCTATGCAGCCGCGCAAATGCTTCGGCGACCATGGGTGCATCGAGGTGGCAGCCCTTGCCGGTGTTGACCTGGATGGCGGGTGCTCCGGTAGCGCGGATGCGGTCGGCATCGAAGCTGGTCTGCTGATCGCCCTCGATCACCGATATCGGCAACGACGACAAGCGCGATTTAAATGCCTCGATAGTGGCGCACAGCAGCGTGGTCTTGCCTGAGCCAGGACTGGACACCAAGTTGAGCGCGGTTACGCCATGCGACTTGAAATGCGCCCGGTTCTGCATCGCTACGCGGTTGTTGGCGCCCAGAATATCAGTCTCGAGCTTGATGGCACGCGCCTGGCTCATGCCGGGTACCGAGACGCGGGCAGCGCCTGCGCCAAAGTGCAAATCGCCGCGCACCGGATCCACCGTCACCACGCCCGGTTCAACTTGATCGCTATTCAAATGCTGGCCATTGGCCGGATTGTTTTCACTGCATCCACATACGACACACATGTTCTGTCTCCTGTTTGATGTTCACTGAGGTGCCGCATAGCCCTGCGCGCACCCCACCCCGATTGAAACGAAGAACAGCGGTCCAGTCGCCCCACGCAACCGGCTTAGCCGGATCGTAGGAGCGGTCCCCCTCCCGCCGCAGACCAGAGATGAGAAAGCGGCGAAGCGGTACAGGGGTGCTTCCTATGCCTCATCGCTAACCCGCATATCCAGCACTCTCAATTCCATGCCGCCCGTTGGCTGAAGCTGGTAGCCGCCACACGCCGGGCAGGCATCTCCGCGCTGCGCGATCGCTACCGTCTGGCTGCAAGCCAGGCACCAAGCTTGGCCGGGCGGCTCCTCAATCTCGAATATTGCGCCGGCCAGCACCGTTCCGGGCGCCAGGCTCTCCAGCGCAAATCGCAGCGCGCGCGCATCCACCCCCGCCAGTTGTCCGGCTTCCAAGCGCAGCACCAACAGACGCCCAAAACCTTCTCGTGCGGCCGTGTCTTCCACGAGTTGCAGCACGCCTCCGGCCAGGCTGGCTTCATGCATGGACGGTCTCCCGTCTGGCGTCCAGCTGCGCGCCGCATTCAAAAGGTACGCAGGGGTCAAACGCCGCCATCAGCAGGCGCAGCTGGCGCAGCGCATCGGGCGTATAACCATCCAGCCGGCTCACACGCTGCGCCACCACCCCTATCGGGTGAAAATTCCACTCGGTAGGCGCGAGCACCCGGCAGGCAACGACGCGTGCACAGGCACCGTCCAGCACCACATGGTGCACGAGCAGGCCGCGCGCCATTTCCACCCAGGCCAGGCCCTGGTTCGAGCCGGTCGCCAGCGCACCCCAGGCCAGCCAGCCAGCCCCCTGCCCCTCCCCGGGCAGGCACAGGCGCACCAGCTCGGCCAGGCGGCAACCCAGCTGTGCCCAGGGTGTAAGCGGCGTTGCCTCTTCGGGCGCGTTAAGCCTCGCCCAGCTACCGGTGTGAGCACAGCCCCCTCCCCACTGCGGCTGCAAGGCAAACAGGGGTGTCGATACCAGTGTTGAGCCCAACAGACGCATCTGTTCGGGGGCTGCGTGCACGCGCAGCGCAGCGCCTGGGTCAAGGACTTCACCGGAATCTGCACCTCGTGCATCGCGCAGCAGCGTAGCCAAGCCCAGGCCATGCACGCCGCTGCCATGTTGTGCGCTCCAGGTGCGCAGCCAGTCGACACCATCCACAGCCCAGGCCGTCAGCCAGTCTGAGGCCGGCATGCCAAGCCACGTCTGGTGCAGCCAGCGGGCCGTGTCTGCCCAGCGCTTTCCGGTGTTTGGCGCCAGCAGCGGGCATCCGCGCAGCACGACGGCGGATGCCATGACATCTTGATCCTGGTCGCCAGTCACGCCGAGCAAGCGCGGCCAGTCCAGACCAATGCGGCGCACATGCTCCTGCGCAGTTTCCAGTCGCAAGCGTTCGGCCACCTGTTGCGGTGCGGCCAACAGGCCCGGGGCGGCCGCCTCGATGGCGAGCGATGAGCACAGCCGGTGCGCTTGGCTACAAAGATTAAAGACACTGGCCATGAGGCCGGGCAGCGTTTCGACCAGACGTCCCTCCCCCAAGCGCGCAGCCCAGTCCTGGCGCGTGCTGCTCAGGCTATGCGGCACGGGCGCCCCTGGTGACACCCGCAGTCTTCCGGCCAAAGCGGTGAACGGGTCGCTAGTCATCGACCAGCCGCCCCTTTCGCCGTACCGATGCCCATGAGAAAGAACGCTCGCCGAGCAGGGACGGCGGGCTGCGCCTGCCCCACCACTTCAATCACCTTCGGCCGGGTGAGCGCCAGCGCCGCCAGCGCCGTTTCGACGGCGGTCTGCTGGTTTGCGAAAGCCTGCATGGGCGAGAACAGCGCACAGGTCTCGTGGTAGCCGATGGCGTCGTCATGGCCGCCAATAAAATCAAAACGCTCACAGCCGAAATCACGCACAAACTTGCACCCAACCTGGTTGCCATGGGGCAGCACCCGCGCCGGCAACCGCACCAAGCTCATAAACCAGGGCGTGAGCAGCACGCCTTCTGCCACCGCGTCATCTCGGTCCTCGGGCGCCTCGCCCCAGCAAAAACCGACAGTCTCAATCCGCAGCACCGGATTGAGCATCGGGATGCCCACCATGCGCTGCGTGCGCACCCGCTCGAAATGCGCAGCCAAGCTGGCCACGCGCTGCTGCAATAGCGAGGAAGACATCAGGGGCATGTCAGTTTGCATGATGGGTTCATTCCAACAACAAAAACTGGTCCGGGTCGCCGTCGCAGTTTGGGCAACGCCAATGCGACGGCAGATCAGCAAACGAGGTACCGGGTTCGATCTGCCATTGCGGGTCACCGAGCGAGGGGTCATAAACCCACCAGCAGATCTTGCACTCCAACCTCGATCCGGGTCGCAGTACATCGCTGCGGCCCAGATACGACCCTTCGAAGCCTTCGAATCCGTTGTTATCGTGCGGTGCTTGGGGGCTGTCGCTCATGTGGCCTCCAACCAGAGCAGAACTTCGCGCAAACGCTCATGGGAATCGCGCAGATCTTCCGGCGCAGCCATGGCTACCTCAGGCATGTCCACCACCTCGACGGTGTTGAGGAGCACCCTGTCCATGGAGTTGTAATAAACGACGCGCCAGCAGTGGCGCAAGCGCGTGTTCGAGATGCGGCAGTTGCCATAACCGCGCGAGAGCATCAGCACACGTCCAGTACCCAGGTGGTGGTCGAGAAAGCCGATATCTTCGGGCGTGACCGGAAGAAGCGTGAGATTGACTACATGCGACAGTTGACCGGGTTTCCAGTTCGCGGACTGGTCGCGGATCTCTTCGATCAGCATGGGGGCGTTCTGCACATTGGGGGGAAGGGCACCTTGCCACCTGGGCATGGCGCCCTGAGTCCACACGTCTTCGTCCGCCGTACTGCGAAATAGCGAGGGCACTGGCCCGACCTCGATGGCGTCGTCGATCAAGACGCCATCACGGTAAGTCATCAGGCGCCAAACGCCAGCGTACACCGCTTCCTGAACGCGAACCTCCAATCCGTCACTGGCCAACTGCACGATGGCACTGGCCTCGCCTTCTCCCAGAGCCTGGTTTACCAGCGCAAAATCTCGGGACGGGAGCACCCCCAGCGGCACATAGCCGGGTGCCCCGCCCTGGCCGCCGCGCTCCAGCAGTGCCAACACCTGATCCAGCGCACCGCGCGCCTGCTCCAGCCCTACCAGATCTTCCAGCTCGGGCAAGACCGGTGGCCGATAGGTGTTCATGTCTTTCGGCATGGGCAGGTAATCCAGCGTTTCATCTTCGGTCTGGGTACCGGGGCCAATGGTCACTACCGGAATCGGAAAGTCTTTCATAGGGTATTCCTTAAAGAGATGCCATCGAGTTCAGTGGCAAGCAGCGTCATTGGCGCGAGCAAGCTGGCTGACCACCGGGATGCCGATGGTGGGCGCGCGCGAGGGTGGCATAACGAGCGCTGCGGCGAGTGCGTTGAGATAGACGTCCCAGTCCTGCATGCCAGCAATCGCCGTGACATACTGACCGTCACGGAAGAACAACAGCGTGGGCCAGCGGACAGCGCCATACCTGCGCGCCACCGCGTCTTCACTCTCGCGCGGCACTGCTGCCACGATGAATCGGTTGGGGAAGCTCTTCATAAGTTC
>NZ_JAMXAX010000038.1:34167-38106 GCF_023913775.1 Acidovorax facilis
TCAGGTAACACAGCCGCCACGTCCTGGCCTTCTGGAAAGCGCACCGCGTCACCAGTGAGCAGCACCACGCGGTTACCGCCACCAGCGAGCCAACCGGCAACCGTGGCCTCATCTATCCATACCGCGCCAAAGTCACGCACCAGGCGCATCACGAGCGGGGCAGCCGGGTCATTGCTGGGCTGAGGAATTTCCAGCGGACGTGCGAGAGTTTCGACGTTAGTACTCATGAGGGAATCTCCGGGGTTCGATGAGAAAAGCAACGATGTAAATGCGGTTCAGGCTTGACCTGACAACTGTTTAAGCTGCGCAGAGGTCATCTGGGAAGGCAAAAGAAATCCGGCCTCAGCACTGGCATCGCTGCCTTGCATGGCGTCCAGAACTAGGTCAAGCGCACTGTTCACTTCCAGCGCACGCGTAGCGTCAATGCACTCGCGCGCATCGCCCAGAAACACCAGCAACCAGTCACCCGGCGACACGTTTCCAACCAGCGCTGTATTCACGCGGCGGCGCTCTCCGCGGCCATCGCACCAGGCGTAGCCAGGATCAGTGGCCGTGACCTGCATGGGCATACCGATGCACATGGGTCAACCCACCTGCGCAGGGAAAAAGCGATCGTCGCCTTCCCGGCATGCGGATTCCGGACCAGGTCGTTGGGCCTCATAGGCCGCGAGCGCCAGCTCGTCCATAGTGACTGCTTCCCGGTTGGACAGCGGCACTTCACGCGTTTGTGGCTGCGCGCCCCAGTGCGTCAGCTCGGTCAGGCCCAGGGTTAGCGCCTCTTGCATCGCAGCCTTCACGATGGGGCGCAAGCTGCCGCCATAGTCTTCCAGCTCCTCTGGCTGACAGCCGATCAGCAGCACCTGCTTTGGGTACCCACCGGTCAGTTGAGCAAGCGAGAGCACCTCCTGAAATCCCGTCTGATGCAGGCTCATTTTTTTCGCCCCCATGAAGCGCGGCACTTCTTCATCGCGCACCAGCTTCAGTTCGCCCGGCGCCAGACCGTAGTCGATCGCGTCGAAAATCAGCAGCGCGTCTGCGGCCTGGACAAACTGGATCAAGTAGAGGCCTTGCGTGCCACCGTCAATCAGCTCCACATGGTCGGCAAACACGTAACGTTTTTGCAGCGCTTCAATGCAGCGCACGCCAAAGCCTTCGTCGGCCCACAGCAGGTTGCCAATACCCAGCACAACGATGCGGTCGGGCTTGTCACTACAGGCGTTACAGGTGAGTTCAGGCGGATGTGTGCGCATAGTAGTTGAGCCCTCAGGCGTTCAGGAAGAAGAAGGCGCCGACGCGGACTGGCGCAGGTGCTTCCAGGCATGGAAGCTGTCCCAGGCGGCTTGTTGCGTGAGCCAGAAAGCCGCATCAATGCCGAACACATGGGCACAACGCAGAGCTGTGTCTGGCGTCATGGTGCGCTGACCGTGCACCAGCTCATGCAAGCGCCGGCGCGACAGGCCCAGTGCGCGCGCCGCTTCGCTCTGGCTCAAAGCCAGCGGGGCCAAGCAGGTCCGCGCCAGCAAACGGCCCGGATGCACCGGCGCACGAGACGGCACACCCTTAGGTGGAAGGACCGAAACAGCAGCAAGCCAATGAGGACGAGAAGAGGGCAGCATAAGAAACGAAGAACGGAGACAGCTGGGTCAGCAGAATGAAGCGAAAATTTGGAAGACGGTTCCGGTGCGAAATATTTGGACCTTCTGGGTGCAGCGGAACCTGCTTTTCCAGGCTGCCAGCCTCCCCTGAGGAAGAGTGATGCGCCTACGGCGCGACGTAGGCGCAGGTCAATCTTTAAACGTGCGCCATCCAGAAATCATGGTGGAAACAATGCTTTGCCGGCCCATGATGTCTTCACGGATCGCCGCGTAAACATGGGCGATTACAAAACTGATCATGGCCCACATGCCGAAGTGATGCCAGGTGTGCACATCCTGGCTTTGTCCGAACAATGGGATCACCCAGCCAAATACCGTGTCTTGCCAAGATCCCCTTTGTGCACCTTCGGCATAGAGCGCAAAGCCTGTGAACACCATGAACACGGCCGTGAACAAGAACAGCGTAACCATCGCCATACGGGCCAACGGGTTGTGGCCCACATAGCGACCCGGACGCGGGGCGATGAAGGCGTACCACTTGAGCATCCTGCCGACTTCGATCCAATAGGTTTTCTGAAAAATTGGCAGCCAAAACAGCTCACGCGCGTGGTGATTGCCCACGAATGCCCAGTAGATGCGACCGAGCAAACCGATGGCGAGCACATAGCCAGCGGCAAAGTGCGCAAATCGGATGTAACCCATCAAGAAATGGGCGCTCGCCTCTCCGGGCATGGTGGGCAACGGCTTGCCAATGAAATAGCCGGTGACCGCGAGCACGGTAATGGCCAGCGCGTTGATCCAGTGCCAGATGCGCACCGGCGCCTCGTACACGTAGACCGACTTGATGGTCTGACCCTGCGCGAGCTCGCGCTCTTCGGCGTCGGTGGCGCTGGCGGCGGTGAGCCGGCCGCTGTGGGTAGTGGTCGTCGTGGATGACATGGAGCCTCCTGAGGTCGGTTACAGAAACTCGATCGAGTTGGCCGTCAGGTTGCGAGTTGGCCAAACAGGTAGAGGCCAGCAACGCCGAACGCCGCGCCGAGGCCGCCGAGCACCACACCGCTGCGTTCCGCTCGCCAGCGCCGGATCGCCAGGCCCAGGCCGACTCCACCGATGTGCAACACAGCCGTGGTCAACAGGAAGCCAACGGCATAGCCGGCAAAACCGGTCTCAGGTGTTTCGGCGCCATGGGCCAGACCATGCAGCGAGGCGGCGGCAGCGATCATCGACAGCCCCAGTGCCGGTGGTATCTGCATCCGCGAGGCAAACAGCATGACGCCGAATAGCGCGACGGACAGTGCTATCGCATGCTCCAGGTAGGGCGGCCGAACCCCGACCATTCCGAAGAAAGCACCGACCACCAGCGCCAGTAGAAAAGTGGCAGGCCCCCACCACGCTTTTCCCTGTGGCAAGGCCGACACCGACCATATGCCCACGGCCACCATCGCCAGCACGTGGTCTGCGCCGAAGGGGTGCACCAAGCCCTCCATCAGGCTGTGGGTGCCATGACCGGTGTGGGCCTGAGCCGCTCCGGCCAGAACGGCCAGAAGACCCGCCAGCGCCAAACGACCGATGTTTTTCTTGGGGTGTTGCATGTGAATTTTCCTCGTTGGTGGTTTTGTCGATGGGTGGGCGTGTCAACGCACGGTGACGCGGCTCATCTCCTGGCCGTCTTCACTCATCACGTGGGTGGAACAGGCCAAGCAGGGGTCAAAACTGTGCAACGTGCGCAGAATCTCCAACGGCTGCTCAGGGTTCACCATGGGGGTGTTCATGAGCGATGCCTCGAAAGCGCCAATCTGGCCTTTGGTATCGCGCGGCGAGCCGTTCCAGGTGGTGGGTACCACGCACTGATAGTTCTCGATCTTGCCGTCCTTGATCTTGATCCAGTGGCCCAACATGCCGCGCGGTGCCGCTACCGTCCCCACGCCTTTCGCCTCTTTCGGCCAGGTAGCGGGGTCCCACTTCTCGACGTTGGCCGTGCTGGTATCACCGGCTTTGATGTTGCCGATCAATTGCTTGAAATCGTCCATCATCAGTTCAGCTGCGTACTGACTTTCCAGCGCACGGGCCAGGGTGCGGCCGATGGTGGTAGGCAGCAATTGCTTGGTGCTGTAGCTGGTTTCCGGCAGGCCCAAGGCGCGGGGAATCGCGCTGTTGATAGCCACGGCCGCGCCGTCGATCTGCTCCTTCACACGCTGGCAATATTTGTTGCCCTGCATAGCGTGGGCGTAACTCAGGATGTAGCGCGAGAGCGGGCCGACTTCGACCGCGTGGCCACGCCAGCGAGGCGACTTGATCCAGCTGTACTTGGCCGACTCGTCGAGGTGTTCGATTCGGGTGCGAG
>NZ_JAMXAX010000038.1:38205-40863 GCF_023913775.1 Acidovorax facilis
CGCCCTTGAAGTTCGGGCCTTCGGGGTGATAGTTGGCTTCAGTTACACCGTCCCATGGGTGCAAGCCCTTGCTTTCGTCGGCGTACTTGTACCAGCTGTGGTTTACAAATTCCTGCACCTGTTCGGGGTCGCGCGGGTCAATCGGCAGGATTTCATTCCAGTTGCCGTTGAGAATCACGCCACCAGGTAGCTGATGGGTACTGGTGTCGTAAGGGATTTTCTCGTAGGTGCCATAGTCGGCCACATTGGTCGCCGATAGGCCACCGCCGTAGAGCCAGCCGTGCTGCTTATAGATGGTGCCGATGGCCAGAACGTCAGGCACGTACACATTGTTATTGAATTCGATCATCTCCTGGATGCGTGCCTGCACAAAGTTAAGCCGCTCCATATTGATCGGTGCGCCTGCCGCGCCATTGCCATCGATGTTGATAGCGCAAGGCACACCACCCACCAAGTAGTTGGGATGCGGGTTTTTGCCCCCAAAGATGGTGTGTACTTTGACCCATTCCTTTTGTAGATCAAGCGCCTCGAGGTAATGGGTAACAGCCATTAGGTTTGCTTCGGGCGGCAACACATAGGCCTTGCTGCCCCAATAGCCGTTGGCAAACGGCCCAAGTTGTCCGCTTTCGACAAACTTCTTTAAACGGTTCTGTACGTCGCGGAAATAGCCAGGCGAGGAAAGCGGGTGACTGGGCGAGACCATCTGCTGCAACTCGCTTGTTTTCTTTGGGTCGGCTTGCAAGCAGGACACGACGTCCACCCAGTCGAGTGCATGCAGGTGGTAGAAGTGCACCGCGTGGTCGTGCACCTGCAAGGTCTTGGCCATGATCTCGCGTATGAGGTGGGCGTTGTGCGGAATCTTGATGTGCAGCGCGTCTTCCACTGCGCGCACGCTAGCCAGCGCGTGGCAACCGGTGCAGACGCCACAGATACGCTCGACGAAAGCCCAGGCATCGCGCGGATCGCGCCCCTTGAGAATTACCTCCAGCCCACGCCACATGGTGCCGGTAGAAACTGCGTTGCGAATTATGTTGTTGCTGTCGAGATTGACCTCGCAGCGCATGTGACCCTCGATGCGGGTGACCGGATCGACGACGATGCGACGCCCGGTGTTGTCCATCGTAAAGCCCTGAGTTTGGTATGCACCCATGATCTTGTCCTCGTGTTGCGCCAGGCTGTGCTTCAGGCGGGGGTTTGGGTATTGGCTTTATCTTTGGACTTGTCGCGGACCCGCTTAGCCACCGAGACCGCTGCGTGAGCCGCAACGGTGGCGCCAACGACGACTGCGGCCGTTCCTCCGATCTGGTCGGCCGTGCCTTCGACGCCAAACTGGTGAATGGTGGTGAGGCGGTCGTAAAACGATCCCTTGTCCCAGAAGCCGTCTTCGGAACAGCCGATACAGCCATGGCCGGACTTAATCGGGAAGCTCGTACCTTCGTTCCACATCACGGTGGAGCAAGCGTTGTAAGTGGTCGGGCCCTTGCAGCCGACCTTGTAGAGACAATAGCCCCTGCGTGCGAATTCGTCGTCAAAAGCTTCAACGAACTGCCCGGCGTCGAAGTGCGGGCGGCGGTAGCACTTGTCATGGATGCGCTGGCTGTAGAACATCTTCGGGCGGCCCTGACGGTCGAGTTCGGGGATGCGGTCGAACGTCAGCATGTAGGTGATCACGCCCGTCATCACCTCGGCAATAGGCGGGCAACCTGGCACCTTGATGATGGGCTTGTCCGTGATGACCTTGTGGATCGGGGTTGCTTGTGTGGGGTTGGGCTTGGCGGCTTGTACGCAACCCCACGAAGCGCATGAACCCCAGGCGATGATGGCCTTCGCATCCTTGGCCACATGCTTGAGCTTTTCTAAGAACGGCTTGCCCGATTGGATGCAAAACATGCCGTCTTCGTTCAGCGGCGGATTTCCCTCCACTGCGAGGATGTACTGACCCTTGTATTTGGTCATGATCTCCTCCAGGATGGCCTCAGCCTGATGGCCGGCGGCCGCCATCAGCGTGTCGTCGTAGTCCAGGGAGATCATGGAGAGCACCACGTCCTTGGCCAGTGGGTGAGCCGAACGAATGAAGGACTCGGTGCAGCAGGTGCACTCCAGACCATGCAGCCAGAGCACCGGCGTACGGGGTTTGTTTTCCATGGCGTGCGCAATCTGCGGCACAAAAGAGGGGGCCAGCCCCAACGAGGTGGCGGTGAGCGAGCAATACTTCAGGTAGCTGCGACGCGAAATGCCTTTGCGGCGCATGACCTCGTAAAACGTTTCCACTGTCTGTCTCCTCGTCGGGTGTTGTAGGTCAGGGCGCATCTGACGGTTTCATCGCCTGCCTATCAACTACGCAAAATGGATGCCAAAAAATCCGGTCATAGCGTAAGTACCTAGAGTGAACAGCCAGCCCACGGTGCGATAGGGACTTAGCGCCCATCGCCACTCCAGATGCCGAAGGCATGTCAGCGGAAACCGAACAGACACCTTGCACTGAGTCGACCAACATGGCAGGAGATATGCCGCCTTGGATAGAGCTGGCCCAAGCCTCACGGAGATGTCACGCCGCCGAAGTCACGATCTGAGCACTGAACCCACGGTCAAGGAAATCAACATGAGTCGGTCGAGAGAGTGTCCGCGCCGAAGTAAAAGTGAGCCACAGGGGGTGCG
>NZ_JAMXAX010000390.1 GCF_023913775.1 Acidovorax facilis
CGCGTTGCTCAAGAGGCTGGACAAAGCCATCGGTAAGTTCTACGACGGCGGGGACGCGGTTGACGAGATCAACGGCTGCTGAAGGGAGCCGACATCGCCGTCAAGGTGGCATGGCTGGCCGCTTACCATAGACGCGCCGCGTCCACAGGTTCGCTCGAACAAGGATGCATGCGACCAGCGCGGCAACGCTGAGCCAGCGCGCAAACAACGCGATCGTCGCCACGCAAACTGCATCCACCTTCTTCATCATGCC
>NZ_JAMXAX010000391.1 GCF_023913775.1 Acidovorax facilis
GCCTGAAGGCCTGGAAGTTCGGTGCCAAGACCGAAGCCATGAACGCCGAGCAGCGCGACATCTTCGAGGAGACGCTGGCCGCCGACCAGGCCAGCCTGCAAGCTCAGCTCGCCGCCTTGCAGCAGGGGGGGGTGCGGATAAAAACTTGGACTGGTTTTATGCCGCAAGTCCAAGACTCACCCGGTATTCGATCGGGCTGAGGGCCCCCAGGGAGATCTTGATCCGCTTCTCGTTGTACCAACGGATGTAGTCG
>NZ_JAMXAX010000392.1 GCF_023913775.1 Acidovorax facilis
TGCCGAACCGCCTCCAGTTTGAACTCCCGCGTGTACTGCGCACGCACTTGCTTGTCACTCATTGCTCAACTCCTTGTCGGTATTTTCAACAAGGGTTAAGAACTCCACTTTTCAGGGGCAACCTCAAGATGACAGCGGCGGATCGGTTGGCACTACGCCAGTTGCACGCACAGCCGCTGTGGGACGAGTTGCATGTGTGGCTGCGGCTGGAGAGAGCCCGGGTGGCGGACGGTGGGGGCATCGCCGCTGCTCT
>NZ_JAMXAX010000393.1 GCF_023913775.1 Acidovorax facilis
TGGGTACGCCGCGTCGCATATCTCGGTGTCTCTGAATCTTTGAGCATGGTGTCCACGATGGTTTACGTGCACACGATCTTGCGAGATGTCGCGGGACTGTTCAAGGTGGTACGGCTGGTCGCTTACAGTTGAGCCACATGTCCCGCGAATATCGCGGGCATGATGAAGAAGGTGGATGCAGTTTGCGTGGCGACGATCGCGTTGTTTGCGCGCTGGCTCAGCGTTGCCGCGCTGGTCGCATGCATCCTTGTTC
>NZ_JAMXAX010000394.1 GCF_023913775.1 Acidovorax facilis
GGGTACGCCGCGTCGCATATCTCGGTGTCTCTGAATCTTTGAGCATGGTGTCCACGATGGTTTACGTGCACACGATCTTGCGAGATGTCGCGGGACTGTTCAAGGTGGTACGGCTGGTCGCTTACGAAGTACGAGCTACGTGCAAGACCCAACTGTCCAAGGAGCTCAGGCAAGTCATAGTGCTCCTTGAGGGCGTCAATCAGCAGTGTCTTCTCCCGGTTGGACAGGAGCTGTAGATCGACGCCCAGGCCT
>NZ_JAMXAX010000395.1 GCF_023913775.1 Acidovorax facilis
CGGGCATAGAGGGCTTGCTCCAGGGCGTCGAGAACAAAGTCCGTGCGCATTGAACTGCTCACCCGCCACCCAACGATGCGCCTGGCAAACACGTCGATGACGAAGGCTACGTACAGCCAGCCTTGCCGTAAGCGGCCAGCCATGCCACCTTGACGGCGATGTCGGCTCCCTTCAGCAGCCGTTGATCTCGTCAACCGCGTCCCCGCCGTCGTAGAACTTACCGATGGCTTTGTCCAGCCTCTTGAGCAACGC
>NZ_JAMXAX010000396.1 GCF_023913775.1 Acidovorax facilis
GGGTACGCCGCGTCGCATATCTCGGTGTCTCTGAATCTTTGAGCATGGTGTCCACGATGGTTTACGTGCACACGATCTTGCGAGATGTCGCGGGACTGTTCAAGGTGGTACGGCTGGTCGCTTACGGCCAACATGCAGGTTTATGGCGCCGACAAGGTATGGCGGCAACTAGCGCGCGAAGGCGTGACCGTGGCCCGCTGCACGGTAGAGCGTCTGATGCGCAGCATGGGACTGCGTGGTGTGATGCGCGGC
>NZ_JAMXAX010000397.1 GCF_023913775.1 Acidovorax facilis
CGTCGGCGCCGACGACCTTCGCCGCTTTGTTCAGGAGTAGTGTTCACGTGTCCACCTAGAGTTGAGGTGGACACGAGGCTCCTACGAGTACGCCATTGTTTCAAGATGCCATGGCTGGCCGCTTACCTCGATCCGGCTGTTCAACTGCGTCGGCAGCCGGGTGAGCACGTCCTTCAGATATGCCCAGGGCTCGTGACCATTGAGTCTGGCCGATTGCAGCAAACTCATCACGACGGCGGCCCGCTCCCCGGC
>NZ_JAMXAX010000398.1 GCF_023913775.1 Acidovorax facilis
GGGGCAATGGCCCTCGCCAAACGCCTGCTGGGTGCGCTGCGCAAGCCTCATTACTCAAAGCGAGTGCTGTTTTAGTTCAGGCATCGCTGTGACATAGCCAGAACCGATTCGTGAAGAGCTTCCCTAGCTGTCGCATCCCGTACGATCATATGGTCGCTTGTGAAACAGGTGCGGGTGGGTCTGGTACCACTCTTTCATCGCCTGCATCGGCGTACTGCTCTTGAGCGCTGACTGCGGTAACTGGTGGTTGT
>NZ_JAMXAX010000399.1 GCF_023913775.1 Acidovorax facilis
CCATACGCAGACAGGAGACCAACTCCTTTTTGAGCTCTCCCCGAGGCTGGGCATAAATGCAGGTGTAGATGCTCTCGTGTGACACTTGTTTGCGCTTGTTGTCAGGGTGCAGTTTCTTCAACTGTCCGTAAGCGTCCAGCCGAGGCATCTTGAGTTGAGCCACATGTCCCGCGAATATCGCGGGCATGATGAAGAAGGTGGATGCAGTTTGCGTGGCGACGATCGCGTTGTTTGCGCGCTGGCTCAGCGTT
>NZ_JAMXAX010000039.1 GCF_023913775.1 Acidovorax facilis
CGGGTCTTGGGCGACTCGCAGCGGTCTCAGCCGAGTCGAAAAGGCAGACTCCGCCTCGCGCCGCCGCGAACGGCGCTGCGGGGTCGACGCAATAGACCCGCGCGGCTCAAGTCCGACGGCCTCCTAGCGCGAGGGAAAGGTTGTCGGTGCTGCCGCAGGACCCTGTGCTGGCTTGAACGGGCTGGCGGGAGGTGCGTTTTGACCTCGGGCCGGACTTGGATTCGGATCATCGGTCGGTGGTGGTGCAACTGACGGAATCGCCGTAGTGCACACCACCCGAATACTACTGATTTGATAGCTTGAAGCGAATATCCATCAAGCGCTGGATACCTTTTCGGCATAATTTTTGCGGAGGCGTTCCTCTACGGCCTGCGAGCACAACGGGCCGTTCACGCTGAGCCTGCCCAATCACCTGGTGGGCCATTGACAAGCGCAGCCCGAACGGATTTGCGCCATCTACCCCCATCCAGCACGACGTTCCCGGCGGGGGTAAGTTGTGGCGCCCTCAACAGCCGTTCGCGTGCACGGCAGTGCCTGGGTTGAGCTTCTGGCACGCTTTGACCTGGTTGGATTTGACCCGGTTATCCACCCAAATAGTGATGTGCGGATCCGTGGCCTGATGGCAGCCTTTTTCGACCTCAACCACACCACACGAGTCCAGAATCTGGCTGGCCAGGGGTGCGCCGGAACGGCGGTCCTTCGCATTGTTGAGGAACGCCTCAATCTGAGTCTGGGTGTAGGGCTGCCCGGTGGCGCCGTTGTTCACATCGTTGTTGTTGGGTTGATTCCACTGAGGCTGGAATACATAGGTCGGCCTCGCAAAGGCTGTGCCGCACAGCAGCAACACGCAGACCGCAGTCATGAATTTTTTCATTGCCAAGTTCCCCTTCATGCCTACTCTCTGACGATTTTCGGCGCCCTCGGCTTCATCACGTGTTGATGAAGTGAGCCCATGGTGGCGCCACCAAAGCGGTTTGGCGATTACAGGAAATTACAGCGAAGCTACTCCCAACGTTTGGCGCATTTCACGCATTGAGCGTGGGGGCGGGCCTGATCAGCGGCTTGCTGTGGTGGAGCCAGGAGTACCCACCCCCTTCGAACGGGGCCGCCGAATCGTCCACAGCGCCACAGCCATCAGCCCCACGCCGCCCAGTTGGATGGGGCTGAGCGTGCGGCCATACACCACCCAGTCCACCAGCACCGCCGTGAGCGGGTACACAAACTGCAGCACCGCAATGCGCCCCAACCCCAGGCGCGACATGCCGGCAAACAGCACCACATACGCCAGGCCGGTGTGCAGCACGCCCAGGCCCAGCAGCCAGCCCCACGCGGCGCCCTGCTGCGGCCAGCCCAGCACAAAGGGCGCCCACACCAGCACCACCGCGCCCACCAGGCACTGCCACAGCGCCATGGCAAAGGGGCTGATGGTTTTCTGCGTGTTGGCGAGCAGCGTCACGCCCGCATAGCAGAGCGAACCGCCCAGGCACATCAGCACGCCAACCACATAGCTGCCGCCGCCGGTGCTGCTGGCCGCTGCGACACCTGCGGTGCCGTCGAGCAAGCCCGTGGTCAGCACCAGCCCGCCCAGCGCGGCCAGCGTGGCCAGCCACTGCGTGGGCGACACGGCCTCGCGCAAGAACAACGCGCCAAACACGATGACCCAGATGGGCTGGATGTGAAAGATCACGGTGGCCACTGCAATCGATGTGCGTGGGATGGCTGCAAAGAACAGCGCCCAGTTCATCACCATGAGTACGCCCGTAGCGCAGGCCACCCAGCGGGCGCGGCCGTGCAGAAAAAGTTGCTGTCCCCGCCCCGTGGCCAGGCACCAGGCCAGCAGCGCCAGTGCACCGAATGCGCAGCGGAACCACACCGTGACCAGCGGGTGCTGGCCCGCCTCTTCCACAAACACGCCGATGGTGCCCAGCAGCACGCCACCGGCGATGAGCAGCCACTGGCCGTCGCGCTCGCGGGTGAGGGCATTGGCATTGACGGGCAGCGGTGTGGTGGCCAGGGAAGGCGATGCGACGGTGCTGGCTTTGGAGTGGTTCATGCCGCCGATGCTCACGCTTTACAGGCATCCTGTAAAACGGATAAATCGAACAGCTACCATTCGATAAACGAATCCACCAATCCACTGGGGATGACCCACCACTTTCGTCACTGGTCCGACCGATAAAGGCCCCCATGAACTACCCAGACTTTCAGATCGACTGGCTGCGTGCCTTTGTGGCCGTGGTGGATGCAGGCTCGCTCTCGGGCGCGGCGCCGCTGGTGCACCGATCACAGTCGGCCGTGAGCATGCAGATCAAGAAGCTGGAGGCCGCGCTGGGCCGCCCGGTTCTGCTGCGCGGGCCGCGCCACCTGGAGGTGACGCCAGCGGGGGCCGAGCTGCTGTCGTATGCGCGCCGCGTGCTCGATTTGCAGGCTGAAGCACATGCCGCTTTGTTTGGCCCCAAGCTGGCGGGCCGGGTGCGGCTGGGGGTGCCCGACGACTATGCGTCGGCCTACCTCACGCCAGTGCTGCGCAGCTTTTCGCACCGCTACCAGGGGGTGGAGATTGAGCTGACGTGCGAGCAGTCCACGTCGCTGATCCCGCGTGTGGTGAAGGGCGAGCTGGACCTGGCGCTGGTCTCGCAAGACAAGCCGCAACGCGGGCGCTTCTTGTTCGACGAGCCGCTGGTGTGGGTGGGGGCCGCCCAGTTCGAGGCCTGGCGGCGCGACCCGCTGCCGATTGCGGTGTATGAATCGGCCAGCATGGCGCGGCAGGCCACCCTGGCCGCGCTGGGCACGCGGCGGCGGGCTTACCGCATCGTGTACCACAGCTCCAGCCTGGCGGGCCAGCTGGCTGCTGTGGAGAGCGGTTTGGCGGTGGCGGTGCTCACGCGGTGCAGCGCCCCGGCCCATTTGCAAATCTTGCAGAACCTGCCGGCGGAGTTTGACCTGCCGCCGCTGGCTTCGATGAACGTGGCGGTGCTGCGCAGCAAGGTGTCGCTGCGCTCACCGGCCGTGGATGCGATGTATGAGCAGATGGTGCGAACCTTGGGCCGACGGGGCGAACTGCTGCCCAAGGCCTGAACGCCGCCGCCGGTCATCCACGGCGTCAGGCCGCCAGGACGTGCTCTACCAGTTTCTCGCGCGGCCCCAGCAGCGCATCGCCTCCGATCAACCGCAGCGCACCGCCCTGCCCCGCCACCACCAGTTGCGGCACGCCGCGGGCACCCACGGCACGCAGCATGGCCTGGGCGCGGGCTACGCGCTCGGCCACCACGCTGTGCAGTGCGGCGTCGGGTGCCAGCGTCAATGCGGCGGCATCGGCCAGGCCCAAAGCCCGCAACAGGTCTGCCAGCACCTCGGGTTCTGCGGTGTCGCGGCCTTCCACATAGCGTGCGTGCTGCAGTGCGTGCAAGGCTTCCAGTTCATGCGCAGGCGCGGTCTGCGCCACGGCAGTCAGCGCGAGGGTGGCAGGGCCTGAATCAAAGCGACCGGACGCAGCACCCAGAATTTGATCACGGTAGGCCTGCGTGAAGGGCTGGCCTGTGAGCTGCTGGATGCGCTGGTCGTTGGACCAGGCATAGGCGGCAAACTGCGCGTCCATGGGCCGTGCGCCTGCGCCTGCAAACAGACCGGTGGGGGCCAGCACCACCTCGACACCCTCCTGTGCTTGCAGGAACTTGAGCGCGGGCGCGGCGGCATAACACCAGCCGCACAAGGGGTCAAACAAGTAGGTCACGGTGACGGTGGGCATGGGTCAGGTTCTTTCTTGAGGGTCTGAGGTTTCGGACGCGGCCAGTGCGGCCTCAAACGCTGCGATTTCTTCGGCCAGCGTGCCCCGGCTGCGGAAGTGGCGGGCGGCGCGGTCGTACCAGTTTTCGGCGTCTTCCAGGTCGCCCTCTTGCAGGTGCAGGATGCCGTGCAGCCACGCGCCGAGCATGGAGCCGTCGTGCTGCACCAGATCGTGCGCTGCGTTCCAGCGCCCGGCGTGCAGGTGCTGCAGGACTTGTTGGAGCGGGTGCGTGGTCACGATCTGGTTCCTTTCAACAACTTGCTTTGACAGCTTTCAGCACGTCATCTCACCACTTCATCTCGCCCTTGTTGACCTTGGCGCCGATGTCCAGCGACAGGCCCATGGGCGCTGCGGGGTAGGCCTTTTTCATCGCGTCGATGAGTTCGGCGCTGGTCTTGGTGGCGGCGGCGTTCTTCTCAAACGCTTGCAGGTAGCCCTTGGTGTAGCTGATGTTGGCGGCATCCAGCGCGCCACCGGCGGGCATGTGGCCGGGCACCACCACTGTGGGCTGCAGCGCGGCCATTTCGTCGAGCTGGGCCACCCAGGCGCTGCGCTCGGCCACCGTTTGCGTGTCGGCCGTCCACACATGGGTGTTGGTGCCAAACACACCGATGGTGCCCACCACGGCCTTGATGGACGGAATCCACGCATACGGGCGGTGCGCCAGCAGGCCGGTGGTGCCGCGGATCTCGACGGTCTGACCGTCCACGCTCAGCGTATTGCCGGCGATGGCCTTGGGCAGTACGGGCGTGCGCGGTGCGTTGGCGCCCATCTTGGGGCCCCAGAAGGCGATCTTGCCCGCCAGCTTGGCGTTGATCTTCTCCAGCACGGCGGGCGTGGTCACCACGTCGGCCTTGGGGAAGATTTCTTTCAGCGTCTCGACGCCAAAGTAATAGTCGGGGTCGGCCTGGCTCACGTAGATGGTCTTCAGCTCTTTGCCGGTGTCGAGCACGTTGGCTGCAATGCGCAGCGCGTCGGCACGGGTAAAGCCAGCGTCGATGACCATGGCTTCTTTGTCGCCATAGACCAGCGTGGAGTTGACGTTGAAGCTGTTGCCGTCGGCGTTGTAGACCTTGACTTGCAGGGGCTGGGCGGCCTGGGCGCCGGTGAAGGCAACGGCGAGGGTGGCGGCAATGAGGGTGGTGCGGAACATGGTGGTTTCTCCAGGGTTTTGAGAGGTTGGTCTTGATGACGTAATGAAGTTTATTTGCGCAAATCGATCCAATAAACCCGATAATTCGCGCATATTTGTTTCACCAATCGATCAAATAACGCCTTATGGACCGCCTGACCGCCATGCATGTGTTTGCCGAAGTCGCCACCAGCGGCAGCTTCAGCGCCACGGCCGACAAACTCGATATGTCGCGTGCCATGGTCACGCGCTATGTGGGCGAGATGGAGCAGTGGCTGCAGGCCCGCCTGCTGCAGCGCACCACCCGCAGCGTGACGCTGACCGACGCGGGCGAACACGCGCTGCGCCGCTGCCAGCAGATGCTGGCGCTGTCGCAAGATCTGGAAGAAGAAACCGCCACCACCACCGAGGGCGCATTGCGCGGCCAGCTGCGGCTGACCTGCAGCGTGTCGTTTGCGTTTGCGCAGATGGGTGCGGCGATTGCGGACTTTCTGGCGCAACACCCGCAGCTCAAGATCGACCTGGACGCGAGCGAAGGATCACTGAACCTGGTGGAAAAGCGCATCGACCTGGCCATCCGCATCAGCGCCGAGCCCGACCCGCTGCTCATCGGCCGGCCGCTGGCGCGGTGCGATTCGGCCCTGGTGGCATCCCCCGCCTACTTGGCCGCCCACGGCGTGCCGCAGCAACCTGCCGACCTGGCGCAGCACCGGTGCCTGAGCTACGCCAACTTTGGCAAAAGCGTGTGGCAGCTGACGCGCGGCGAGGTGGTGGAGCGTGTGGGCGTGAGCGGCCATTTCAGCGCCAACGAGGCCACCACGCTGATGCGCGCCGCGCTGGCGGGCGGCGGCATTGCGATGCAGCCGACGTATCTGGTCAACCCCTACCTGCACAGCGGCGAGTTGCAGGCGGTGCTGCCACAGTGGGACTTGCCGGTGATGACGATCTATGCGCTGTACCCGTCGCGCAGGCACTTGTCGCCTGCGGTGCGGGCGCTGCTGGATTTTTTGGTGGAACGGTTTGCCGGGGTGCCGTGGTGAGGGATGGTCGCCTCGGCCAAATCACTACCAAATTGATAGCTAATAGTTCTTATCCATCAGGCGACAGAGGCCTCTTTGGCTTGATATTCACACCCCTTTGAAAGCGCGCTGACACTCCCTCTCGCCTGGTCGGAGAGGGAGTGAAGACGCGGCGCAGCGTGTGTTAACCGCCACCGCTACCGGGCCTTCGATTTACTCCGCCTCAATCCCCGCCGCCTTGATCACCTTGCCCCACTTCTGGGTTTCGGCAGCCTGGAACTTGGCCAGTTCATCGGGCGTGGTGGTCCAGGCTTCGGAGCCCGCGTTCTCGAAGAAGCTCTTGGCCGCTGGGCTTTTGGTGGCGGCGGTCAGCAGCTCGTTGAGGCGCGCCACCACCGGCGCGGGCGTGCCTGCGGGTACGTAGGCCGCAAACCAGTAGCCCATGTCGTAGCCCTTCACGCCGGCTTCGTCGATGGTGGGCACGTCGGGTAGCTGGGTACTGCGCTTTTGCGTGGAGTAGCCCAGCGCACGCAGCTTGCCCGCCTTGACCTGCGGCACGCCGGTGGAGGTGTCGGTGATCATCAAATCGATCTGCCCGCCCAGCAGGTCGGTGATGGCCAGCGGGTTGCTCTTGTAGGGCACGTGCAGGATATCCACGGCCGCCAGCTGCTTGAGCATCTCGCCCGCCATGCGACTTGATGAGCTGCCGCTGCCAAAGCTGAGCTTGCCGGGGTTCTTCTTGGCAAAGGCCAGCAGCTCGCCCACGTTCTTGTACGGCGCGCTGGCGTTGACCACCAGCACCTGCCCTCCCTTGCCCAGGCCGGTGACGGGGGCGAAGTCCTTTACCGGGTCGTACGAGAGCTTTTTGTACAGGTGCTCGTTGGCTGCGTGTGTGGTGTTGGTGGTGATGAGCACGCTGTAGCCATCGGCCGCCGACTTGGCCACGGCCGACGCGGCGATCATGCCGCTGGCGCCCGCCTTGTTGTCGATGACCACGGGCTGCTTGGTGTCGTTGGTGATGGACTGGCCCAGCGCGCGTGCCAGTTGGTCGGTGGCGCTGCCTGCGGCAAACGGCACGACAAAGGTGATGGCCTTGGCCGGGTAGGCACCGGCCGCCTGGGCCAAGGCTGCTGGGGCGTGCAACGCGCCCAGCGCCAGTACGGCAGCAGTGGCGAGCAGAGCGCGGCGGGGGGACGAATGGGTCATGTTGTCTCCTGGTGTTGGTATGGATGGAAAAGAAAAACGGGGCTACACGGAAGGGCCGCCAAAGTGCGTTGCCAGGTGCGCGGGCACGGTGACGGGTAAATCGAGCAGCAAGTAGCTGAGCGCCTTGCCATGGCTGTCGAGGTTGAGCGAGTCGTTCACACCGCCGTCGAGCACGTCGTCCAGCACGAGGTTCATGGCCTGCAGCTGGGGCAGCAGGTAGCGTGTGACCTGGCGCGGGCGGCGCTGCGCAAACTGCTGTGCCACGGCGGCCTCGGTGACTTGTTCGACCAGCACATCCCACAGCGCGGGATGCCAGGCGATGACGCTGATGTTGGAGCGGTTGCCTTTGTCGCCGGTGCGGCTGTGGGCAAGTCGATACAACGGAACGGTGATGGTGGTTGTCATGGTGTGTGTACTCCTCAATCCACCATCTCAAACCGCACGGCCACGGCCTCGCGCGGCACCAGGCACGACACCGTGCCCAGGCGCGGGCGCATGGCGGTGCGCACGCCACCACCGCCTGCGGGGCCGCAGGTGTAGAGCGCGGTCACCTCGCGCACCAGGCGCTGGGCGCTGGCATGGTCGCGGTGCTGCAGGGCCACGCGCAGGCGCACATCGCGGGTGTCACGGCTGTCGCTAGCGGGCGCATCCAGCCAGCGGCTGGTGTCGTCGCCAAAGATGCTGGTCACGCCGATCAGGTCGATGCGCAGCGGGCCCAGGCCCTGCAAGCGCTCGCGCAGCACCTCGCCCGCCAGCCGGGCACGGGCTTCGGCACGCGGGCCGGCGTAGGAGATTTCGCCCTCGGCAAACCAGCCCGATTCAAAACACACATTCACTTTGAGCGTGGCGGGCCGCGCATGGCCCTGCACACCCTCCAGCCGCACCGCGTCGGCGCCCACGGTGGTCACGCGGGCGGTGGTGATGTCGGCCACCACATCGGGCGTGAGGTACGCCGCCGGGTCGTGCAGCTCGTACAGCAGCTGCTCCTTCACCGTGCGCTCGGTGATGCAGCCGCCCGTGCCCGGGGGCTTGGTGATGGTGCAGTGGCCGTCGGCGTCGATCTCGGCGATGGGGTAGCCCAGTTGCGCCAGGCCTTGCACATCCTTGTAGCCAGGGTCGGCAAAGTAGCCGCCCGTAACCTGGGCGCCGCATTCCAGCAGATGCCCCGCCATGGTGGCGCGGGCCAGCCGGTCCCAGTCGTCCAGCGCCCAGCCGTAGTGCGCCAGCGCGGGGCCCAGCACCAGTGATGGGTCGGCCACACGGCCGCAGACCACGATGTCGGCGCCTTCGCGCAGCGCATCGGCAATGGCCTGCGCGCCGATGTAGGCGTTGGCGCTGACGATAGGCTCGGTGGGCATGGCGCTGCCCAGCGCGCCCTGCAGCAGCGCGCGGTGTTCAGGGCCGCTCAGGTCGTCGCCCTGCAGCACGGCAATGCGCGGGCGGGCCAGGCCCAGCTCGGTCGCCAGGGCGTGGATGCGGCGCGCGGCGCCGTGCGGGTTGGCGGCGCCAAAGTTACTGACTATGCGCACGCCGTGCGCCAGGCACTGCGCCAGCACGTGGCGCAGCAGGTCCACCAGCAGGGGTTCATAACCCGCATTGGGGTCTGTGCGGCGCGCCAGCTGGGCCAGTGCCAGTGTGCGCTCGGCCAGCGTCTCGAAGATGAGCACCGCAGGCTGGCCGCTGGCGATGAGCGCCTGCACCACAGGCAGCGCCGCGTCGGTGCGGTCGCCCGAGAAGCCGGCGGCGCAGCCCACCAGCAGGTTGGTTTTTTGGTCGTTCGGCATCAATCCGTTGTCTCCTGCAGCCGACTGTAGGAACATCCCGGTATTCTGTGAAATCGATTGTTCTTATGAATCCATCTGAAACACAGATGAATCAAATCACCCCCGAATGAGCGACCCCCACCTTTCCAGTCGCCAGCTCGACGCCTTCCTCGCGTTGGCCGAGCAGCGCAGCTTCACACGCGCCGCCACGCTGTGCCACCTGTCGCAACCCGCGTTCAGCGCGCTGATCCGCGCCCTGGAGGACGACCTGGGCCTGCGGCTGTTCGACCGCAGCACGCGGCATGTCCATCTCACGCCCGAGGGCCAGAACTTTCTGGAATCGGCCCGCCGCATCCGGGCAGAAATCACCAACGCGCTGGCCGCCGTGCGCGACACAGCCACCTTGCAGCGTGGGCGCGTGGCGGTGGCGCTGCTGCCGTCACTGGCCGCAGGCTGGCTGCCAGGCGTGCTGGCGCAGTACCGCGCGGCGCACCCCGGCATCGAGATCGACATTGCCGATGTGCTGTCCGAGCCCTGCATCGACCGCGTGGCCAGCGGCCATGCCGACTTTGCGCTGGCCGCCATCCGCGCCGACACGCCCGCGCTGCAGGCCGAGCCGTTTTGCAGCGACGACTTCTACCTGGTGTGCCCGGCTGACCACCCGCTGGCGCGCCGCCGCAAGCCCATCACCGCGCAGGACCTGGCTGCCTGGCCCTTCATCCACCTGGCGCGCACCAGCAGCGTGCGCCAGTACCTGGAGGCCGCCCTGCACCCGCAGGCCATGCACACGTTGATGGAGGTGGAGCAGCTCGCCACGGTGATGGGCATGGTGCGCGCGGGCCTGGGCATCAGCGTGGTGCCTGCGCTCACGTTGTTCCACTTTGACCAGCCGGGGCTGGTCACGCGGCCGCTGTCGCTGCCGGGGCTTACGCGGCAGATCTACCTGGTGCGGCGGCGGGACGAAAGTCTGTCGGTGGCGGCGCAGGCGTTGTATGGGCTCGTGATGGCGCAGCGGCCCTGATTCGCAACGCAGGGCAGCTACTGAATTGATAGCTTTTAACGCTTATTGGATGAGCGCCTGAAGGCAATCAGAGCCAAAAATCCACAGCCATCCATTCGCAAGCTCCATTCGTTGCTCAATCCGTGCTCTGGTCCCGCGCCAGCACCGTAAGCTCCTGGTGCAGCAGCAACTCCACCTCAGTCGGCTCGAACTGGTCCTGCAGCAGCGGGATGGCAAAGCGGTATTCGCCTGCCACATGTTTGCGCAGCACGTAGGCCAGCTGCAGGCGTGCCAGTGACTGGCGCAGGGCCTGCGCGTCGCCCGCGATGCCGTGGCTTTGCAACAGTTGGGCCAGGGTGACCAGGCTGGACTGCCCGGCCTGGGCTGTGTGGTAGACCACGATGCGGTCGAGGCGGCAGGCGGCTTCGTCGTGGCTCAGGCGGCCCCAGCCGGCCAGTGCGTCCTGCACGGCCTGCGAGGCCAGGGCCTGGTCGAGATGGCGCTTTTCGATCACGCGTTCGCCGGGCAACAGCGCCTCCAGGCATTCCTGGCACAGGATGGCGACCAGGTTGGCACGCTGGCCGCTGGCGTCGATGAGACGATCCACCAGTTTTTCGTTGTCAAAGCCCAGGCGCAGCTTGCGCAGTGGCTCGGTGGCCAGTTCGCGGCAAGCGGCGCGCTCCAGGCCGCCAATGGCCAGCACCTCGCCAAAGTTGCGCAGAGGGCTTTGGTAGTCGAGCACGGCCGTGGCATACAGGTCCCAAAAGCCCGCCAGCATGAACCAGCAGCGCCCCTCTTCGCTGAGCGCGCGCAGGGTGGACAGCTGCACGTAGCCGTTGGCCGATTCATCGCGGAAGAACAGGTCGGCCTCGTCGATCAGCAGCACCAGGCGCTTGCCCTGGTACTGTGCCTGCAGATGGTCCACGATGGCTTCGAGCGGGGTGTCGGCCGCCAGGCCAAACTGCAGCGCCATGCGCGGCGCCAGGCGGTGATCGCGCAGCGAGACGTAATGGCACACAGTGTGCGGATGGCCCGCCATGCGGCGCTGCACGGCCTTGAGCAGGCTACTTTTGCCGAGCTGGCGCCCACCCACCACCAGGTAGTTGGCGGGCTCGCGGTTGATGACACGCGCCAGCAGCTGGGCGCGGCCGAAGAAGGCGCCTTCGCGCGTGACGCCGCCGCGCGTCTGGTACGGCGAGATGCGGGTGATGCGCAGTTGCGCGGCCAGTTGGCGCAGCAGCACTTGCAGCGCATCGCCGCCGATCAGCCATTCGGTCTGGCTGGCGCTGTCCACCATCACATGCAGGTTGGCGCGGTCGCCGGCGTGGGCCTGCAGCAGCGGCCAGGGCGTGTCCATGCTGTGCTCACACAGGATCAGCAGCACGTCGCTGCCGGTCTGCACGGCGCGCAGTTGGCGCAGCACGGTGGCTTCGTCGATGCCGGGCGTGGGCACAAAGACCAGGCAGCGGTCCAGCGACACGGGCAGGTCGGGCGGGAACAGCCACTCAAACACCGCACCGGGCAGCGCCCAGTCGGTGCTGGGCTGGCAGCGGGCCGACACGCGCTCGGCCAGCGCGCGGGCCAGTGCCGGGGCGCGCTCGCCGCCCGTGGCCTGGGCGCAGGCCACGGCGCGGCGCCAGTCCACCATGCGAATGTCGGCAGCCAGCAGCGTGGGTTCCAGCCGCCGCAGCCAGCGCAGCAGCCGGTCGATCTGAGGCAGCCGCGCCAGCGGGGTGCGGCGCAGGCGCGCGGGCCGCAGCTGCCCGGCGCCGATCATGGGGTGGCGCACCACCCATACCACGGCGCCTGCGGCAAAGATCACGCCGCACCACAGGATGAGCGAGCGCACCCAGCCGAACGGGTCTGCGTCGGGTGCAGGTTTGGCGGGCTCGAAGTCGTCGGAGCTGCCTTCCAGGCAGTTGATGGGCAGGTAGCCCGGTGGAATGGGTGGGTTGCCGGGGCGGCACGTCCAGGTGTGGGTGCCGGGTTTGAGCTCCACCACCACCTGCGTGCCTGCCAGTTTGCCCAGCTCGGGGTTGTGGGCGATGTCGGCCTGCAGCACGTTGGGGCGCGGAGACGTTACGCGCAGCTGCGGGTTGGCAATGCGCGGTGCGTATTGGTGGATGTCCTTGGGCCAGCCATCCAGCTCGTTGCGCGCCTCGATCATGGCAATGCGCCACTGCACCAGCTCGCCCCACACCGGGCCAACATTGACCGACGCCAGGAACGAGCCCCGCGTGACCGGGTTGAGCTGCGGCGTGAACAGCGCGCTGGCCACGAACAGCGTGACCACCGCAATGACCACGGCACGCACCACGGCCCTGGAGAAAAAGGGGCTCAAGCGTTCGAGCATGCGTCCAGCACCATCAAGCCCGCATCGCGGATGGTGGCGCAGCGCCAGTGCAGCCGCGCCGCATCGCCCGTGCCGCGCACGTGGATGAGGTTGCCCCAGAACAGGCCGCGCAGTTCGTCGTCCTGCAGGTAGGGCCGTGCACGGCCCAGGTCGTCGGCCTGCAGCAGCTGCTGCAAGCGCGTGCGCGTGGCGGGCGCCTGGGCCAGCGGCAAAAAGGTTTGCCACAGGCGCGGGCTGCTGGTCAGGTGGGTGCGCAACGCAGCAGACGATGCATGACCATCACCCACCCCTTGGTCTACCAGCCACTGCAACCCTTCTTCAAACAACGCGGGATGGCCGCCGCTGAGCGCCTGCAAGTCGGCCACCACGGGTTCGGTCCAGGAGTGCTCTGGCCAGCGGTGGCGGGCCAGTTGCGTGAGGTCGTCCAGCGACGGGTCGGGCCAGTGGTGGACCTGTGCGATGTTGAGCAGCGAGAGATCGCCACTGCGGTACTTGAGGTCGGCCAGCGCCTCGCCGCCACACAGAAGCAGGTGCAGGCGGCCGCTGTGCATCTCGCTCAGGCTGCGCAAGATGCCCGCCAGGGTTTCGCGCAGTGCGGGCGTTCCCTGCTCAAAGCGGCTGACCAGGCAGAAGATGCGCTCGCCCGCCAGCAGGCGGCGCTCCAGCGCGGATTCAAACTCGTAGTCCGACGCCACATCGCCCAGGCCACATTGGCGGCCGATGGCGGCGAAGTATTCGGCGGGCACGGTGCTCACGCTGTAGGGCGGCTGGATGTGCAGCACCGAGCCTTCGGCATACTGCGCGCGGGCACGCTGCAGCAGCTCGTGCCGAAACGGCGGCTGCCCCCAGTGCGCGGGCGACAGCAGCAGTGAGATGGGGTAGGGCACGGCCTGCGCCAGCTGGGCGAACACTTTGTCCTGAAACGCGGCAAACGGCTGCGCGCCGGTGGATTCGGCCTGCAGGGGAAATTCTGGCGCAAACCCTGCTGCGCTGAGCAGGCGGTTGGCCTCGCTCTCGGTCAGGCGCAGGTAGCGGGTGCAGGCCACCAGCTTGTCGCGCGAGCGCGGGTTGGGCACCGACACGCCGTTGCGCCAGTTGTTCACCGCCTCGCGACTCAGGCCGATTTCGGTGGCCACGCCCGAGGCGCTGGCACGGATGCGGCGCATGTAGATCGACAAGAGATCGGCGAAGGAATCGGGGGACATGGGCGATGCGGCGGTGGCAAGGATGGGCACGCTGGAACAAAAAGGGACCCGTGCTGCAAATAATCGGCAGGTGGCTGGCGGGCATTGTCATCGGTGCCGAACCACCCGGACGCAAGGTATCGGCATTGCCGATGCGTTAGAGCAACGGCTGCACCATGGGCCAGGCCTTGAAGCAGGCCAGGCCACAGGCCGTGAGGACCGGGCTGTACAGCACGATGGCGCCGACTACCGACATCAGCCATCCTGGCTCCTCGTAATCATCGGCCTCGGCTGTCTGGCCCTCCTTCAAAGGCTCCTTGCTGCCGCCCCCCTCTTCACCCTCGCCCGAATCCCCCGTCATCTCCTGCACCAGCATTACGGCCACCACCAGCAGCGAGATGGCCAGCAGCGCCAGGTAGCCGTATTGCAGCGCGGGCTGCGTGAGCGGATAGAAATAGCCCGCCAGCAGCGCGGCCGGGGCCAGAAAGAACACGTGCATCATGAGCCGGTACCAGGGAAAACCGTCCACTGGCCTTTCCAGCGCCCCCATGACCATGCGGTAGGTCAGCGCCCCCAGCACAAAGATCACCCCACCCCACCATTCGATTTGCGTCAGCATGTTGTTGTCCTGAAATTCACTTACTGGGGGGCCATCACCGTGGCGGGGCCATCGTCGCCAGGCTTGTCGGCGTCATCGCCGCCGTCGTCCCCGCGCAGCTCCTTGTGTTCAGTGACCATGTTGTACAGCGGCAGCGCCACGGCCAGAAGCAGCCCCAGGCCCATCCACAGCCAAAAGCCTTTGAACAGCAACACGGTGACCACCGTGAATGCCACCGCATGCACCAGCCCCTTGAGCCCGGCGCGCAGCAGCAGCACGGCAATGAGGCCTTGCATGGGCGATTTGCCGCTCTTGCCCATGGCCTGCGCCATTTCCACGAAGGCCTCGGCCGCCTCCCGGGCCTCGCGCATGCGCTTTTCTTCCTGCTGGCGCAGCTTGGCCACGGCAAGGGGCTTGGCCGGGTCTTTGGAGCAGGCGTAGGGGTCATCGGCCTCACCACCCTCCTCGCCGCCGTTGCCCTGCCCTTCGCCACCATGCTGCGCAGGCTCTACCACTGCGCGCCACTGCGGGTTGGCGTCCATGAATGCCTTGCGCGACACCCACTGGCCCCGGTCGAAGTGCATGCGCTCGGTTTCCCCCACCTGGTCGTAGAAGATCTCCAGCACTGCAGCCCGCAGGCCCTGGTCAAACAGGGCTTCGAGCTGGCGCAGCGGTGGTGGGTCGCTCGTACCCGTGTCGAACTGGAGCAGAAGGTGCGTGGAAGCGGCAGATGCCGACGCATTGAACCATTGCGCATCCCACAGGGACTCCAGACTGGAGGCCCCCAGCTTGTCCACCCAGCGTTGGGCCTGTTCCGTGTTGTCTGAGCACAGGTATTGGTACGTGAGCTGTGCGAGCTTCAGCTTGATCGGGTCTTCGAAAAACAGTTGCAAGGTCAGGGTGTTTTGCGACATGGGAAACGCTGTTCACAGCGGTAGGCATTGCGATGGATTGGGATTGTGTGGACGAGGCCCGCGCATGTCCCCTGCGGGCTTGTCCATGCCGGGGCGGCGCGAGGTTGACAAAACGTCCACCGGCACGGGTCGCCAAGGCGCTGATTGTCACAAAACGTTCATGCATACTGGCCGACCCGCGCGCAGAACGCGCTTTCACCACAATTGGAGGGAAAACAACGATGCGATTCGATACCCGCTTTTTTGCACTGCTGTCTGGCACCGCGCTGATGCTGGGCCCGGTAGCTGCGCAGACCGACCGGGCCGCGCCTGCCCGCGCCGCCGCAGCCACCCCGGCCGCCACGAGCTTCGCAGGCAGCCCACGCGAGAAACTGGTGGTGGCCATGCCCAAGACCTATGCCAAAAGCGAAACCATGCTGCTGTGGGGCGACTACTTCAACCACCTGGCGCGCTGCGGCAACATTGATCTGCAGAATCTGCAAGGCGAATCGCTGGAGAAGAGCACCAACATCGATGTGCTGGGCGAAAAGGAGCTGATCGACAGCCTCCTCAGCGGCAAGGCACAGCTGGCGCAGGTCAACCCCGGCCTGGTGCCCCAATTGGTGGGCGCTGGCCAGCCTGCCCCGTTTGGTGTGCCCGGCAACAAGGCCAGCGGCAAACGCAATTCCTACACGCTGATCCTGATCTCGCGCGTGGACAGCCCTTTCACCAAGCCGCAGGATCTGGTGGGCAAGAAGATTGCCCACTCCACACCCACCTCCAACTCCGGCAACCTGGCGCCGCGCGCGCTGTTCCCGGCCATCGGGCTGGTGCCGGACCAGAACTACGAGGTGGTGTTCTCCAACGGCCACGAGCGCTCGGTCACAGGCGTGATGCACGGCTTCTACCCCGCCGCAGCCGTGGCCAGCGATTTGTACCAACGCATGGTGGTCAAGGGCGATGTGAAGGGCTCCAGCATCCGCACGCTGTGGGAGAGCCCGCCCTTCATGACCGAGACCTGGACGCTGGGCAAGGACGTATCGCCCGAGCTGCAGGCCCGCGTGAAGAAGTGCTCGTACAGCTACAGCTTTTCGCCCAAGCTGCGCCAGCTGCTGCCAGGCAATGACACCTTTTTGCCCATCAATTTCGAGCGCGACTTCGCGACGGTGATGGAGGTCTACACCGAGACGCAGAAGGCGCAGGCTGCCAAGGCTGCCGCCAAATAAGTCCCGGTGTCAAAAGCGTCTATCGCCGCCCCCGCAAGCCGGACTCTGGTTTGCGGGCTCAGATGGTGCAGCAACAGAGTGCCGCCATAACACGACAGAGCCAGGAAGAGCAGGCCGCCCGGCACCAGCAGACCCTGGCAAGCAGGGATGCAAACACGAAAGCAGCGCCGGTACCGGAAGGCCGTCGTACCCCAGGCCTGGTGGAAACCATCAACACTCTTGTCTGAATGCGGCCACTCAAGGGGGACGCATTGCGAGAAGTGCGCCACGGCAAATTCCATCAACTCCATCTCCGACAGCGCTCCAGAGTGGTGGCCTGGAGAGGTATGGAACGACGGCAGCGCCACCACACCAATGCACATCCTGCCGACAACCGCTGCCAGCGCGCGCCTACACACTGGCCCGCTCGCAGTGCCTACAGTGGATCGCACGAACAGCCGCTGCGCAGTGCACACATTCCGTCAGGTGCCATAAGGTGACGTCAGGTGCAACGGCAGCCCCGGCAGCAACCCCAGGAGGAGCAAGCCCCATGCGCATTCACACCCCACCCCGTGCCCATTCGCCCTGGCCGCTGGTCATCGGCGCTGCCGCAATGATGGCGTTGCTGGCGCTCACGGCCTGCTCCACGCCCCGCGCGCCCGAAGGCATTCAGCCCGTTACGGGGTTTGACGCAGACCGCTATGCAGGCCACTGGCACGAGGTGGCACGCATCGACCACGCCTTTGAGCGCGGCCTGACCCAGACCAGCGCCACCTACAGCCGCAACGCCGACGACACGATCAAGGTGGTCAACCGAGGCTACGACCCAGTGCGCAAGGAGTGGAAGCAGGCCGAGGGCACGGCGCGCTTTGTGGATGAGCCCACGCGCGCTGCGCTCAAGGTGTCGTTCTTTGGACCGTTTTACGGCGGCTACAACGTGGTGGCGCTCGATGAAAACTACCAGTGGGCCATGGTGGTGGGCTCCAGCACCGATTACCTGTGGATCTTGTCACGCACGCCCACCCTGCCCTGGCATGTGCGCGAGCACCTCATGGAGCGGGCACAGACGATGGGTGTGGATGTGCGCAAGATTCTGTGGATGCCCGCCGCCAGCGAGCAACACGCCAAGCGGGCCGTGATGACCTGAAAAGCTTCAACGCCAGCAAGCGCAAATAGCTATATTTTTGATAGCTATTAACGCTTACCTAATAAGCGCTAGGGATCCTCTGCACGAATCGAGCGGCAAGTGTGCGCTGCGGATCGGGAGGGGCTGCAAGGCGCAAAACGCAGCAATAGCCGCAGCTATTGCGAGTATTTGCAACGCGGCAAACCGCCCGAGCCCGCAGATGCACGCGGCGCGGTGATTCGTGCAGAGGGTCCCTTGGTGCCATTTTTATTCAAACATCAGCCGATACCCGGCACGGTGGCCGCCGCCACCAGGCGCTGGGTGTAAGGGTGTTGTGGTGCATCCAGCACGTCGTTCACGCTGCCACCTTCCAACACGGCGCCATCCTTCATCACCACCACGTCGTGCGCCATGGCGCGGATCACATCCACGTCATGGGTGATGAGCAGGTAGCTCAGTCCCTTTTCTTTTTGCAGCCGCTGCAACAATCCCAACACCTGCTGCTGGATGGTCACGTCCAGGGCGCTGGTGGGCTCGTCCAGCACCAGCACCTGCGGCTGCACGATGAGAGCCCGGGCGATGGCCAGGCGCTGGCGCTGGCCGCCGGAAAATTCATGCGGATAACGCTCCAGCAGACGGGGGTACTGTGCTTCGGCCAGTCCCACCTCTTCCAGCGCGGCCTCGACGCGCATGCGGCGCTGGGCCACGGTCAGTGTGGGCTCGTGCACCTTCAGGCCCTCGCCCACGATCTCTTCGACCGTGAGGCGCGGGGACAGCGACGAAAACGGGTCTTGAAATACCACCTGCACGCGGCGGCGCAGCTGCTGGTTGGCGGGGGTATTGCGCATGGCAGGTTGCTGCCACGCCTGGCCCCCGACCTGCAACTGGCCGGCGTAAGGCAACAGCCCCAGGATGGCCTGCGCCAGCGTGGACTTGCCCGAGCCGGACTCACCCACCACCCCCAGCGTTTGGCCCGGCAGCAACTGCAGCGTGGCGCCCTGCACGGCCACAAACTCGCCCTTTTTGAACCAGCCCTTGATGCCGGACAGCGGCGTGGGGTAGACCACGCGCAGATCCTGCGTCTTCACCACCGGGGCAGTGCCTGCGGGCGGATCGGCCTCGACCACATCGCGGCGGGGCTGGCTGGCAATCAGGCGGCGCGTGTAGGCGTGCTGGGGTGCACCAAACACCTCCGCAACGGGGCCCTGCTCTACCAGCACGCCCTGCTCCATCACGGCCACGCGGTCGGCAAAGCGGCGCACCAGGTTCAGGTCGTGCGTGATGAGCAGCACGGCCATGCCCGTCTGGCGCTGCAGATCACTCAGCAAGTCCAGGATCTGGCCGCGCAAGGTCACATCCAGCGCGGTGGTGGGCTCGTCGGCCAGCAGCAGCTTCGGGCTGCTGGCCAGGGCCATGGCAATCATCGCGCGCTGGCGCTGGCCGCCTGAGAGTTGGTGCGGGAAGCTGTTGGCTCGGCGTGCAGGCTCGGGGATGCCGGTTTGGGCCAGCAGCTCGATGGCAGCCTGCGCGCACTGGGCGCCGGTCAGGCCTTTTTTGAGCTGTAGGATTTCGGCAATCTGCAGGCCAATCGTCATCAGAGGGTTGAGCGCGGTCATGGGCTCCTGGAACACCATGGCGATGTCGCCACCACGCACGCCGCGCATCTCGCGCTCTGTCAGCGCCAGCAAGTCGCCCCGTCCTTGCAGCGTTGCCTGCCCGGTGATGGCGGCATTGCCCGCCAGGCGCAGCAGGCTTAAAGCGGTGATGGTTTTGCCCGAACCAGACTCGCCCACCAGCGCAAGCTTTTCGCCTGCAGCAATGCGGAAGTTGACGCCCCGCACCACTTCTTTGGGGCCAAAGCGAACGTGGAGGTCCTGAACCTGCAACAAAGGGGTCATGGCCGTAGGGGTCACTGGTCGGCCTTTCGGGGGTCCAGGGCATCGCGCAGCGCATCGCCCATGAAGGTCAGCAGCAACAAGGTGGTGACCAGCACCGCAAAGGTAGACAGCGAAATCCACCACGCGTCAATGCTGTTCTTGCCCTGGTTCAGCAGTTCACCGAGTGACGGCGTGCCCGGCGGCACCCCCAGGCCCAGGAAGTCGAGGGAGGTCAGCGCCAGGATGGCGCCACTCATGCGGAAGGGCAAAAAGGTGACCACGGGCGTCAGGCTGTTGGGCAGGATGTGGCGCCAGATGATCTGGCTGTTGCTCACCCCCAAGGCCCGGGCGGCCTTCACATAGTCGAGCTGGCGGTTGCGCAAGAACTCGGCGCGCACATAGTCGGACAAACCCATCCAGCCAAACAGCGACAGCAGGATGAGCAGCAGCGCAATGCTGGGCGCGAACACGGCGCTGAAGATGATGAGCAGATACAGCTCGGGCATGGAGCCCCAGATCTCGATGAAGCGCTGAAACGCCAGGTCGGTCTTGCCGCCAAAGAACCCTTGGATGGCCCCGGTGAGCATGCCCAGCAGTACGCCGGTGATGGTGAGTGCCAGACCAAACAGCACACTCACACGAAATCCGTACAGCAGCTGCGCCAGCAGGTCGCGCCCCCGGTCATCCGTGCCCAGCCAGTTGTCGGCCGTGGGGGCTGACGGGTTGGGCGATGTGGCAAAGTAGTTCAGCGTGTTGGGGCCGTAGGGGTTCAAGGTGTACAGCGCCCAATTGCTGCCTGCGGTAATGCGCTCCTTGATGAAGGGATCGAGGTAATCGGTGGGGGTTTCGAAGTCTCCCCCGAAGGTCTTTTCGGAGTAGTCCTTGAGCATGGGAAAGTAGGTCTGCCCCTCATAGCGCACCAAGAGCGGCTTGTCGTTGCTGACCAGCTCGGCACACAGGCTCACCAGCACCAGGGCGCAGAAGATCAGCAGGCTCCAATACCCCAAGCGGTTGCGCTTGAAGCGCAGCCAGGCACGGCGGGAGGGCGAGAGCGAAGGCGATGCGGAAGCAGAACTCATCAGGGCCATGGATTCGTTCGGGCTAGTCAAACTTCACGCGCGGGTCCACCCACACATAACAAAGGTCGCTGACGAGCTTGGTGACCAGCCCGATCAGTGTGAACAGATACAAGGTGCCCAGCACCACCGGGTAGTCGCGACGGATCACACTCTCATAGCTGAGCAAGCCCAGGCCATCCAGCGAGAACAGGGTTTCGATGAGCAGCGAGCCCGCAAAAAAAGCACCGATGAACGCAGCCGGAAAGCCGGTGACGATGGGAATAAGCGCATTGCGGAACACATGCTTCCACAGCACCTGCCGCTCGCTCAAGCCCTTGGCGCGGGCGGTGAGCACATACTGCTTGCGGATTTCTTCGAGGAACGCGTTCTTGGTCAGCATGGCCGTCACCGCAAAACTGCCCAATACCATGGCCGTCACAGGCAGCGTGATGTGCCACAGATAGTCCACGATGCGCGCGCCCCAGGTCATTTCATCCCAGTTGGCTGAAGTAAGCCCGCGCAATGGAAACCATTGCAATTGCCCACCAAAAATGACCAGCAGCGCCACGCCCAGCACAAAGCCGGGAATGGCATAGCCCACCAAAATGAGCAGCGTGGTCACCAGATCAAAGCGTGACCCGGCTCGCACCGCCTTCGCCACGCCCAATGGCACGGCGACGAGGTAGCTGATGAAAAAAGTCCATAGGCCCAGGCTGATGGAAACCGGCAGTTTCTCCTTCACCAGTTGCCACACATCCTTGTTCTGGAAAAAGCTCTTGCCCAGATCAAACCTCGCGAACTGTCCCAGCATCTGCAGGAAGCGCTCATGGGCAGGTTTGTCAAAGCCGTACAGCGCCTTGATCTGCTCCAGCCGTTTGGGGTCAACGCCCTGCGCGCCCCGGTAGCTCAGGCCGCCCCCCTCGGCGCCGCCACCGCCCACACCGGCCTTGGCCTCGGCCATGTACTGCTCCACCGGGCCGCCCGGCACGAACTGGATCACCACAAAGGTCAGCAAGAGCACGCCCAGCAGCGTGGGCAGCATGAGCAAGACACGTTTGAGAATGTAGGCAAACATGGGTGGGCGGTCTTAGGGCTATTTCTTGTCTGGCGCGGTCTGGGGAGGAATACGCGCCCACCACGTGTCGATGACCCACCCTTCGCCGCTGGCGTAAGGCGGCACCGTGGCCGGCCGTGCCAGCCGCCAGGCGTTGTAGGCCATGCGGTGTGTGCCCGCCGTCCACTGCGGAATGAGGTAGTGGCTGTGCGCAATGATGCGCTCCAGGGCGTGGCAGGCGGGAAGCAGTTGTGCCTCGGTCTTGGCGGAGGTCATGGCCTTGATCATCGCGTCCACCGCAGGGTTCTTGACGCCCGCAAAATTGCCGGAATCCTCCACGTCGGCCGCCTGGCTGCCAAACATGTCGGCAAACTCCTGGCCCGGGTTGTTGGTGCCCTGGTAGGCAATCGAGGTAATGTCGAAGTCGAACTTCTGCAGACGCTGCTGGTACAGCGCAAAGTCCACTGACCGAAACCGCAAGGTGACACCAATCTTTTCGAGATTGCGCATCCAGGGGGTGATAGTGCGCACGCCGCCTTCATTGCTGTCCATGTATTCGAGCACCATGGCCTCGCCCTTAGCGTTGCGCAGGGCACCGTCGCGCACCTCCCAGCCCGCTTCCTTGAGCAAAGCCTGCGCCCGCCGTAGGTTGGCCCGCAGTGAGGAGTCGCCATCCGTGCGCGGGGGCACCGTCATCGGGCCAAACGCGGCAGCCGGAATGTCCTTGCGGTAGGGCTCCATCAGCGCAAGCTCCTCGGGCGAGGGACTGCCCTTGGTTTCGCACGCCGTGTTGCCAAACAGGCCGTTCACCCGCTGGTAAGCGCCATAGAACATCTGGCGGTTCATCCACTCGTAGTCCATGGCCAGGCCCAGGGCCTCGCGCACGCGCGCATCCTGCAGCAAAGGCCGGCGGGTGTTGAGCACATAGCTCTGAAAACCCGAGGGGAGCTTGTGCACAAACTCGCCCTTGACGAGTTCACCCGTATCGAACTTCTTGCCCGTAACACGTCGGGCCCAGTCGCCCGCGCTGAAAAACCGCATGAGGTCGAACTCGCCCGCCTTGAGGGCCTCCAGCCGCGCGGTGTTGTCCTTGTAGATCTTGACAAGGATGTTGTCGAAATTGGCCGTGCCCTTGCGCACGTTCAGGTCGCGCGCCCAGTACTGCGGGTCGCGCACATAGGTGATGTCCTTGCCAAAACGCACCGGGCCGATTTTGTAGGGGCCACTGCCGATGGGAATATCCATCACCACCTGGTCAAACGGCTTGGCCTTGCCGTTCTCGACGCCCCAGTCGCGGCTGAACACCGGCAGGCCGCCCACGGTGAGGGGCAGCTCGCGATTGGGCAGCTTGAAGCGGTAACGCACGGTGCGGTCGTTGATCACATCCACGCCCGCCACCTCGATCAGCAGCGTCTTGTAGGCAGGGGATGTGAAGGGGCCCACCAGCGTGTCGTAGCTGTGCTTCACATCCTGCGCCAGCACGGGCTTGCCGTTGTGAAAACGCGCCTCCGGCCGCAGGCGGAAGGTGGCGGACAAACCATCGGGGGCAACTTCCACATCTTCGGCCAGCAGACCATAACCGGTGGCGGTTTCGTCCATCGAACCGGCGAGCAGCGAATCGAACATCAGCGACGACAAATATGCTGGCGCGTTGCCCTTGACGGTGAACGGGTTGTATTTGTCGAAGGTGGAAACCCGCAGGTTGCTGACCAGCCGCAGCTCGCCGCCTTTCGGCGCATCTGGGTTCACATACGCAAAATGCGCAAACCCGGCGGGATAACGCGGCTCGCCCCACAGGGCATACCCATGTGCAGCCCATGCAGGAACCGCACACCCCATCAGCAAAAAAGTCAGCCAAAACCGCATGCGACAATTCTGCACTACGTTCGCCGGGCCCCGCTGCAGATCGCGCATACCCACATGCGCCAGGCCGCCCGCCGACATTTCGCCATTCCAAAAGGAGATTGAACATGGGTTTTCTGACCGGCAAGAAGCTGCTCATCACGGGTGTTTTGTCCAACCGCTCCATCGCCTACGGCATTGCCAAGGCCTGCCACGCACAGGGCGCCGAACTGGCGTTCAGCTACGTGGGCGAGCGCTTCAAGGACCGCATCACCGACTTTGCAGCCGAGTTCGACTCCAAGCTGATCTTTGACTGTGACGTGGGCAGCGACGAGCAGATCGAGCGCATGTTTGCCGAGCTGTCGCAGACCTGGCCCCAATTCGACGGATTTGTGCACAGCATCGGCTTCGCCCCCCGCGAGGCGATTGCCGGCAATTTCCTCGAAGGCCTTTCGCGCGAGGGTTTTCGCATCGCCCACGACATCAGCGCCTACAGCTTTCCCGCCATGGCCAAGGCCGCCCTTCCCTACCTGAACGACAAGTCGTCGCTGCTGACGCTGAGCTACCTGGGCGCGCTGCGCTCCATCCCCAACTACAACACCATGGGCCTGGCCAAGGCCAGCCTGGAGGCATCCGTGCGCTACCTCGCCGAGGCCGTGGGCCGCACCGAAGACGGCCGCAGCATCCGCGCCAACGGCATCAGCGCCGGCCCTATCAAGACCCTGGCCGCCAGCGGCATCAAGGACTTTGGCAAACTGCTGAGCCGCGTGGCCGATGCATCGCCCCTGCGCCGCAACGTGACGATCGAAGACGTGGGCAATGTGGCAGCCTTCCTGCTGTCGGACCTGGCCTCGGGCATGACGGCCGAGATCACCTACGTGGACGGCGGCTTCAGCCAGACGGCGGGCCTGAGCGCAGACCAGGTCTGATTGCCATCGAAAATTTAGATCAAAACAGGGCCTAGCGCTTATTGAACAAGCGCTGGTAGCTATATATTTAATAGCAAATGCTCCGCAGGCACTGGCTGGCGTGGCTGAGTTTCACTGCGCTGCCCACGCACGCAGCAGATGCCCCTGCCCTGTTGCTGGCCAATGTGTACCGGCCCGGCATGCCGCTGGCCGACTATTGGGTCAGCGAAAAGTACGACGGTGTGCGTGGCTACTGGGACGGCCACACGCTGCGCACCCGGGGCGGCGAAACGGTGATGGCCCCCGCCTGGTTCACCGCCGGGTGGCCCAACACCCCCATGGACGGAGAGCTGTGGGCCGGACGCGGGCGCTTTGCGCACGCCCAATCCACCACGCGCCAACAGCAGCATCATGAGGCGGCCTGGCGCCAGATGCGCTTCATGGTGTTTGACCTGCCCCGGCACGGCGGCATGTTTGATGAACGGCTGCGGTCGCTCAACACCTTGGTGATGCAGATCAACCAGCCTTGGGTCCAGGCGGTGCCCCAAAAGCGCATCGAAAACGATGCTGCCCTGCAGACCCTGTTGCAACGCACGGTGCGGGCGGGCGGCGAAGGCCTGATGCTGCACCGGGGCAGCTCGCTCTACCAGTCTGGCCGCAGCGACGACCTGGTCAAGGTCAAGACCCACGAAGACACGGAAGCGCGCGTGGTCGCCCACCTGCCTGGCAAGGGCCGCCACGCCGGTCGCATGGGAGCCCTGCTGGTGGAAATGCCTTCGGGCCAGCGTTTCCGGCTGGGGGCGGGTTTCAGCGATGCGCAGCGGGCTGACCCGCCACCTGTGGGCAGCTGGGTGACGTACCGGTTTCGCGGCACCCACGACGGGGGCCTGCCGCGCTTCGCGAGTTTTGTGCGTGTGCGGGACGACATGCCGCCGGCCCGCTGACGGGACCACAGCAACCTCTGGCCGATCCCGGCCCTGCGATGCGGCGGCCATGCACAGCGGACGGGCAGCCCCTCCCATCCGTTGCTCAATCAGTTCGGCAACAGGACCTTGTCCACCACGAGGATCGCGCCGTTGGACTGGTACACGTCGGCAATCGTCACCGTCGCCGTACCGCCCTTTTCGTCCGTCACCATGACGGCATTGCCGCTGGCCTTGGCGGTGAGCGTACCGCCCGCCACCGTCTTGAGGTTGGCCATGCCTTTGCCGTCTGCAATCATCTTGGACAACGCAGCAGCGTCGTACTTGCCCGCGACCACGTGGTAGGTGAGCACCTTGGTCAGGGTGGGCTTGCTCTCGGGCTTGAGCAGCGTGTCCACCGTGCCGGCGGGCAATGCGGCAAATGCCGCATTGGTAGGCGCAAACACGGTGAAGGGACCGGGGCCCTTGAGCGTCTCGACCAGGCCCGCCGCCTTCACAGCGGCGACCAGCGTGGTGTGGTCCTTGGAGTTCACGGCGTTGTCGACGATGTCCTTGCTGGCCAACATGGGGGCACCGCCCACCATGACCTGCGCCATGGCAGGCATTGCGGCAGCGGCAATGGCAGCAGTGAGGGCGACGGCGGCAAGGCGGGCGTTGAATCGAAGGGTCATGAGAATCTCCTGAGAGGTGTGTGAAGACAGTCGTCACCGCATGAAAACCACGCGGCTGACAGTCAATACGGCAGCACCACAACAGCGGATTCAAATGCACAAAAAAATCGCTCCGCCAGCCATGCCGGGGGAGCGATTTTTGAGACGCTGGTGCACCCACACACCAGCGCGAAGACGTGCTTACACGTTGCGCCCGTAAGGCCCGTCGTCACCCACCTGCACCAGGTTCTGGGCGGTGGCCAGGGGCTTGGGGTTCTTGCCCGAGTGCTTGCCGTCGGCCACGCAGTCGGCGTAGTAACGCACCTGGCCGTTCTCGTCTTCCACTTCCACCAGGCCGTGGATGTCGGTCTCGAAGCCCGGGCACAGCTTGGCGAATTCGCGCGCGAACTTGAGGTAGTCCACGATCTTCTTGTTGAAAACCTCGCCAGGGATCAAGAGCGGAATGCCCGGTGGGTAGGGCGTGACCAGGCCCACGGTGATGCGGCCTTCCAGGTGGTCGATCTCCACGCGCTCGGTCTGGCGGTGGGCGATGTGCGCGTAGGCGTCCGAGGGCTTCATGGCGGGCGTCAGGTCCGACAGGTACATCTCGGTCGTCAGGCGCGCGATGTCGTACTTGGCGTACATCTCATGCACGTGCTGGCACAGGTCCTTCAGGCCCATGCGCTCGTAACGTTTGTGCTGCTGGCAGAACTCGGGAAGGATGCGCCACATGGGCTGGTTCTTCTCGTAGTCGTCCTTGAACTGTTGCAGCGCCGTCAGCAGCGTGTTCCAGCGGCCCTTGGTGATGCCGATGGTGAACATGATGAAGAAGCTGTACAGGCCGGTCTTCTCGACCACCACGCCGTGCTCGGCCAGGTACTTGGTAACGATGGACGCGGGAATGCCGGTCTTGTCGAACTTGCCGTCCAGGTTCAGGCCCGGTGTGACGATGGTGGACTTGATCGGGTCCAGCATGTTGAAGCCGTCGGCCAGCTGGCCAAAGCCGTGCCACTTGCTGGCGTTCTTCTTGCCCTTGCCATCGCTGCGGATGATCCAGTCCTCGGCGCGGCCCAGGCCTTCGTCCACGAGCTTTTCAGGGCCCCAAACCTTGAACCACCAGTCGTTCTTGCCAAAGTCGTGCTCCACCTGGCGCATGGCACGGCGAAAGTCCAGCGCTTCGAGCAGGCTTTCTTCCACCAGGGCCGTACCGCCGGGAGGCTCCATCATGGCGGCGGCCACGTCACAGCTGGCAATGATGCTGTACTGTGGGCTGGTGCTGGTGTGCATCAGGTAGGCCTCGTTGAAGAGGTGGCGATCCAGCTTGGTGGTTTGCGAATCCTGCACCAGCACGTGGCTGGCCTGGCTGATGCCGGCCAGCAGCTTGTGGATGGACTGCGTCGCGTACGTCACGGAATGCTTGGGGCGCGTGCGCTTCTTGCCCATGGCGTGGTAGCTGCCATAAAACGGATGGAAGGCCGCGTGTGGCAGCCAGGCCTCGTCAAAGTGCAGGTTGTCCACGTAGCCGTCGAGCATGCCCTTGATGGTCTCGGTGTTGTAGAGCACACCGTCGTAGGTGGACTGCGTGAGCGTGAGCACGCGCGGCTTGACCTTTTTCGCATCCACGCCCTTGAGCAGCGGGTTGGCCTTGATCTTGGCCTGGATGGCGGCAGGCTCGAACTCGCTTTGCGGGATAGGGCCGATGATGCCGAAATGGTTGCGCGTGGGCTTCATGAACACGGGGATCGCCCCGGTCATGATGATGCTGTGCAGGATGGACTTGTGGCAGTTGCGGTCCACCACCACCACGTCGCCCGGCGCCACCGTGTGGTGCCACACCATCTTGTTCGATGTGGACGTGCCGTTGGTCACGAAGAAGCAGTGGTCGGCATTGAAGATACGCGCGGCGTTGCGCTCCGATTCACCAATGGCACCGTTGTGGTCCAGCAGCTGGCCCAGCTCTTCCACCGCATTGCACACGTCGGCACGCAGCATGTTCTCGCCGTAGAACTGGTGGTACATCTGGCCCACAGGGCTCTTCAGAAACGCCACGCCGCCGGAATGGCCGGGGCAGTGCCAGCTGTATGAGCCGTCTTCAGCGTAGTCGAGCAGTGCCTTGAAGAATGGAGGCTGCACGCTTTCGAGATAGCTCTTGGCCTCGCGGATGATGTGGCGCGCCACAAATTCGGGGGTGTCCTCGAACATGTGGATGAAGCCATGCAGCTCGCGCAGGATGTCGTTGGGCAGGTGGCGGCTGGTCTTGGTCTCGCCGTGCACATAGATGGGCACTTCGGTGTTCTTGCGCCGCACTTCACCGATGAAGTTGCGCAGGCTCAGCACGATGGGGTCCAGCCCCTCACCCACCGTAAATTCCTCATCGTCGATGGACAAAATGAATGCGCTGGCGCGGCTTTGCTGCTGGGCAAACTGCGACAGGTCACCATAGCTGGTGACGCCAACCACCTCGAAACCCTCAGACTCGATAGCCTGCGCCAGCGCGCGGATACCGAGGCCCGAGGTGTTCTCGGAACGATAGTCTTCATCGATGATGATGATGGGAAAGCGAAACTTCATGCGCAGCCTCCGTGCAACCGTGCCCTGCCCGGCCAAAAAACGAAATAGGCGCGAAGTGTAAGGAATAACCTTGACGCGCCTTTGAACTGCAACCCTTTTGTCCCAGAATGTGGTGCACTAAACACAACCACAACAAGGAGTTGGCTATGGAGGAATCCACCATCTGGTGGCTCGCAGCGGGGGCTGTGGTCGTTGCAGAGCTGCTCACCGGTACGTTCTATCTGCTCATGGTGGCCATTGGCCTGGTGGCAGCGGCCCTGGCGGCCCATCTGGGGTTGCCAATTACCGCGCAGATCGTGGCAGCGGCTGTTGTGGGCGGTGGCGCAGTGGTGGGCTGGTACTACCTCAAGAAAAAGCGGCCCGGAGATCCCTCGGCCCGTGCGGATCGCAGTGTGAACATGGACGTGGGCGAAACCATTCTCATCGAGGGCTGGAACGCTGATGGCACCACCTCCGTGAAGTACCGGGGTGCCACCTGGACAGCCATCCACCGTCCCGGAGTCACCCCCTCCACGGGCATGCACCGGGTTGCTGAACTGGTGGGCAATCGCCTGCTGGTAGACCCTCTCTAAAAATCCCGCTGTCGCTCACCTTCACAGATCAACAACGAAAAAGAGGCTCCTCATGGAAATTGCCATCGTCATTCTCATCATTGCCGTCATTTTCATCGCGCGGTCCGTCAAGGTCGTGCCCCAGCAAAATGCCTGGGTCAAGGAGCGCCTGGGCAAGTACGCGGGCACGCTCACACCGGGACTGAACTTCCTGGTACCTTTTGTCGACAAGGTCGCCTACAAACACAGCCTCAAGGAAATCCCGCTCGACGTGCCCAGCCAGGTTTGCATCACGCGCGACAACACCCAGCTTCAAGTGGACGGCATCCTGTACTTTCAGGTGACTGACCCTATGCGCGCCAGCTACGGCTCCAGCAACTACATCATGGCCGTGACGCAGCTGGCGCAGACCTCGCTGCGCTCGGTCATCGGCAAGCTGGAGCTGGACAAAACCTTTGAAGAGCGCGACATCATCAACGCCCAGGTCGTACAGGCCATCGACGAAGCTGCCCTCAACTGGGGCGTGAAAGTGCTGCGCTATGAAATCAAGGACCTGACACCACCCAAGGAAATCCTGCACGCCATGCAGGCCCAGATCACTGCAGAACGCGAAAAACGCGCGCTGATCGCCGCCTCTGAAGGCCGCCGCCAGGAACAGATCAACATCGCCACCGGCGAACGCGAGGCCTTCATCGCCCGATCCGAGGGCGAAAAGCAGGCCGTCATCAACAAGGCCCAAGGCGAGGCAGAATCGATCAAGGCCGTGGCCGAAGCCAACGCCCAGGCCATCGAGCGTGTGGCCTCGGCCATCCGCCAACCCGGTGGCGAACAGGCTGTACAGCTCAAGGTAGCCGAGAAGGCCGTGGAGGCCTACAGCCAGGTGGCAGCAGACTCCAACACCACACTTATCGTGCCGAGCAACATGACGGAGGTGTCTGCGCTGATCGGGTCCGCGATGAAGATGGTGCAAGCTTCACAGAAAGCGGCCTGAGCGCAAGCAAAGCTTTTTTCGAGGCAACGGCTACTGTCAGCCCAGATATCCCTTTTCCTATGGCTATAATCGAAGGCTTCGGAGAGGTGGATGAGCGGTTTAAGTCGCACGCCTGGAAAGCGTGTGTGGGCTAATCCCCACCGCGGGTTCGAATCCCGCCCTCTCCGCCAGTTTTCTATATAAATCAACAACTTAGGCGATTTGTAGAATTCTGACCCACATAAAAACCCACATAAAATTGTTGGTTCAAGATCTGATTTCAGGATCTAGGTGGTGCACACTGCACTAAGAACCTGTTCAAAGTCTTTTGAGCAGTAGAGCCAAGAACGTCAAGTGGATGAATTGCAAGCTGGGGTTGAGCAGCCTCTCGCAGTTCTTCCACAGCCGCCTGTTTTTCTCCCACCACGCAAAGCTGCGCTCAACCACCCAGCGTTGGGGCATCACCTTGAAGGTATGTGGCTCGCTGCGCTTGACTATCTGCACGCTGACGTGTCCGCCCAACATGTCTTGCACACCCTGGGCAAACGGCTTGCCTACATTTTTAAATCAAGAAGTTACGCGGCAGGCTTCACAAGCTGCATCAATAACTGGGAAATTGAACCCCAACATAGGTGAAAGGAACGCTCATCAACTACCGACTGAGGCCAGGCCACATAACTGCTGGTGTTGTGATCACTGACTAAAGGTGTGGTGGCACGCAAGGCACTTGTAGTTGTCTAGCACGTGCTCATCTACTGCTTTCCCTGCAGCAGCACCTGCGGCCGCGCCAACCGCGCCGCCTCCCAAACCGGCGGCAATTGCGCCGGCAATCGCACCAATAGTTGTACCTGAAATCGCACCCACAGGGCCTGCAAGCGCGCCAATCAAGGCACCAGCCTCGCCCCCGGCTACGGCGCCTGCCCATGCTCCAGCAGCACCACCAGCAGCTCCGCCAGCACCACCAACGGCGGCGCCTACACGCTTACCATAGTTTCGAACATCCACTCGGCCAGAGTGGCAATTTGGGCAGACAGGTGTCATCAACATCTTTCTTAGATAGGGGGCTCCGCAAGTCCTTGCAAGCTAAATAGCTGTACGCTTCAAGAAAAAAGCTCACTCGTCAAGAGTGCACGCCTTCTTGCGATACCGCCGAAGAGTTAGGCACTCCCGCCCTGGGCCAACGACTCGCACCCGAACTTTGCATCGATCTGCAGCTCGTGAATGTAGATCACTGGGCTGACTATTTCGTGCCGAAGTATCCGCCCTTCCTTCACTGCCAATTTTTCGGGGTAGTCGGCAAACCTGTCATTGCTTAGCACAAAGCTATGGTTATCATCTTCTGCAGCAGACAGGACGGTTTCGTCGGCCTTTCGCATTGAAGCCACTATGTGGACTCTGGCGCCAAGGAACACCCCCCCAATGTCCCGGTCGCTCATCCCGAGCTTGCGACGAATGGTCGCGTCGAAGACCAGCGTGACCGCATATTTTTGAGCTAATACTGGGACCAATGCCTTTAGCGCGAGAAGTCCGAGAAAACTATTACCTTCGTAGCAAAGGTTGTTCGCATCGATGATGATGCTTCGGATATCCCAAGAAGCAAATTTAGCGAGACCGTCAATCCGCGTCTGAAGCTTTGAAATAGCGTCATCAACTCGGCGTAGTTCAGCTCGGTTCTGCCGTAATACACTTGCCGGTTTTCCGACCCCAAAAGTCTCTTCGCAACGTGCATGGATTTGAGCTTTTTCACGAGGACTCGCAGCTCGAGTCAGTGCGGTTTCAAATGCCTCCGCTCGCGAAATATTCTTTAAGAACATAGTACGCTGCGCCTCTTTATGGCGCAGACTCTTGAGGGGCTCAAGCAAAACTTTATCCAAGTCATTGCTGCGCTGGCGCAAATTCGCCAACTGTGGTTCTATCCGGTCCAAGATTGATTGCATAGCCGCAATCGCTGACTGGGCGAGCAATGGATCAAATGCCCGCGCCCGAGAAATCTCTTCCTGGTTTCTGCGCTCAGCTTCTGCCTCCTCCAAAACTTGGGCCTTTACGGCAGTGATCTCGGTGTGAATGTCTGCGATCATCGACAACTGCGCGGCGGACTTCTGCTGCACGTCTGCTAATTTTCGCTTTGCGACTGCGCGTTCGGATGAGAACCAAGAACGCGGGTCGATGCCAATTGCGACTTCGAGTTCTAGCTGTTTTTTCGATGAGTCCAAAGCCGCTGAAGCTTGCTGCGCTTGTCGGAGCCTGAACGTAACCTCTAGCAGTTCGCGCTCAAGGCGCTGGACATTAGATTTTTTCGGAGCTGGTTTGAAGTTGTCGAACCAATCGAGTTTTGTCTTCCACTCCCGCATCTCGCTACTACATTTAGTGTATTCACGTTGCAAGGCTTCAATGTCTTTCGTAAAGGGATTCATGATATAGCTGAGCTCCACTCGGGAATGCAGGATGTTGGTGATTAGAGAGCAGCTAGATCAGGGCAGAAACCGGTTTGAGGGGCTTGGACGAGGTTTTGCGTAATGCTGGTAGGTGAACAAAGCGCCGGCAGCAAAAACCAGCGTATACGAGGCCACAATGCGTAGTGGGGTTGAAACGATGATGATCATCAAAGCACCTATGAACTCAATTCGCAGGGAGCCGTAGGGAAAGCGGCGTGCCACATTCACCGCAGAACTTTTTTCCGACCTCTACAGGAGCCTTGCATGCGGGGCAACTGCGATAGGCTGCTTTTTGCCGCATGTATGCGATTTGGATCACGCAAGGAACCGTCACGCGGTAGGCGGGGCTACCGAGGTCGAACACAGTCCATATCGCCGTGATAGCCCAACCAATTGGACCAGCGAACACGCTGATGCTACGCATCAGCCCTGCAGTGGCACCAAAGGCCAGACCACGCCCGAGAATTGCTTTTGCGACTGCGTTGGCGACCACTGCGGCCAGCTTGAAGGCCCCGAAGCCGGAGGCTTTAATTGCAGCTTGAAGCGCCGCCATCACAGCAGGCCCAGCCCCCGGCTTGTAAGTGGCCCCAAACTCTGCGAACAGGTCTGCTTTATCTTGTTCGCTCATCTTGACCATAGACTGCGCCAACACAGCCTCAAGGATAGCAATCTCAATTTGCGCGCAATCGTCCTTGGGATTAAAAGTTGCCTTCACATGACTGGCCACATCGCAAAGCAGCTCCTTGTAGGGCACCCCAGTGCCACCGCGCGCAATATTAAAAAGGGTATTTCCACCGAAGCGCTGGAGCTCTTCGGCAATGAGAGCGCGGATGGTCTCGTCCATTGAACCGCTGGCTTTCGCGCTCATCAATTTCTTGCTTGTTTCAGACGACAGCGAGATCCGTCCGTCGCCCTTGTCTGTGATGTGATCGATTAGCACGCCGAGATCATCAACATCGGCAGTGCCTAGCACGTGGGCGAGGTCTGGGTCGGAAATAAGAGTGCTCATAATCAAAGTCCTTTTATGCTGTTAGGCGCTGGGGTTGGCTGTGGGATCATGGGGCGTCATTGCGTTGGCCAATGCCGCAGAAAGAGCAGTCAGTTCCACAAAGAAGCTGCGTTCGCCACGCGCTGCCGGTTGGGCTAAAGCTGCCAACACCAAACTGCAACGACGTCTCCATTCGTTGCGAGCGTCAAGACGCTTGAGCTCTTCAGGCTGCGGATCCGCATACATCGGAGGTCGATCCGGATGAACCTTGCATCGTTTCAACACGATTTCGGCGATTGCCGGGCTACCAAGCTCGTCAGCCACCAAAGCCTCGGCGGCAGTCCGGTATAGGCCTAACCCATTGCTGATCTTCGCCAGTAGCCGCCAGTCGTCTGGAGACATGAGCAGAAAGGCAAGAGGAACGCCTATTGCGTGCGCAAGTTTGTGCAGGGTAACAAGATCAGGGTTGCGTTGATTGCGATTAGATGTGTCTAACAGCGGCCTGAGCGTTGTTCGGGACATTCCTGTGCTGCGCATAACATCGATTTGGCGAAGCTTGTTCGCTTTACCGGCGCGAGCCGGCCCGGCAACACGCAGAGCCGCCATAAGGTTCAGAGCAAGTTGCCGTTTCAGCGTTCGGGTGTTGGCGCTATGGGGGTCAGGAGGGTGCATGGAAGCAACTCATTTGTCTGGTGCGATGTAAGCAGTTTATTGAAATCTCTTGCGCGGAGCTCCAAAAAAGCATCGGCAACGATCGCATTTATACAAATAAGGATCGACAACGGTCTTTTTTAGTAGTGTTGTCGGAACTGGTAAACATGGCTCCATCTGTACCCAGACGAGCTAGGGACTATGCTGGTTGTTATCGGTGGCTCACACTCAAGAGCTGAAACGAGCCCTTTGGCGGGTTGTAGAGACTAGGAGCGTCCCTAGACACAAGCGGCAACCGCTCAACGAGCCGCATTGCGCAAGGCAGACTCGCCACAAAGGATCGCCAGGCAACTAGCCATCCGAGCCGACTTCGCCCTATCTACCTGAACTCACGTCTACACATGAATACGTTTGAAGGAGTGCTGAGACAGCAGCGCTCTGGGAAGCCGGAACTCGTCGCTCACCAATCAAGAGACCGTTGGTTGAACGTATCCGGGAGCCAAGCTCGTGCTCGCACCGTAGATTGACAAAGGATCACGAAGCCAAAGGTGAAAAACTTCGGGGTCCAAGCTGTGATCTGGAGAGCAATCTACCGCCCAAAGTTTGAGCAAGTAACCCACATTCGCAGCGCGAGCAGCGACCCGAAAAACGCCATCTGGCATGTCGTAATCCAGTCGGACGACACTCTCTCGTTTGTGGTTCGGATGTGGCACAAGCTCCAGGTTGATGATCCGACTCCACTGCACGTCTGAAGCAGAACGTTCGTGTGGCTCGATCTTGCTGTCGTCAAGCACTTCAGCAGACAGGATCCGTCTCAGAACGAAATCTAAAAACTGCTTCTTGTTGCGGTCAAAAGCTCGGGCGTGCCAACGAACACGGTTGCTGACCAATGCAAAAGGGACGATGTCACGTTGCATTTCGCCACTCGTGATGGAGACGTAAGTGATTCGCAGCGCTTTGTGCTGATGAATTGCGCGTGCGACGGCCGCGAGAATGTCCAGGCGTGGCACTGCCAGCTCCGATGGCTGCTCGCATGGCAATAGCTCCCCTTTTACCCCACTTCCCCCGTAGGCGGCCCCCTCAGAAAGCGCAGCTAGAACACGAGAAACCGAGTGCTCGTGCCAAGGGGCGAATTGCGAAGTGGGCCTGTAGACCTTGCGGGGGTCCAGTATCAGGTTGCCTGGTGCAAGCGCTATGTACTGAGCGATAGCACGGGTTGCAACTGCAGGAGATATGCCGAAACGATCGACGAGATCCGCCCGCGTTACCCCCCCAAAAAAGTAGGCTCTGAAGTCAATGAAAGCGAGCCTCTCTCTCTGAGCGAGGTTCAACGACTGGCCAGTTGAAGGGTCAACTGTTGAAATTGTCATCATGAGTGTATGGTAGGGACGGATCAAGATAAGTCAACTTTCGATGCATTGACATGATCATTTTGATGATACAAAATCGTCACCGTGATCGCTTTGGTCACTCATTCGAAAGGATAGTTGTATGGCAAAAAATGCCCCTGCCGGCGACGGTCAACGAGTTGGCGCAGTGCGTCAACGCAGCCAAACCCAGACCCCTTCAGGTCATTACGTCAAACGTGATACTGAGACAGGCCGATTCATGGACGTAAAAACGTCCAGCAAAGAGCCTTTCAAGGGTGTGCGCAAAGAAGGAAAGTAGGCGTCCGGGATGCTCGAACATACGGTGCCAAAGGCGCAGCACGCTACTGGCCAGCGGTTGGAAGCTGCGAGCTTGCCCGTGTCATGCGAAAAAAGCGCTGTCGGAGCTCACTCTCCGCAACCGGCGAAAAAGAAACGGGTCATGAGGGAACTCATGACCCGTTTCTATCCCATGGGCTCCTGTCTGGCGACAAGGGCAAAGGGAGATGCACTGAAATACTCAATGCGTGTTTGGCGACCGCGAGTGTACTGCAGAGCTCTTCCCCTGGGCGAATCTCGCCAGAGGAAGGAGGTTGCAATAAATGAGCAAGCAATTGAGCTTTGACTTTCCCTTGCCCGAGGGCATGAAAGTCATCTTCCGCCCCTACCGGACGCTTCCGAATGGCCAGCGACTCTGGGCACGCGCATATGGCTACAAGGCGTTCCCAATGCTAGTGCCGATCTAGGCCAGAGGTTGGCCTATCAACCGAGCTGATAGGCCAACTTTTTACCTAGCGCCCTGCCCTGCATGGCAAAACCAACATAGAAGTGTATGTGGCTTGGATGGCCTGCGACGGCGTCTTTTCCGACAGGCAGTTGTCCGAGCCCCCTCCCCCTTTACAGCCCCATATTTGGGTGAGAGGCAAACGACTCATCCGCTTCACGTCCATGTAGGTCGGAGCTACTTATGATCAGGACTCAAGAGCAACAACGAGCTAGACCGAGGAAAACAACAATGCGACGGGAGCATCGATGGCCAAAGAACCATTTTTGGTACGCCCGTAGTTGCGTGAGGAGAGCCAATACGCGCGTCGAAATCCTCGCATTTGCTGCAGTCGCACATGGGGCTGGAGTCGCATCCATCCCCCCAGGATCAAGCTGTCGTTCCGCCGCAGCGTCCGCAGAACCGAAATCGCTGGGACGTGAGAAATGACAGTACCCTTCGGCTCAAACGCAAACCCGAATCAACTCGAAGCTATTCTTGCCACCGATGGGCCTGTTCTCATCATCGCAGGACCTGGATCGGGCAAGACCTTCACGCTGGTCGAGCGCATCGTCTATCTCATCAAGTACAAGGGGGTTGCCCCCGAATCGCTGCTGGTCGCAACCTTCACGGATAAGGCAGCACGCGAGCTAACCACCCGCATCTCCAACCGGCTGGCCGAGCTAGGCATCCAGTTCAACCTGAACGAGATGTACCTCGGCACATTCCACGCCATCTGCCTGCGGCTGCTGGAGGATTACCGCGAGTTCACCCGCCTCAAACGCAGCTTCACGCTGCTCGACCAGTTCGACCAGCAGTACTTCCTGTACCAGCGCATCAAGGAGTTTCGGGAGTTGCCGGATGCCCAGTTTGTCATGGGAGACGATCAGACAGGTCGTTGGGCTCAATCAGAAAGTCTGCTGAAGTGGCTAAACAAAGTCGGTGAAGAGGCGCTCGACGCCTCCACACTCGCAGCAGCCCCCGAACCGGAAATTCGCGCCTTGGCGGCTTGCTTTGCCAAGTACCAGGGCCTGCTGAACGAACACAACTCCCTGGACTTCTCTGGCATCCAGTACGAGGCCTTGCAACTGCTGGGTAAGCACCCCGAGGTGCTTACCCAGTTGCGAAAAAAGCTGACCCACCTCATGGTGGATGAGTACCAGGACACCAACACCATCCAGGAACGCATCCTTCTGTTGCTGGCGGGCGAGCGCCGAAACTTGTGCGTGGTGGGCGACGACGACCAGGGCTTGTACCGCTTTCGCGGGGCCACTATCCGCAACATTCTGGAGTTCCCGGCACTGTTCGACGACGGGCAATGTAAACAGGTCAAGCTGACCGTCAACTACCGCTCGCACCCGGACATCATCCGCTTCTACAACGAGTGGATGAAAGAGCAGGTATGGGACGACGGCACGCGCGTGTTTCGCTTCGCCAAAGAGATCGTTCCGCGAGAGGATGACTTCCCGGACATGCCGACGGCTGTGCGGCTGGCCGCCAGTGACGACAAGGATGACACCACCAACTGGCATGCGGAGGTGCTGGCATTTCTCAACGGCTTGAAGTCCACGGGCCAGCTCGCAGACTGGAATCAGGTCGCTTTTCTGTTCCGATCGGTCAAAAATGACAAGGTGGTGGCACTGGCGCGCTTCCTCGAGACTCAGGGAGTGCCCGTATTCTCGCCCCGCTCGAACATGTTCTTCGAGCGCGAGGAGATCCGCCTGGTGATTGGCGCGCTGATCTTCCTGTTCCCTCAGTTTCCCAAGGTTCGTGCATGGGCCGAAGGCGTCACACTGCCCATCTGGGACTACTACGACCACCTGTGTTTCAAGCCCTTCATTGACGAGCTGCGCAAGCCGGAAAATAAGCCACTACTGGACTGGGCGCGCCCACTGGCCAAGCGCCACGCCGTACTGACTCAGAACACCGACTACTCGTTCTCCGGCCTGTTCTACCAACTGCTGCAGTTCCCGTTGTTTTCGCGCTTCCTCACTGAGGAGGCTGTGCAAGGGGTGGACAAGGGGCGCGCCGCGCGCAACTTTGGCATCTTCTCAAAGCTGCTCACCAAGTTCGAGTACCTGCACTTTGTCAGCGTGCTTAACCCCGAGTGGCTGGAAAAGAACCTGCGTGACCTGTTCAACCAGTTCCTGCGCTTCCTGCAGGATGGTGGCATCGGCGAATACGAGGACGAGGCCGAGTACGCGCCCAAGGGCTGCGTCTCGTTCCTGACCATCCACCAGTCCAAGGGGCTGGAGTTTCCGGTGGTTGTGTGCGGTTCGCTGGAGGCGGTGCCGCGCAAGCAGTACGGGGTGTTGGCGCCGATTGAATCTTGACAGTGTGTGCCGATCCAACTTTGATAGGGGGCGTGTAGCCAGTATCTGCTAGGCTGGCTGTGGATAACTATAGCCTCCTACTGGGCTTGCACCTCCAGACTGGTTTCTGTTTTTCTATTCATTTCTCTGGATTTGATCTTTCCCTTTGCCTCCTTGGAGCTGTGGCGGAAGCGGTAGGACTCATTGCCGGTTTCAACGATGTGGCAGTGATGGGTGAGCCGGTCCAGCAGTGCCGTGGTCATCTTGGCATCACCGAAGACAGCGGACCACTCGGCAAACGTCAGGTTGGTGGTGATCAGAACGCTGGTGTGCTCATAGAGTTTGGACAGCAGATGGAACAGCAATGCTCCACCGGCCTGGCTGAATGGCAGGTATCCAAGTTCATCCAGAATGACCAGGTCCATGCGCATCAAGCTCATGGCTATGCGCCCCGGATTTCCCTTGGCCTTCTCTTGCTCCAACGCATTGACCAGATCCACCGTCGAGTAGAACCGGACACGTTTGGAATGGTGCGTCAGCCCATTGATTCCCAGCGCCGTTGCCAAGTGGGTTTTGCCGGTGCCAGGACCACCAATCAGGACAACGTTCTGCGCATCGTCGGTGAAGCTCAGGTCCGCCAACCTCTTGATCAGCACCTTGTCCACGGGTGAGACCTCGAAGTCGAAGCCAGCAAGATCCCGGTGAATCGGGAAGCGTGCTGCTTTCATCTGGTGGGCAATCGAGCGCATATGCCGATCCACGTCTTCCGCTTGAAGCAGGTGCTCTATCAGCCAGCGCGAGCTCTGAATCGAGGAGCCGCCATCCTGCTCCATAAGGTCAGCCCAGGCACTGACCATGCCATTCAGGCGCAGTGCCTTGAGCCCGCTTTGCACATCGCGTTTGGATTCAGACATGGATGACCCCTTGGTTATCGTTGTGGGTGGGGCGCAAACGGTCGTAGCGCGCGGTATCGGCCAGCGGGAGGTTGGTCAGTTGCAATGTGGTTTTGGCATGCTCCGGCCTGGGTGGCGCATTCAGCCTAGCCAGCACATTGCGCACATGCTCAGCACTGACACTTCCATTGGGCGTGGCACCTTCAAGGACAAGATCAACCGCCACCAGTACTGCGTCCAAGCCCGCCTGCGGCACGCTGGCCAGCACCTGTGCCATGGTGCGGTCACCGCCAGGGTGCCTCAGAAGGGATTTGCGCAAGCGCTGCAAGGGCTCAGGCAAGTCCAGGAACGGCGCACCGTTGCGCAGTGCGCCGGGCTTGCGCTGCACGAGTTCAATGTAGTGCTGCCAGTCATAGGTGACTTGGCCACTGCCCGGCGTGCGGGCGTGGCTGGCGATGATGGTTTGCGCGCAGGCAATGTCCACCCGATTGGGGTACAGACGCGTGCTGACCAGGTGCCCAGCCCATTCGCAAGGAACGGAGTAGCGATTGCGCGCCACCGCCACCAGACATGTACTACTCACCCGCGCGGGCTTCTCCACATACCCATCAAACAGCACAGGCATGGACATGAGGTGGGGGCGCTCCAACTCCAACATCTCTGCCACCGTGAACTGCTTGTGGATCGGATGCACGGAGTCGGACCACACCGAGCGACACCGCTCGCCCAGCCATGCATTGAGTTCGGCAAACGATCCGAAGCGCCTGCTGGCGGCCTCGATCCAGATCCGCCTGCGACTGTCCTGCACGTTCTTCTCCACCACCCCTTTCTCCCAGCCCGAGGCGACGTTGCAGAAGTCCGGATCAAACAGGTAGTGGCTGCACATGGCCGAGAAGCGTGCGTTGACGATGCGCCCCTTGCCTTTCTTGACCTTGTCCACCGCCGTCTTCATGTTGTCGTAGATGCCACGCCTGGCAACGCCTCCCAATGCATGGAAGGAGCGGGTATGGGCATCGAACAGCATCTCATGGCCCTGCCCAGGGTACGCAACAAGCCAGAAGGCACGACTGGCGCAGAGCTTCAGATGGGCCACTTGCAGTTTGTAGAACACTCCACCAACCAGCAGTCCTTCCTCGCTCCAGTCGAACTGGAAGGCCTCGCCCAACTCGAAGCTCAGCGGCACAAAGGCCTTGGCGGGATCCTTGGCGCTATCCACCCGCCATGCTCGAATGAAGTCAGTCACGGCGCTATAACCACCCCGGTATCCCTGAGCCTGGATCTGGGCAAACAGCGCCTTGCCACTGCGCCTTGCGTTCTTGGCCCGGTGCGCATCCGTGCGCAGGGCCTGCTCCAGCACCGCCACAAATGGCGTGAGCTTGCCATCAGCCTTCTTGCGCTCGTACTTCGGGGGTATGTCTCCGGGGGCCTTGAGCCACTTCTTGACCGTGTTTCTGGCCAGTCCCGTTCTTCTGCAAATCTCTCCGTCAGAGAGTTGGTCGCGCCACTTCATGCGCCTGACCTTGCCAATCATGTCCATGGTGATCACCTCTTACATCCCTGCTGAAAAATTCAGCAGGGCAGTTGAACACCCCTGTCAATTTTGGATCGGCACCAGACCTTTCAGACTGTCAGTTTTCGGTCGGCGACAACAAGCAAGCACAAGGCGCTGTCCTGGGAGCACGCCAACAAGATCGAGGCACAGTTGCGCGAAGAAGTGCAGCAGTTGCTGAAGCTGGCCGAAGACAGCGACAGCCGTCCTGTCAATGACGGCTTGGATG
>NZ_JAMXAX010000003.1 GCF_023913775.1 Acidovorax facilis
TGCCTGATGACCATAGCAAGTTGGTACCACTCCTTCCCATCCCGAACAGGACAGTGAAACGACTTTGCGCCGATGATAGTGCGGGTTCCCGTGTGAAAGTAGGTCATCGTCAGGCTCTTACAGCCCAAATCGCCCTTCTGCTCAATTGAGTAGAGGGGCGTTTTGCTTTGTGATTCAAGAATTCTCTTTTCTGCCCCTTTCTATGCAGCTCCAGGATATTTTGTATTCCCAAGGTTTTGGCACCCGCCGTGTCTGTGCGGGGCTGGTTCAGCAAGGCTGGGTTTCTATACGCGGGCCATCGTCTGATCGTCAGGATTACGAGCCGTGCGTCGATGCGACCGCCGAGCTGGACCCAGAAGGCCTGCAGCTGCAGGTCCAAGGCGTCAATTGGCCCTACCACGCTAAAGCCTATGTGCTGCTGCACAAACCAGCGGGGACAGAGTGCTCTCAAAAACCCTCAACCTATCCCAGCATCTATACCTTGTTGCCAGCCCCTTTGCGGCAACGGCCGACAAAAAGCGCGGTGCAAGGGGTGCAGGCCGTAGGACGGCTGGACCAAGACACCACCGGTTTGCTGTTGTTGAGCGATGACGGGCAATTCATTCACCGCGTGAGTTCGCCCAAGAAACATGTGCCCAAGGTTTATCAGGTCACTACCAAACATCCAGTCGATGAAAAACAGATATCGAGCTTGTTGGCGGGGGTGGTTCTGGACGATGACCCCAAGCCTGTAAAAGCTGCGGCTTGTGAGCAGACTGCGAGCCATCGGCTGGACCTCACCCTGACCGACGGCAAGTACCATCAGGTCAAGCGCATGCTTGCTGCCGTCGGTAATCGTGTAGAGGGATTGCATCGGTCGCAGATCGGTGCTCTGGTGTTGCCCGCTGACCTGCCTCCTGGGGCATGGAAATGGCTCAGTCAGGAGGATCTGTCCTTGCTGGTTCAGTCGTCCTGAAGGGTATGGGCCCGATGGTGAAGCGCTACTTGGTGCGCGATCTGGCTAAGCGAAGCGACCGTTACACCTCTGAAGAGATCCGACGATGACGAGAGCGTGGCGGCGAATGCGCTGACTTGACGAATCCATGATGAGCCCCAGTGGTTGCCAGTCGAGTGAGATGCTCTTTTGCTCGTCGAAATTCGTTCCACATCAAGAATGTTACGTGTTCTCCCCCAAGGTATTGGTAAGTGCACAGCTACACTTCTTGGCTGTGTTGAAAGTGGTTCTGTGAAGATTTTCTCGATTGCACGCGCGTGCGCTGTCTTGGGTGGGCTGTGGGTCTCAATAGGGGGGGCACTGGCTGCCGCGCCTCCACTGTTTGTGCTGAACTCCCTCGAAGCCAATGTCAGTGTTATTGACCCGGTGACCTGGACCGAGACGGCCCGCATTCCGACGGGCAAGGAGCCGCACCATCTGTATCTCACGCCGGATGAGAAGTCGATCATTGTGGCCAATGCGTTGGGGGATACGCTGACGTTTCTGGATCCGCGCACCGCGCAGATTCAGCGCACGGTGCGGGGCATTGTGGACCCATACCACCTGCGGTTCACACCCGACATGAAGTGGTTCATCACCGCTGCCAATCGTTTGAACCATGTGGATTTTTACCGTTGGGACGGGAAGGAGTTGACCCTCGTCCAGCGGGTGGCCACCTCCCGGACTCCCAGCCATTTGTGGATCGACAGTCGCAGCACCACGGTGTATTCCACCATGCAGGATAGCGATGAGCTGGTGGCCATCGATATCGCAACGCAGACGATCAAGTGGCGCACCAAGACGGGTGCCATGCCGGCGGACGTATATGGCAGCCCAGACGACAAGCGCCTTTTTGTGGGCCTGACGGGTAGCGACAGCGTGGAGGTATTTGACGTCTCGGGACGCGAGCCCGTGAGCATCAAGAAGATCAAAACGGGCAATGGTGCCCACGCCTTTCGCGCAGCTGGCGACGGGCGCCACCTGTATGTCAGCAACCGGGTGGCCAATTCCATCAGCAAGATCGACATGACCACCCAGCAGGTGGTCGAATCCTATCCGGTACCCGGTGGGCCGGACTGTATGGAAGTGTCGGCCGATGGCCGCTTCATTTATGTGAGTTCCCGCTGGGCGCGCAAGCTCTCTGTGGTGGATACCGAGGCCAAGAAGGTCGTGCGGCAGGTCACTGTGGGCAAGTCGCCCCATGGCGTATGGACGTTGCAACACGCGCCCCGCTGATTGGCGATGGTGTGCGGGCGTCGGCGCCTCGCAGGGGAGTGTCTCTGCGATTTTGTTTTGCTATATATTTTGTAGCTGCAAGCGTTTTTATATCCAGCGCTAGTGCCCAAAAAGACTGTAAAAAGCCTCTCTATCTGACCTTCGATACTGGCCATATGGCCGTGGCGCCTTTGGTCGCCGACGTTCTCGCACGCCAGCAGGTACGCGTGACGTTTTTCGCCGCCAACGAACGCACCCAGGAAGGGGATGGCAGCCTGGGCGCCCACTGGGCTTCCTGGTGGCACGCTCGGGCCGCAGAGGGGCACGAATTTGCATCCCACACCTGGGACCACACCTATTGGCGCGCGGATCTGGGATCGGCTCAGGCCCCTTCGTTCCGTGTTCGACCATCGGCCGGACCGCGCGCTGGGCAGGATTTTGTGCTGACGGCAGCCGGTTACTGTGAGGAGATCGCTCGGGCCGCAGATCGGTTGAAGCACGTGACCGGCAAAACACCCTTGCCTTTGTTTCGCGCCCCAGGTGGAAAGACTTCGCCGCAGTTGCTTGCCAGTGCGCGCGCATGTGGGTACACGCATGTGGGGTGGTCACCAGCAGGATTCTTGGGCGATGAGTTGCCCAGTGAAAAGGCCAGCAACACCGCGCTGCTGAACAAGGCTTTGCGGGATGTGCGCAGTGGTGACATTCTGCTTGCGCACCTGGGGATCTGGTCGCGCAAGGACCCCTGGGCGCCTGCCGTGCTGGAGCCGCTGATCGTCGGGCTTAAGGAGCGCGGATTCTGTTTTCGCACGCTGCGAGAGCATCCTGACTACGCGCCTTTAATGGGGCGCTGACTACAGTGGTGGAGGCGAGGCAAATCGTGGAGGCCGTTCGGAGCAAGGGCGTGTGTGGTGAGAGATAGACGGAGCATGACGCAATGGGTTGGCTAGGCAATGGGTTTGATGCGGCTCAGCAATGGCTTTTCGAGAGCTTGTTGCAGCCAGTGATGTTTGCTATCGGTTTGGGGAACCAGCTCGAAAATGGCTACGAGGCCGCTGGATGGGTGCTGGTGGGGCTGCTGCAGCTGGTGGTGATCGCGGCAGTGATTGGCCCATTGCAGCATTGGCGGCCGGTAGAGGCTGTGACCGACCGCGCGACGATCCGCACCGACATTCTCTACACGCTGATTCACCGGCTGGGGCTGTTTCGCCTGGGTCTCTTCCTCGCGGTGGATCCGTTGATGGATTCCATCTTTGGGGCATTGCGAGTGGCTGGCATCAGCACCTTCCAGCTTGATGGCCTCTGGCCTGGGTTCACCGACGTACCCTGGGTCAGCCTGCTGCTGTACCTAGTGGTGTTCGACTTCGTGGACTACTGGATTCACCGGGGGCAGCACCACTTTGAATGGTGGTGGCGCCTGCATTCCTTGCACCACGCGCAGCGCCAGATGACCATGTGGAGCGACAACCGCAACCATCTGCTGGACGACGTGCTGCGCGACACCATCCTCGTGGTGGTGGCGCAGCTCATTGGCGTTGCACCTGGGCAGTTCATCGCTATCGTGGCCATCACGCAGCTGAGCGAGAGTTTCCAGCACGCCAATGTGCGCCTGTGGTTTGGGCGCTGGGGCGAGCGGCTGTGGATCAGCCCGCGTTTTCACCGCATGCACCACAGCATCGGCATTGGCCACGAGACCGTCCAACCATTGTCGGAGGAGGCTGCCGCTGCGCAAGGCGCCAGATACCGCGTGGTGCTGGGCGGGCACAACTTCGGCGTATTGCTGCCCTGGTGGGACATGCTGATGCGCACGGCCAACTTCGAATTGCGTTTTGATCCCACGGGCGTGCGCGATCAGGTGGAGCCGGGGCCAGACGGGCGCTTGCGCGACTATGGCAGGGGCTTTTGGTCGCAGCAATGGCAAGGTGTTCTAAGGCTGCTGGGCAAGGCCTGAAAGACCCTCCACGCGGTCAAGAAGGTATGCTTGCCGGCATGGGACTTTTGCTTGATTCTTTCTGGCGTGCTGCGGCCTATTGCCTGCGGCCCCGCGTCATGGCTCTGTCCGTTTTGCCGTTGCTGCTGATGGTGGCGCTGGCGTTGGGGCTGGGCTATTTTTATTGGGACGGAGCCGTGCAGGGCATGCGCGCGCTGCTGGATGCTTCTCCGCTTCTGGCCAGCTTCTGGAATTGGCTGCAAGGGTGGGGGTTGGGTGATGTCACCTCCGTCGTGGCGCCCCTCATGGTGGTTTTGGCGGTGGCTCCGGCTTTGGTGGTGGTCTCGCTGCTGGTGGTCGCGGTCCTCATGACCCCCGCATTGGTGGCGTTGGTGGCGGATCGGCGCTTCCCTGTGCTGGAGCGCAAGAAGGGTGGCTCCTTCATCGCCAGCGTGGTTTGGTCGGTCAGCTCCACCGTGCTGGCATTGATCGCCTTGGTGGTGTCGGTGCCCCTGTGGCTGGTGCCACCGCTGGTGCTCATCCTGCCCCCCTTGATCTGGGGGTGGCTGACCTACCGCGTGATGGTGTTTGATGCGCTGGCTGACCATGCCAGCAAGGAAGAGCGGCAAGAGATTTTCCGCCGCCACCGCAGCAGCCTGCTGGGCATTGGCATTCTCACCGGCTACCTCGGGGCGGCGCCCAGCATCGTGTGGGCCTCGGGCGTGGTCTTTGCTGCGGCTTTTTTTATCCTGGTGCCGCTTGCGATCTGGATCTACACCCTGGTTTTTGCGTTCTCTTCCCTCTGGTTCACCCACTATTGCCTGGCAGCCCTGGAGCGCTTGCGCGCAGAGGGCGCAGGGGGAACACCCGTTGAAGGGTTTACCCCGAAGGCTGCAGACGCGGGGGAGCCCGCGCATTCCGCGCTGCCGCCTGCGGCGTCACCCACTGCTGTTCTTTCTGCCCCCCCATCTCCTGCCAACGGAACCCCTGCACCATGACCCCATCTTTCGGCCTGATCATCGTGGGTGATGAAATTCTGTCCGGCAAGCGTGCCGACAAGCACATGCCCAAGGTCATCGAGCTGCTGTCAGCGCGAGGGCTTTCGCTGGCCTACGCCGACTACGTGGGCGACAACCCGGACCGCATCACGGCCACGCTGCAGCGCGCTTTTGCGTCGGGTGATGTGGTGTTTTCCTGCGGTGGCATTGGCGCAACGCCGGACGACCACACCCGCCAATGCGCCGCGCGCGCCCTGGGCCGGGACCTGGTACTACACCCCGACGCTGAGGCTCTGATCCGCGAGCGCATGCAGGACGTGGCCCAGGAGCAGGGTGTGACGTATGAGCCGGACCGTCCCGACAACGTGCACCGGCTCAACATGGGGGTGTTTCCGGCAGGTGCCCACATCATTCCCAACCCTTACAACAAGATCCCCGGGTTCAGCTGCGAGGGCGGTCGTGGAGGGGCCGTGCATTTTGTTCCTGGATTCCCTGTCATGGCCTGGCCGATGATCGAGTGGGTGCTGGACCAGCACTACGCAGCGTTGTTCAACCGCACGCCACAGACCGAGCAGTCGGTGGTGGTCTATGGGGCCATGGAAGCGGCTTTGACGCCCCTCATGGAGCGCATCGAAAAAACGCACCCGAACGTTCGGGTGTTCAGTTTGCCCAGCGTGGATCATCCACAATACGGGCGGCATATTGAACTGGGTGTCAAAGGTCCTGCTCCCCTCGTTCCCGCTGCATGGCAGGATCTGAAACGGGGTTTGCACGAGTTTGGTGCAAATTGCGGCCCCGAATTGGTGCGCAGCTTGTGATGCCCTGTGTTGATAGCAGGTTTGCACTAAATTGGTGCGGCTCGGCGGGTGCGCCCTCGGACTGCAGTCCTTAGTGCTCCTTCATAGTGCGGCGGCTGCACCCAGCTGGCACGCAAACTGCTTTTATTTCAGCAAATTCCTTTTTTCAACAAGCGCTTTATCCAGGAGAACCTGATGGCCAAGACCGTTGCAGACGTGATGAAGATGGTGAAGGAGAACGAAGTCAAGTTCGTTGACTTCCGTTTCACCGATACCCGTGGCAAGGAACAGCACGTGACCGTGCCTGTGTCCCACTTCGACGAAGACAAGTTCACGTCCGGCCATGCATTTGATGGCTCCTCGGTAGCCGGCTGGAAGGGCATTGAAGCCTCGGACATGCAACTCATGCCCGACCCCAGCACCGCCAACATCGACCCCTTCTTTGAAGAAACCACGCTGTTCCTGCAGTGCGATGTGATCGAACCCGGTGATGGCAAGGCCTACGACCGCGATCCACGCTCCATCGCCAAGCGCGCTGAAGCCTACCTCAAGGCCTCCGGCCTGGGCGATACGGCGTTCTTCGGCCCAGAGCCAGAATTCTTCATCTTCGACGGCGTGCGTTGGTCCAACGAACCCGGCAAGGTCATGTTCGAGATCGAAGAGTACGAAGCCCCCTGGAACTCGGGCGCCAAGCTCGAAGGCGGCAACCGTGGTCACCGTCCCACCGTCAAGGGTGGCTACTTCCCAGTGCCTCCCGTCGACAGCACGCAAGACATGCGCGCTGAGATGTCCCTGATCCTCGAATCCCTGGGCATCCCGGTCGAAGTGTTCCACCACGAAGTGGCGGGCGCTGGCCAGAACGAAATTGGCACGCGTTTCAGCACGCTGGTCGAGCGCGCCGACTGGACGCAGGTCCTGAAGTATGTGGTCTGGAACGTGGCCAACGCCTACGGCAAGACCGCCACCTTCATGCCCAAGCCCTACGCTGGCGACAACGGCTCCGGAATGCACGTGCACCAGTCCATCTGGAAGGACGGCAAGAACCTGTTCGCTGGCGATGGCTATGCCGGCCTGAGCGACTTTGCGCTGTACTACATCGGCGGCATCATCAAGCACGCACGTGCCCTGAACGCCATCACCAACCCCGGCACCAATTCGTACAAGCGCCTGGTTCCTGGCTTTGAAGCCCCTGTGAAGCTGGCCTACTCGGCCCGCAACCGCTCGGCCTCGATCCGCATTCCTTACGTGGCCAACCCCAAGGGCCGCCGCATCGAAGCGCGTTTCCCCGATCCATCGGCCAACCCATACCTGTGCTTCTCGGCACTGATGATGGCAGGCCTGGATGGCGTGGAAAACAAGATCCATCCCGGCGAAGCCGCCACGAAGGATCTGTACCATCTGCCGCCCGAAGAAGACAAGCTGGTGCCCACCGTGTGCCACAGCCTGGACCAAGCGCTCGAGTATCTGGACAAGGACCGTGGTTTCCTTACCAAGGGTGGCGTCTTTTCCGACTCCATGCTGGATGCCTACATCGAACTCAAGATGGGCGAAGTCACGCGTTTCCGCATGGCACCTCACCCTGTCGAGTACGACATGTACTACTCCCTGTAATCGCCTGCCTGCAGACCATTACCCTCAAAAAGGCGGCCCCGGCCGCCTTTTTTTATTGCGCTCAAGGATCGGGTTTCGCTGAAACGGAACCACTGGCTGGGCCGTTGCATCCTTGTACAAAGCCCTGTGCGGGGCTGCTGGTGTTGGATTGGCGATGTGTGGCGATTGGGGGATACTCCTCGAACCCCTGCATGGCAGTGCGAGGAAACCGAATGAAGAAAACGCTCATCACCCTGTTACTGATCGCCGCGACGGCTCCCGCCGCATGGGCGCAAGACCGTATCTACCGTTGCGGCAACGAATACACCAACAACGCCCAGCAGGCCAAGGAGCGCGGCTGCAAGCTAGTTGAGGGGGGTAACGTCACCGTGGTCCAGGGCACCCGACCTGCAGGCGCCGCAACGGCAGCACCAGCGGCGGGAACCGGGGCTGGGGCGGGCACAGCTCCCGCCGCATCTCCCCCGTCTGCACCCCGTGTCGCCACCAACGACCAGAAGGCCCGCGATGCCGATGCCCGTGCCATCCTCGAATCCGAGTTGCGCAAGGCCGAGGCGCGCCATGCCGAGCTGGTGAAGGAATACAACGGTGGCGCGCCGGAGCGCAACGCGCTCGACCTGCGCAACCCGCAGCGCTACATGGAGCGCACGGCAGAACTCAAGGCCAGCGTCGCCCGCAGCGAAAGCGATATCGCAGGCATCAAGCGCGAAATCGCCCGTCTTCCGGCCAACTGAGTCTCTTTCCCTCGTTTGGCACGCGTGTGAGTTCCTCACCCTTTACAGAAGCCCCAGCCTCCGACACGGGGCGCTTTCATTCGCTGGACCTGATGTCCACCCTGGTGGCGGTGCTGCGCGCCGATGGCGCCGTGCAATTCGCCAATGCAGCGCTGGAGAACGCGCTCGGCCTGTCGCGCCGCACCCTGGAGGGGGTGGACTTCTCCACCTTCTTCACCGACCCCGCCTTGCTACAGACCGCATTGGCGGGCGCGCGGGGCAAGGACTTCGCGGCCCTGCGGTATGAAGCCAGCCTCAAGCGCCAGCACCAGGACCCGGTGCCCGTGCATGTGAGCGTGGCCGATGCCGAGCAGGTCGGTGAAATCCTGGTGGAGCTGTGGCCGCTGGAGCAGCAGGCCCGCCAGGACCGCGAGGAGCGCCTGCTGGACCAGGCCCAGGCCAACAAGGAGTTGATCCGCAACCTGGCCCACGAGATCAAGAACCCGCTGGGCGGGATTCGCGGTGCTGCGCAACTGCTGGAGATGGAGCTTGAAAGCCGCGAACTGACCGAGTACACCCAGGTCATCATCCACGAGGCCGACCGCTTGCAAAGCCTGGTAGATCGGCTGCTGGCACCCCATCGCCATCCCCACCTGGTAGGTGACGTCAATATCCATGAGGTGTGCGAGCGCGTGCGGTCTCTGGTGCTGGTGGAATACCCCCAGGGCCTCAAGGTGCTGCGCGACTACGACACCTCGATCCCTGAGTTCCGTGGCGACCGCGCCCAGCTCATCCAGGCACTGCTGAACATCGTACAGAACGCAGCCCAGGCGCTGACCGAGCGCATCGCAGAGGGTGAGGCGACGATCACACTGCGCACCCGCGTTGCGAGACAAGTAACGTTTGGTCGCCAGCGCTATCGGCTGGCACTGGAATTGCATGTCATCGACAACGGACCGGGCGTGCCCGACGCGATCAAGGAGCGGATTTTTTACCCTCTGGTGTCGGGTCGGGACGGCGGGTCAGGGCTGGGGCTCACGTTGGCACAAACCTTCGTGCAGCGCCATCATGGGTTGATCGAATGCGACAGCGTACCGGGTCGCACCGATTTCCGTATCCTGATTCCCTTGCCTTAAAAGCGCAGATGGTCCCTGACACGCAACCACAGGGAAGGTAAGAAAAACATATGAAGCCGATCTGGATAGTAGATGACGACCCCTCGATCCGCTTCGTCCTCGAAAAGGCGCTGGCCCGCGAGAACCTGCCCACGCGCAGCTTCACGCACCCCCGCGAAGTGCTGGACGCGCTGGCCGATATCACCCCCGGCGACCCGGCGCGGCAGGGCCCTCAGGTCCTGGTAAGCGACATTCGCATGCCCGGGGGCTCTGGCCTTCAGTTGCTGGAGAAAGTCCGCGAACTGCAGCCCGGCCTGCCCGTCATCATCATGACGGCGTACTCCGACCTGGACAGCGCCGTGTCGGCCTTTCAGCGCGGCGCGTTCGAATACCTGCCCAAGCCATTTGACCTGCCCAAGGCGGTGGAGCTCATCCGCCGCGCGGTCGAAGAAAGCCAGCGCGAGGAAGTGACCGAAGAGCGCCAGGCCGAAGCCCCGGAGATGCTGGGCCAAGCTCCGGCGATGCAGGACGTGTTCCGCGCCATCGGCCGCTTGAGCCAAAGCCAGGTCACGGTGCTCATTACCGGCGAATCGGGCTCGGGCAAGGAACTGGTGGCGCGCGCGCTGCACAAGCACTCGCCGGTCGCAGACGGGCCCTTTGTCGCCATCAACACGGCGGCCATCCCCAAGGACCTGCTCGAATCTGAACTCTTCGGCCACGAGCGCGGCGCCTTCACCGGCGCGCAGACGCAGCGGCGCGGCCGCTTCGAGCAGGCCGAGGGCGGCACGCTGTTCCTCGATGAAATCGGCGACATGCCGTTTGACCTGCAGACGCGCCTGCTGCGTGTGCTGTCGGACGGCCAGTTCTACCGCGTGGGCGGCCATGCCGCCGTGAAGGCCCATGTGCGCGTGATCGCTGCTACCCACCAGGACCTGGAGCGGCGCGTGAAGGAGGGGGGCTTTCGCGAAGACTTGTTCCACCGCCTCAACGTCATCCGCCTGCGCTTGCCCGCGCTGCGCGAGCGGCATGAGGACGTGCCCGTGCTCACCCGCCATTTCCTGCAGCAAAGCGCGCGGCAGTTGGGCGTGGAGCCCAAGCGCATTGCCGACTCGGCCATCGCACGGCTGGAGCAGTTCGCCTTTCCGGGCAATGTGCGCCAGCTGGAGAACATCTGCCACTGGCTCACGGTGATGGCGCCCGCCCAGGTCATCTCGCTGCAGGATCTGCCGCCCGAAGTGCTGGAAGCGCCCCTTTACCAACCCGCTCCCCGACCCGGCAGTGATCCGTCTGCGGCGGTAGCTGCCGTGCACGCCGTTGCGGCCCCAATGCCAACCCCTGCGCCAGCGGTGGAGCTGGTGGGAGGGCTGCCACAACCTGCCACTGTCGCCACGCAGCCCCTGGTGGGCGGTCTTGCGGCCTCTGCCACCCCGGCGCTGGGCGCTACGCCCCACTGGCCCGCCGAGGCGCAGATGGCGACGGGTTCGGGCGGCATAGCTGCCACCGTTGGCACTGCGGCGACCTGGGAGCAGGCGCTGGAGACCGAGGCGCAGAAGCTGCTTGCGGGCGGCCAGCCCGAAGTGTGGGACGCCCTTACGCGGCGGTTCGAATCGCGCCTGATCCGCACCGCGCTCACGGCCACCCATGGGCGCCGCATGGAAGCCGCGCAGCGCCTGGGCATTGGTCGCAACACCATCACACGCAAGATCCAGGAGCTGGGCCTGGATGCGCCCGATGAGGCATAAAAATAGCCTCTAGCGCTTGATGGTAAAGCGTTAAATGCTATAAATTTTGTAGTGCTTGAAGTGGGTCTGTTTTGGCGGATGCCGGGGCAGGCACACCTCCCAATGTCCTACAAGCAGGCCCTCCTTGGGCCGACCCAGCCCTCCGGGAGTGACTTCAACAATAAAGGCACTGTCAACCAACCGGAGAGCTTCTATGTCGGATTTCAACGATGCCAACCGTGACCCTTTGACCAATGAACCGGGTTCCCATCCCGTCGGAACCGGGGTCGGTGCTGCCCTGGGCGGCGCCGCTGCGGGTGCCGCAGCAGGCGCCTTTGGCGGCCCGGTCGGCGCAGCCATTGGCGGCGTGGCCGGTGCGGTAGCCGGCGGCCTGGCGGGCAAGGCCGCCGCGGAGGCGGTCAACCCCACCGAGGAAGATGCCTACTGGCGCGAAAGCTTCCACCGCGAGCCTTATTACGTGGGTGGTCGCACCTACGAACAATACCGCCCTGCCTACGAACTGGGCTGGTCGTCGGTGGGCCGTTATGAAGGCGATTTTGAGGCGGTGGAACCTCGCCTGGCCGATGACTGGCGGGCGCGCCATTCGGACGGCCTGGCCTGGACGGATGCCCGCCCCGCCGCCCGCGCCGCCTGGGAACGGGTCTCGCGCTCCAGCCTGAACGACGACCGCCCCATGGATGTCGTGGACAACGAAGACGTGGTGGATGTGCTCAACGACCTACTGGAGTCGTCCCGCGATGGCGAATACGGCTTCACCGCCTGCGCCGAGCATGCCGACTCTGCCCAGCTCAAGAGCGTGTTCCAGCGCCATGCGCGCGAATGTGCGGCCGCCGCTGTCGAACTGGAGCACGAGGTGCGTCGCCTGGGGGGCGAGCCTGCTTCAGGCGGCACCGTGGCTGGCGCGCTGCACCGCGGCTGGGTGTCGGTGAAATCCGCCCTGTCGGTGCACGACGACAAGGCCGTGCTGCAGGAATGCGAACGCGGCGAGGACGCTGCCGTGGCCCGTTACCGCAAGGCCCTGAAGGCCACCCTGCCGCTGGATGTGCGGGCCCTGGTAGAGCGCCAGTCGCAGGGCGCGCAGCGCAACCACGATGAAGTACGTGGCCTGCGCGACACGTTCGCCAATAGCTGATAGGGCACAGCTTGCGCGCTGGGGTTTCGTTCAGGGGCTCACGGCGCGTCGCAAGTCATAGGCCATAGGCCGCAGGGATTTTTGGACGCAGGTTTCTTGCGCGCCGATTCCCCAAAAACAAAGGCTGCAAGGATTTTCCTTGCAGCCTTTTGTGTATGCCGGGCGTCCAGCTTGTTGCCGCACGGCCCGCGTCGTCAAGGGTTGTTATGCCATGGTGAGCACCACGGGCGCGTGGTCGCTGGGTTGTGGGTTCTTGCGGGGGGCGCGGTCTACCGTGCAGGCGGTCACACTCGCACGCAGTGCATCGCTCACCAGAATGTGGTCAATGCGCAGCCCCCGGTTCTTCTGAAACCCGAGCATGCGGTAGTCCCACCATGAGTAGCTTTTCTCGGGCTGCTCGAACATGCGGAAGGTGTCTGTCAGGCCCAGGGCAATCAGGTCCTGGAAATGCTGACGCTCTTCCACCGTGTGGTGGATGGTGTCTTTGAGCCCCACCGGGTCGAACGAATCGCGGTCTTCGGGCGCTACGTTGAAGTCACCCAGCAGCGCCAGGCGCGGGTGGGCCAGCAGCTCTTCACGCAGCCAGCGATGCAGCGCCGCAAGCCACAGCATCTTGTAGGCAAACTTCTCCGATCCCGGGGCCTGGCCGTTCACGAAGTAGCAGTTCACCAGACGCAGTTCCCCGTCGGGCGTGTCCAGCGTGGCGGCAATGACGCGGGCCTGCTCGTCCGTGTGCCCGGGGATGTTGCGCACCACGTCGCGCATGGCGTGGCGGCTCAGGATAGCGACGCCGTTGTAGGTCTTCTGGCCAAAAGTCACGGCCTCATAGCCTGCCTCCTTGAACGTGTCGTGCGGAAATTTGTCGTCGGTGAGCTTGAGCTCTTGCAGGCACAGCGCATCGACCGGGTTGGCCGCGAGCCAGGCCAGCACCTGGGGCAAGCGGACGGTGAGGGAGTTGACATTCCAGGTGGCAAGTTTCATATGTTTCGTAGTCTATTGATTTTGTTCGTATTTTTTATGAGGCATTGACGTCAATCCGTGCTGGCTACAAGTCTGGCTACAAATCTTGGGCGAGATGGTGTGACCTGCGCGGACATGATCGCCAAGCCACCTGTTTTGTAGCTGGGTGGCAGCCTGTTCGTGATCGGCGCGGACCTCTGCGCGCTCGTGGACAGCTTGAGGTGTGCTCCGCCACAGGGGTGGCTGGAGGCGCGGAATCTTGTGCTGCGCGTGCTGCTGTGGAGGAGTCCTTGGTTGCAGGATGCATGTCGCCGCTCAACCGCAACACAGTTGACCTGATCGCTCTGCGGCGTATCGACAGTTCGCGCTGATGCGCGAGACGGGGAAGGTTGGGGCTGGTCAATCATCGTGTGCTTGTGGGTCTGAGTCTGCATATTTATCCACGGCTTTTTGGATGATGCAACGGACGTAGTGGCAGCAACGAGGGAGGCGACGGCACCGATTTGGGTGCTTGCCGATAACGGTGCATCGCACTCTAACATTTGTTGTGTTATCGTGCTGAAGAAAAGTTAATTTGGTGGCTTGATGCAGAGTCTCGAGGAAGCAGTTCGCTCGTATCTTCATGACGTCTTGGGCTTGCCCGTCCGATGGATGGGGGCTTGGGCTCGTTCCGAAGAGCTGCCCTACTTTCTGCAAAGCGCCTTCCACTTCAAAGAGTTGGAGTTGGGCGGCCGGTCAGTTGTCTTGGCCATTGCTCAGTCGCGGCAGCAGGCTTCTCCAAGTGAGATTCGAAAGTGGTTCGACAAGGTCAGAACGTTGGACCAGGGGCTGGTCGTCTTCGTCGTTGAGGCCATGGCTTCGTATGAGCGCAAGCGGCTGATTGAGCAGAAGGTTCCCTTCATCGTTCCCGGGAATCAACTCTATCTACCGGACCTCGGGCTCGATCTGCGCGAGTACTTTCGGCGGCGCGCCCCGACATCGGATGGTGCGCTGAGCCCTTCCGCCCAGGCTCTTCTGATCACTGCCCTGCTGAGGCAGCCGTGGCAAGTCGAATGGCAACCGTCAGCCTTGGCGAGCACCCTGGGCTACACGGCCATGACGGTCTCTCGTGTTGCCAAGGAACTGATCGCCGCCGGGCTGGCGACGTCGTACTTCGTGGGGCGATCGCGCTGGCTGCGAATGGAGCTTTCGCCGCAGCAAACCTGGGAGCGAGCAAGGACCATGCTTCGCACGCCTGTCAAGCGAACCGTGTGGGTACCTGGAGATTCTGTAGCCGAGGTACCGTTACGGCTGGCAGGGCTCAGCGCCTTGGCCCGCTATTCGATGCTGGCCGAGCCGTCGAGGCCTGTCTACGCCATCGGGCCCGCGCAATGGAAGGCGGCAACCAAGGCTGGAGTTCAAGAACTGCTTGAGGCGATGCCGGGCGCGCACGAGTGGCAACTGTGGACCTACAACCCGGCCCTGATGCCAGACCGGGCGACGGTGGATCGGTTGTCGTTGATCCTCAGCATGCGGGACATCTTGGATGATCGTGTCCAGATCGCGTTGGGCGAAATGAAGGGGCAACTCCCATGGTGAGTGGCCTGACGTGGCTTGATGGACACTCATTGCAGTTGGTGGCTTGAGATTTTGTGTCCCGAGGGCTACATTATTGGGCTTGTGAGGTTGATTTGACGCCCGGGGGCTACAGTGACGACACTGTCCGATGTTGCCGAGATGCTCAGAAGTGCTCGCCGCGAAGCGGGACTGAGCCAGGATGAACTTGCCCAGCGGGCGGGCGTTGCGCGCACGACCGTGGCGCGGATGGAAAACTTGGCCAAGGGTGACATGAGCGTGTCCGCGCTGGTGCGCTTGCTCGAAGCCGCCGGCTACGACCTGAAGCTGGTGAAGCCTGGTCACGTGCGCACGGTCGACGACATCCTTGCCGAGCAGCGCCGAGGTGATTCCCCATGAAGCTCGATGTGCAGGTCAGCGGCAAGACCGTCGCCCAGCTTTACCGCGAACGCGACGAGTACGTCATGAGGTACCTGCCGGGCACCGATCCGGCCGATTTCGTCAGCCTGACCATGCCGGTGCGTGATGAACCTTGGCGCTGGCCGCGCGACCTGCATCCGTTCTTTCTCCAGAACCTGCCCGAAGGCTATCTGCTGAACATCATCCGCGAGGAGTTCGGGCCACTGCTCGATGGCACGGATTTGTCCCTGCTGGCAGTTGTTGGGGGCAGCGGCATCGGCCGTGTCACGGTCACCCCCGAGGGTGGCAAACCCGGCGTGGACATGGAGCCCCTGCAGATCGAGAGCCTTCTGACGGCGGAGAACACCGCCGAGCATTTCGCATCGCTGGTGCGCCGCTATGCCCGTGCATCGATTTCGGGCGTGGTGCCCAAGTTCATCGCGCCAGAAAGAACGCCCGACGAGGCACTGGGACCACTGGGCAAGCCCACGCTGCGCACCAGTCGCCACATCATCAAAGGCTCGGACGACAGCACGCCGTACCTCGGCTTCAACGAGTTCTACAGCATGCGGGTGTTGGAGCGCCTGAATGTGGTGCCGGTGGCCCGCACCCGCATGTCCGACGATGGCCGGGTGCTGGTGGTCGAACGCTTCGACGTGGACGAGCATGGCACGCCCACCCATGGGCTCGAAGATGCCTGCGGGCTGCTCGGCCTGCCGCCCCACGAAAAATACGCGACCACCACAGAGAAGGTGCTGAACGCCACGCGCGCCTACCTTCCGTCCGCCCAGCTACGTGTTCAGTTGGCGCAATTCGGCTGGCATGTGTTGACCAACTATGTGGTGCGCAACGCAGACTGTCACGCCAAAAACATCGCGCTGTCCTACACCCGACTCGGCGACGTAGGGTTCACGCCGGCCTACGACATCGTGACGACCCAGGCTTACCCGCGCTACGCGAACAACCCGCCAGGGCTGTCGATCGATGGCCGTCAGACCTGGGCGGCGGGCAAGGCGCTGCAGCGCTTCTTCAATGCGCGGCTCGGCATTGCGCCACGGCACTACGCTGAAATGGTCGAGCGCTTGTGCGAATCGGCGGTTCAGGTTGGCGACGAAGTGATCGAAGCGGCCAGGAACGAGCCGCGCTGGCGTCCGGTTGCCAAGCAGATGGTGCATGCGTGGAATGAAGGCATGGCATCGCTACGCGACCCGAAGAAGTCCGTAGCGCTCCGAGGCCTGGATGCAGCGATTACTGCGGCCGGGTTTTCCGACCCCGAGCCTCCTGAACAAACCCGCGTGACGATCGGCCGCTCTGAACTGTTGGCGCCGCAGCGGCGCAAACGATAGCTTTGCGGAAACTCCCATTATCCCGAGATAGGCTCAGCCGACATGACAGACAAGAATATCGAGGTCTTCCAAGACCTGTATTTGAAAGGCCGCTCATCGGCAAGCTCCATCCGAGCCGGCATCCTGGCCCAGGTTCAGGAACCCTGGCACCACGACCAGGAGCGGGAAGAAGAAATCCGGGGTCACGCAAGCGATGGCGAGGACGTGATCGTTCTCGTGAGAGATGCATTCGATGACGTTGATGAATCCGGCCTGGTGCTCTGGCAGAAGGGAGAAGGCTACAAAGTCTCCAACATCGTTCCACGCAATGTCGGTGAACTTGGCATCACCAAGTACAACATCATCCTGCGAGACTTCGTCGCCAGGATTGCAACGCCTGCCGCCAGCGTCAGCGGCTTCGATGTTGAACTGACTTCTCCCCATCAATCATTGGATGATTGGCTCGACGCAGAACCCGCAGCAGCATTGCGGCGTTTTTCGCGCTTGGCCAACAAGTCCACAGGTGCTGCGCATCCCATGGACAGGGAGCGGTGGTATGCCTTCCTGATCGCGACACACCACACATCGAAGCGCCTGGATACCGATCAACTCGTTCGCTGGCTCGTCGAGGTGGAACATTGGTCCGAAGACATGGCCCATGAATTGGCGATCGACTACGAATTTGCCCTCGGTCTTCTCGAGCAATATGACCAGTCGCGCTCATGAGCTTGAGTTCGCAGCAGGTTTCCCGCCTAGTGGGGCTGGGTTCGCCGGTGCTGTGCGTCGACACATGCACCGTGCTTGATGTGGTTCGCGACATCACGCGCGAGACCGTCACGACCGGCGATGTCAATGCCGGGCTTGCCTTGCTCTCGTTGGCCGAAGCGGGTTCCGGCCTGATCGTCCTCATGGCGGAGCAGGTCACCCTGGAAATCGCAAGCAACGTCGCGAGCGTGGAACAAGAGGCGCAAGCCGCCTTGCAGAAATTCCTGGCCCAGGCGCAGCGCATCCACGATGTGGCCACGGCCTTTGGTGCCCAAGGAAATCTCCAGATTCACCACCTCGACGGACATGTCAGCCGGGCCAAGCCGGTACTCGATCGTTGGAAGCAAGTCGCCCAGGTAGTGCCGCACAACGACGGCGTTGCCAGTCGAGCGTTCAGGCGCGTCAACGAGCCTCGTACCCCTGCTCGGCGCGGCAAGGAGTCAATGAAGGACTGCGTGATCGTCGAGGCCTACATCGAAGCCGCGAGCCAACTGCGTGCTGCCGGGCTGACAGCGCCCATCGTCTTTGCGTCGTCGAATACCAAGGAATACTTTGCGCCGAACACCAGACATCTCCAAAACGACATTGCTGGTGACCTTGCTGCGGTTGGCATGGAGTACGCCCCAAACTTCGGGGCCGCGAAGCACAGTCTCGGTCTGTAGTCGCAAGGACGTCAAAGTTGCTGGAGTACTTCGTCGGTCAGGTACGGGCGCTTTGCGCCTAGACATTGGCCCGCAGCGATAGCGCTGCACTTGCAAAGTGATCGGCTCTGGATAAGCTGGTGACCTGCCCCGATTCTTCGGACCACGAATTACTTGAGAGAAGTGGCTTCGTGGTCCTTGCCTGACATGGATTCGACGAACTGCGCCGGGGTCAGGTAGCCCAGTGCAGAGTGCGGTCGTACTGCGTTGTAATGGCGCCGCCATTGTTCAATCACGACCCGCGCTTCCGTGCGGTTTCGGAAGTATTCCATCGACAGGCACTCGTCGCGAAACTTGCCGTTGAAACTCTCATCGGTACCGTTCTGCCACGGCTTGCCCGGCTGCGACAGCGCCATCTGCAAGCCCTTGTCCGCGGCCCACTGCAACAACCGGGTCGAGACGAACTCCGGGCCATTGTCCGAGCGCAGAAACTTCGGCGCACCGCGTTCGCTGATCAGCCGGCTCAGTATCTCGACTACGCGCTCCGAACGAATGCTGCCCGCCACATCGATCGCCAGTGCCTCGCGCGTGTGTTCGTCGATCACCGTCAGGCACTTGAGTTTCTGACTGTTGGCGCAGGTGTCGAACACAAAGTCGTACGCCCACACATGGTTTGCTGCGGGCGCACGTTGCACATGGTCCCGCTGGCTTGCCACCCGCCGCCGCGGTCGTTTGCGCGGCACCTGCAAGCCCGCCTTGGTCCACAGCCGCCAGGTGCGCCCAATGCTCAGACTGAGTCCGGCACGGCGCAGGAAGATACGAATGCGCCGGTAGCCGTACCGTGGGTACTGACCCGCCAGCTTCTGCATCTGCTCGATCACCGGCCAATCCCGAACATCCAGTCGCGACACATAACCCAGGCAGGAGCGCGATACTTTGAGCAGCGCGCAGGCACGCCGCCTCGACAGCCCTTTACCTTCTGCAAGCAGCACCTGCGCCCGACGGGCGCAGGTGCTCACCATTTTTTTGACGCGATCTCCTTCATCACGTCGATCTCAAGGTCGCGTTCCGCAAGCATCTTCTTGAGCCGGGCGTTCTCCACTTCGAGCTGGCGCAGACGCTTGACCTCATCGGCGTTCATCGCGCCGAAGCGCTTTCTCCATGTGTAGATCGTCTGCTCGCTGACCCCATGCTTCTTCGACACCTCCGCCACCGGCGCCTTGTCGGCTTCGCGAAGGATCTTGACCATCTGCTCTTCTGAAAAACGGCTCTTGCGCATGACTTCCTCTCTGCTGTCGGAAGCCATCCTCTCAAGTTTCAACTGGTCCGAAAAGTCAGGAGCAGGTCACTGGGGTCAGGAGGTGGCGAGTATGCGGAAGTTCTTTTTCTTCTTGATTCTGGTGCTTGGTGCTGGGGTAGGGCTCTTTGTGGCTTCACACGAAAGCTGGGCTACCAAAGTGGGAATGATGGCACTGGGGATGATGTTTGCCGCACCTTTCGGAGCGGCATTGATCGGTTTGGGACGTGGTCACAGGCGATCTCGAAGCGGTTGGATCCGTGGAGTCAGCAGTCCTGGTTCTTTGTTCAAGGGGGATGTGCCAATCCGGCGGTGGGATCGATAGCCGCTTTTCGGGTCACTTGCGATCCAGCAGGTCTTTGACTTTGTCTCCGAGATTGTCTGCCGTTGCAGATGCGTCGCTGCCTACTTGCCTCATGGACTGAAGAACCAAGGACTTTCTTGATTCTGACCTGCAACCGGCCGTCCGTACCAAGGCAATAGAGAAGAATCCGCGCAACCGAGAGGAAGCGCGATGCGCAAGAGCAGGTACACAGACGAGCAGATCATCGGGTTCATCAAGCAGGCCGACGCCGGCATGAGCGTGGCGGAGCTGTGCCGCCGAGAGGGCTTCAGCTCGGCGACTTTCTACAAGTGGCGGGCCAAGTTCGGTGGCATGGAGGCCAGCGACGCCAAGCGGCTGCGCGACCTGGAAGCCGAGAACAACCGGCTCAAGAAGCTGCTGGCCGAGGCGGTGCTGGACAACGAGGCGCTGAAGGTAGCCTTCGGCGTAAAGCGCTGAGCCCACCGGCGAAGCGACACGCGGTGGGCAAGATGTTGGAAGCGACCTCGATCAGTGAGCGGCGCGCCTGCGCCTTGGTGGGCCTGTCGCGCGACAGCTGGCGGCATCCGCCCCAGCGTGCGCAGCACGACCAGGCGACAAGCCAGCGCATCGTCGAGCTGGCCCATGAGCGGCGGCGCTTCGGCTACCGGCGCATTGCCGACCTGCTGCGCGCTGCGGGCACCAAGATCAACGACAAGCGCGTGTACCGGCTGTACAAGCTGGCTGACCTGTCGGTGCGCAAGCGCCGCGGCAAGCAGCGCCTGAAGCTCGAACGCGTGCCGCTGCACGAATGCCAGACCGTCAATGAAGTCTGGAGCATGGACTTCGTCAGCGACAGCCTGGCCAGTGGGCGGCGCATCAAGTGCCTGACCGTCACTGACGACTTCAGCCACGAGTGCGTGGACATCGCCGTCGATCACGGCATTGGTGGCGAGTACGTCGTGCGCGTGCTGGACCAGGTGGCGCGGTTCCGGGGCTACCCGCAAGCCGTGAGGACCGATCAGGGGCCCGAGTTCACCAGCCGAGCCTTCATGGCATGGGCGCAGGCCAAGGGCGTGCGCCACATCCTCAACCAGCCCGGCAAGCCCACGCAGAATGCCTACATCGAGAGCTTCAACGGCAAGTTCCGCGACGAGTGCCTGAACGAACACTGGTTCCAGAGCCTGAAGCAGGCGCGCGCCGAGATCGCACGGTGGCGGATCGACTACAACGAGGTGCGCCCGCACAGCAGCTGCGGGCGGATGCCGCCAGCGAAGTTCGCGGCCCAGCATCGACAGACACCCGGCGGCGCCATCCCGGCGCCGCTGCAAACCCAGGAGTAATCTTCTTCAACCCAGCGGATTCCTCAAATCGACTGGTACGGATTCTGGGGGCAGGTCAATTCCAACGTCCCATCGTCCGTCTTGACGATCTCCGCCTTGTCGTCGAACTCTCCTTCCTTGGCTGCAGTCTTGCCCCGAATCTCGGTGGCCCGTTGCTGAACCTCTTGGCGAATCGGTGATGGCGGATCGGCAGGCTGGTCAAGCGGCCGGCTCGGGTTGCTGCCGAAACGAGCTGTAGCCCCAGTGTGGGCGCGATGGCTGTTCTGAATGTCTGGCGTGAGGACCGTTTCATTCCGTTGCTGCCAGTGAAGCTCACTGATTCCTTCGAAGGAAGCGGGTAGGCTGCTTCCATCCGACAGAACGCGGGTGGGCCCCAGCGACTGCCGGGCGAGTTCCGCCGACATCAAGGCGTGGGCTGCGGCACTGTTGCCACCGTACGTTTGGGCGTAGCGCAGGAACATCTCCATGTTGTACGGGTCCTGGGCGATGTCGATCGAGATCGCCTCACCCTTGGAGTAGGCGGTTGATACCTGGTTGGCGAAACTGATTCGATCAGTGAGAGCTGCATCAGCCCGTTCCGAACGGGCCTGCGTCGTGCTGAGGCGGGACGACATTTCCCGTGCCTCACTCGCATCGTTCGAGACCGCCTGCAGGAAGCTGGTGTCCCTGGAGACGCGGTCCCCGAATTGCTTGAAGGCCACCAGTTGATCTCCGCTCAGGCTGGCCAGGGCTTTTTGATCCTGAGCGGAAAGGCCAGACAAGTATGACTTGTCGCCGCTGGCCTGGAACTTCCCGCCGATGAACTTGGCGTCGGCGCCGATGTGAGCCGCAGCGCCGAATGCGAGACGCGCCACCTGAGCCTGGCTGAGCCCGGTGCTCTGGGAGACCGTCTGGACGATCTGGTCCAGCTTGTTCAGCGTTTCCCCCATCTGCTCGAAGCTCCCCGAGCTGGAGCCGGCGCTGTTGCGCGTGGAGCGCAGCTTGCTCAGCCCCCGCGAGAACACTTCCGAGAGCGCCGTGGACCGTTCTGTGCTTGCGGCGACGGCTTCGCCGCGTGCAGCATCAACTTGTCGGCTGGCCTGTTCGACATCCTGCTCGGACACGCGCATCGACACGACCCGTGAGGCAAAACCCTGGTTGCGCAGCAGACTTACGGCGGTACGCCCGGTCAGTGTGTTCGAGGAGAACGTGTCGCCCGAGAGATCGTTCTGCCAACTGCTCATGAACGCTGAAGTGCGGTTGGGCGCCAGTCGCATCTGGTCCATGGAGACGTTGCCCAGGCTGGCGTTGCCCAAGGCTGCGGAACCTGTTGCGGAGCCCAGCATGGACTGCAGCCCGGAGAGTCCGCCCACCATGGCCGTCCCGAAGTTCTCCATGCGCTTCAATGCCGCCCAGGCGATGAAGGGGATACTGATCGACAGGTAGCCGACCACTGCCTCGCCGGAAATCGTCCGGGAGTAGATGCTGGACGCGGTCTGCAGCGCCAGCACCTTCGTTCCTGTGCCAAGATCGGCGGCTGAGCCGATATCGTAGGCCGCGTAGATCGAGGCCATATAGTTAAGCACCGCGTAGAGGGGTGGCCAGAGCTGAATCCAGATCAGGATGGCGGCGTAGCCCTTGAAGGCCATCAGGCTCTCACGGCCGCTGGTGAGCAGGAGCAGCAGCACGAAGAGGGGGAAGAGGGCGTAGGTCACTGCTTCGATCACGTTGCGGAACACCGGCAAGGCTTGCTCGGCGGTCTTGCCCGCATTGATCCAGGCGGCGTTCTGCTGGGCGACGCCTTGGGCGCGGCCGACGGCGAGCACCATGGCGGCCGGGTCGTTCACCTTCTGCCCGACGATTTGGCCGGTGTCGGCAATGGCATTCAGTACGGCGTTCTGGCGGATCAGGTCCGCTGCCGTCGCTGATGCCGAGGCGATGTTGTTCTTGATGTAGGCCTGCTGAATCTGGCCGGCGATCACGCTGGCTGCGGCCGTGCCGGGCAACGTGGGGTTCAGCCGGAAGGCGAGCTGCCCCTGGATGCGGCTGATCTGGGCGGGGATCCGGGTGCTTAGATTGACGTAGGCGTTGGGGCAGGTGTCGACCGTTGTGCCGGTCGTGTTGGTGAGCGGGGTGAAGCGTGCCGGGTTGGGCGTGGACATCAGGGACCAGACATCGTCCGAAGTGGAGAACGTGGCCGGCGAGATCGTCCCGTCGAGGAGGTCGTAGGTTGTGCAGTTGTGGATGAAGTTGATCAGGTCGGTGCGGAAGTTCGGATCCTGGAAGACCACGCTGCCGGTTTCCCGGATCAGACGGTTGCCGAACATCAGGCCGTTCTGTTCGTAGCGGAGTTCGCTGGGCAGGGCGCCGACGCCGGGGATAACCTGAAATGCCGTCTCGAAGAGCCCAGTCAGTGTGTGCCCGATGGTGCTGGTGAGGCTGCCGAGCACGGCCGCGCCGAAGGGGACGTTGTCGACCACCTGCACTGGGGTACCGCCGGTCTTGTCGACGATACCGACCGTGACCTTGGGGACGATCAGGATCGAGAAGACCAGAACGACCGTCCCCAGCCACTTCCAGCCCTGAAGTTTCTCGGGAGCGAATGCATAGGCGATGAGGGCGGCGACGAAGCCACAGAAGGCCACCGCAGCGACTGCGGAGGCATAGTCGCCGGAGGCATGGATGGCGGCCGCGGCGTTGAAGACCCCGAACAGGCTGGCCGCGTTCTGGTAGGCATAGATTTCCCACATGGTGGCGCTCCCCGGTCAGCGACGGATCAGCGCGCCATGTAGGCGGCTTGCTGCCCGAGCATGTCCATGACGTGCTGGGGCATGCTGGAACGCAGCTGGCGCTCGAGTTCTTCCAGATGGCTCGATACCGCGCGGAACGAACCGACCTTCTGGTAGAGGAGGTTCTTTTCCTGGGCGATCTGGGAGAGCATGGCCATGGCGCGCTGGCGGATGTAGATGGCTTGCTCCCGCTGGGTTTGCTGCAACGTGAAATCCTTCTCCAGGGCTGCAAGCCCCACGCGCAGGTTGCGATCGAGGAAGATGTAGGCGTAGTCGGCGGCGATCAGGTCGCGGTACTGGGCGATCAGGCTGTCCGCGAGGCCTGAGCCGGGGATGCTGGTGCCGATCGACAGCATCTTGTAGACCGGCTCGGTGGTCTGATTGACGAAACCGACCTCCGCCGAGTTGTTGGGGATGGCGGTCCGTGTGGCGATCTTCTCCGCGATGGAGCGCATCAGCGTCTCCACCTTGGCGGTGAACGGAGTGTGGCTGTAGGCCGTGTTGAGGGAGACGACGTCGCAGTCGCTGTAGTTGTTGCAGCTCAGCATGTGCTGGACCACGTTGGTGCCGCCTCCAGCCGCCTGCCCGTAGAGCAATTGGCTGATCGAGGTCAGCGTCGGCGCGACGGGTTCGGGATCGCGCGCATCCTCCTCGGGGTAATAGATGACAGTGCCGACCATGCTCATGATCAGCTCGCGCTCGGCGTCGTCCAGGTAGCTGCCCGTGCGCTGCAGGGCTTTCCAGGTCAGGTTGCCCACGAAGGGAGCCTTGTTGCGGACATTGGCATCACCGGAACTGCGAGCCGAAGCGAGGATGCTGGGGCGGTCACTGGAGCAGCGGCGCCGGGCCGCATCGCGGTCGCTTTCCATGCCCATCTCGATGGCGAGGTCGGCGCAGGTTTCTTGCGAGCTATAGCCCAGGGATTCGGCCGCTGTGCTGACGATGGCCTTGGCGGTCTCGCAGGAGTTGATGCGGGCATTGTTGATCCAGGTCTCCAGGCCCTTGGCCCATTTCGTGAGACCGCCCAGCAGCGGCGAGACCGCTTCGAGCGCCAACTGGAAGGCGATGCCAGGGAGTGCGGCCGTGATGTTCTTCAGCATGTTCTTGAATTCGTCGGCCGAGATGTGGCTGAAGCTGCCGCCGAAGACGTCGATCCCACCGCAGCCCGCCTTCGCGCTGGGGAACTGGATGGCCGCGAGCTGGTAGACCTTGTTCGGCGTGCGCATCATCAGGTTGCCGCCGGTGTAGGTGTTGTAGGCTTGGCCCCGGAACGCGCCGGGCGCGGTGTAGTTGCCGATGGCGCCCAGGCTGTTGAACATGTTGTTGACCTCGGTGTTGAGGTCTCCCGCTCGGAGCGGGGCGGGGGTGATCACGACCGCGATGGACAGTGCGATCGCGATCATTCGGCGGGCTGGTGGGGCACTCCTGGGCATGGACGGCTCCTATGGCAAGGTGACCTGACGTGTGGCGCTGGGGAGCATGGCCTGGCCCTCGGGGCTGCTCACGGTGGCGATGCGCTCCAGCAGTTGGGATTCCGAGAGCACGCCGAAACCGATCGGCGTGATCTGGCCGGTGAAGGGCTGCGCGAGGAAGACCGCAGGCACCTGGGACACCTGCAGGGCATTGGCGATGCCGTTGTCGCGCCGGGCACCGGGGAAGCCCGGCAGGGGGCCACCATCGATGCTGACGGCGACCACCTGGATGCCGTGCCGCGCCTGGAAGGCTTCGAGCACTGGCGCGAAGGCGTGGCAGTAGGGGCAGTCCGACCGGTAGAAGAAAAACAGCACATGGTCCTTGCCCAACTGAGCCACCGTCCGCGAGCGCTCGGCGCGCTGGGTCTCGTCGAAGACTTCCAGGGCCTTGGCATTGACCGGGCGGCCTTGAAGCGTGGGGTCCAGTTCCGGCGTCGCCCATGCAACGCGCTTGGCCATGTCGGCGAAGGCGGAGGCCTGGCCCACCACCCTGGATTCGAGCTCCATGTAGCGCCGCACGTTGGCCTCGGTGGGGCGGATGATGGCGATGTTGCGGTACTCCTCCAGGGTCTTCTGCAGGCGAGCGAACTCTTCCAACTCGGGTATGCGTGCCTTCGGCGGCTGCGCTGGTGCAGTTGATGGCGCTGGAGTTGGCTCCGGAATTTGCTCGCCTTCCTGGGCCGGGTCTTCGTAGAAGTGCCAGCCGCGCCAGCGGTCCCTCCAATAGGCAGAGGGCGGCGTGGCGCGCGCCGTGGCTTGGGATGGCCCGGCCTCCTGAGCGGGCAGGGAGGCCGTCGCCAACAGCGTGGCGAAGCCGAGGGCCATTCCGGCAATGAATCGGCGGTGCTCCACGGAACCCCCTACGAGAGTGAGCGGGGCGGACGCCCGTCGAGACAGTAGTTGATGCCGAAGTCGACGGTCTGGCGCCGGGGTGCCGCTGCTCCGGGCAAGGTCACGCCGTCCTGCCAGAAAGACACCTTCAGGCGTGCGCATCCGGGCTGGGCGTAGCGCTTTTCCGTGGAGACATCGATGTAGATGGGTGAGGACGCGCTGAAGCGCTTGGTGATGGCTTCGGCAATGTCACCGGTGAGCACGCCATGGGCTTGCCCGTCGCTGGCCTGCAGGGCAGCGAGCATCAGTGGGCGCGGGTCGGTGACGGGGGGGCGAACCACCTCATCGGCGTGCGCGGATGGCGCGACGACTGTGATCACCAATGCAAAACGGATGATGGCGGTGGATTTCATTGACATTTCCCTTGACCGTAGTAGCAGGAGGTCACGCGGGCAGCGTTGTTGCTCTGGAGGCTGCTCACGTTCGGCAACGTGGGCACGATGGAGGCGTAGAACTCGGTCAGGTCCATCGCCGAGAAATTCAGGCTTTGCAGTTCGGCGACCGTGAAGCCGGAGCAGTCGGGGCTCCTGGCCGCTCCCCAGCCTCTTCCGATTTGCATGCGCCCTTGCTCGTTGATGAGCCGGGCCAGCTTGCTGTTGAAGCAGCATTTGCTGGTGGTGTGTTCGATGCACGAGACGCACTTGCCGAGAATGCGGATGCACGACGAGCACCACGTGCCAACCGTGTGGCACAGGCCGGCCCCTTCCTTCATGGCCAGCTTCCCCTCATCTTCGTTGCACGACATCATCGACATCACGATGTAGATGACGACTGCGATGGCCAGCGTCCAGGGGTCGAAGGCGATGACCAGGCTGTCCCCGGCGTAGAGCACGGCGGAGCCTGCCGGCAGGGCCGCACCGTTCACTGCCACGGTGACGCCGTAGGTGGTGAAGGTGCCGGAAAAGCCGCCGCTCATGAGCAGCGCCTGCATGCCCTGATAGAGGAATTGCCTGTTCTCTGCGTTCATGAGCACATCGAAGACAAGCCTCGATCCGGTGCCGAACAGGCTCTGGTTGGTCATGCCGGCGCCGGCCGAGTCCGAATAGCAGCAGTTCTTCAGCAGACGGTCACGGCAGCGGTTGTCTTCGCCCTTGAAGACCCGCATGTTCGTCGTGTCGAGATAGACACCGGCCTCCCGTGCGGCCTCCATGTAGGTCATGGACCGAGCGAAGTCGGCGTCGTTGGTGTAGCTGGTGTTGAAGCAGTTCGAACCCAGGCAGAAGACGTTCGACGGGCAGCTTGAAGCTGCGCACCCGGAGTAGTAGTCGGCAAGGCTGCCCAGCACGCTGTTCGGGCTGTCGGCGATGTTGCGGGCTGTCGTTACCGAGGGGTCGTAGGGCGAGATGGCGGTACGCGGGGTATTGGCGGAGGTCGCCGCAGTGCTTTGCGCCTGGCACACCGGGTCGGTGGAATTGCCCGAGCAAGCAACAAGGCGAGCGTTGGCGGCGGCGGATAGGCTGGGCTGGCCGTAGTACGACGTCTCTGCAGGCGTCGTCGTATAGCCCGGGACGACGCTCGAAGCGCTCGATGTGCCGACCGTGCCTCGGGCGACCGGATTGGTCGCCTGTCCGGCAGCCGTGCCCTCTTCGAACGGCCCGGCAATGGCTGCGGTCTGCGTCGTGACGAAGCAGGCGAGGGTGAAGTAGATGATGAGGCGGCGCACGGTGGTCACTCCGATCTGGGCTCAGGGTCTGAGGCGCGCGAGGAACATGCCGGCATCGGACTCGAAGCGGGGTGCTGCGCGACGCAGTTTGTCGAGGGCGTAGTCCAGGCTCACGTCGCCCGTTGCGCTGACGAAATCGGTCGGGGGCGGGCAGGTGCCGCCGGCACAACCGGCGGGCCGGCTGCCATCCCGGGCGAGCACGAAGGTCGGCACCCGCTTGACCGCATAGCGGTCGAAGGCCTGCGGATCGATAAGAACGGCGACCTCGCGTTTGCCGACGAACTTCTGGATGCGGGCGACCGTCTCGCGCAGCGAGCCATTGGCGAAGCCCCGGATCAGGATCGCTGCCTTTGCGCGTGCCGCCTGATCCACGAGACGCGCCAGGGTGGGCTCGGGCATGGCCAGGCTTACGAACACAAAGAGGCCTGGGCCGGAACCGAGTGCGGGAGCTGTTCCCCGCGCATACCCTTGGGCGACGTCGCCAAGGTTGGGCATCGCATCCGTCAGGGGCTTGGGCAGCGCGTCGATGCGTGGCGTGGTGACCGACCCGGCTTGGGCGGCCGGGACCGAGTGCTGTCGCTGGATGCGGCGGATATCGTCTTCCGTGACGGTCGGCGTCTCGCGCCGGACCCGCGCGAGGTCTTCATCGGTGATCACCGGCGCAGGTTGGGCCGCAGCTCCGAGGGGAAGCAGCAGAGCAGCCAGTACGGTAGAGCGGCGGATCACGGAACCGCCTGGGAGGGAATCAGTAGCCCACACAGCAGTTCCTTTTGCGAAAAAGCATGAAAGCAAAGTCCTCGCCCTTGACCGGGTATTCCTTGCCGGCGCCCCAGGTGATCGTGGTGCGCCCGAAGGGCTGGCAGCAGCGGCCGCCTTCCTTCGCGGTGTTGGGAATGGGGTAGGTGAGCTGGGTTTTGTAGGCCGTCTTGTCCATCACCGGCTCGAAATACGGCCCGCACAGGCCGGGTGAGCCATGCCAGCCCCAGGCGATCAGTTCGCGGTGCATCTTGGCGGTGAGCCGCTGGGCCAGCAGCGAGGCGGTACGCACGCCGCCCATGTGGTAAGGCACGTGGCCGTCCATGGGGTAGATCGCGCCCTGGCAGCCCGCGCACCAGAACATCTCCTTGACGCCGAAGCCCACAGTCGCGGCCACGCAGTCGGCAGCGCAGGCCGCGACTGCGATGGGATTGGCGAAGAGCACCGCATCCGGGTTGAGGATCAGGGTCAGTTCGTCATCCGCCCACAGGGGATCGACCTCGGTCAGGTAGGCGAGATCGAAGGAGCCCCGTTCCAGGCAGGGGAAGTCGGTGACGACCTCCAGCCAGTACATCACCGGGTTGATGTAGAAGTGCGCCTGGTAGAAGCTGCCGCCGTCGCCATCGCCCTCCGGCCGGGTGAAGCGGGCCGCTTCGGGGGCCGGGATGCCAGGGTCGAGGTCGATGCCGCCCAGGGAGACGAGGCAGTAGGGCTTCCTGACCACCTCGACGTGCCGAGCCGGCTCCCAGAAGCCGATCGAGAGCCCGATGATCGGATTGACCCCGCAACTGCAGACCGGGCTCGAAGGGGTGTCGGTATCTTCCTGATCGCCGAAATTGCCGATGCGGGCGCTGCCGACGCTGATGGGCAGGATGCAGCTCCAGCAGATGTCGGTGATGGGGTTCGGGAACTTGCCGGTGCAGGTGGCGACGCCGGCTGCGAGCGCCTGGGCCGATGTGATGCAGGTGAGAAGGGCCAGTAGCAGGGATCGAAGGATCCGGATGGTGGTCATGGCTTGACCTCCAACTCGTCGATGCGCAGCCGCCTGCCTTCCTGAGAGACCAGGGCGGGCACCTGCCGGATGCCCAGGCGCCTGGTCAGGAGGCCGTGCTGGTCGTAATACACGGGCGAGCGCCAGGCTTGCATGAGGTCGAGGTAGGAGCCTGCCGTGAGGATGGGCTTCACCTTGCCGTCGTAGTGCTTCATCAGGCGGCGGGCCTGGGCGACCTGGCGCGGGTCGCGGGCGTCGAAAAAGAACAGGCGGCGCGATAGGGAGACGATGTCCAAGGGGTTCGCGCGGGTGCCGGCGGCGAACATGAGCCGCCCCTGGGCATCGCTCACGTTGCGATCAAGGACGTAGGTCGGATCGAAGTAGAAGGTGCGTTTCGCCTGGGTGGTCACGAGGTCGGCTACGGGCTGGGGGTTGCGCACGGAATCGACGCCACGGGCGCGCGCCTCCTGTTCCAGGCGCTGCAACTCGCCACTCGCGGCCTTGTCGCGCAGGCGCTGCTCGATGAAGCGCAGGAGATGCGGTTCGGCAATCTCGTAAGTCGGGCCGATCACGCCGGCATCCGCTGCATGGGCCGGCGTGGTTCCAGCCAGCAGGGCGAACGTAGGCGCAAGGAGGGGGAGCAAGCGCAGGTTCATCGCGTCCCTCCTGCGGTGCAACGGATCTGCCGGATGAACTGGGCGCGCTGGGTGGTGTCCTGTTCCTGGGTGGCGTGGATCAGCCCCATCAGCACGGGATCTCCGCCTTCCTTGGAAACGGCCTGACGCAGTTCGGCTGTGGTTAGTCTGCGGCCGCATTGGAGGCGGTAGGCGGCCAGATAGACCTGGGCGCCCTCCGCGGCAGCCGGCGCGAGTTGCTGCAGCAGCCCCAGGTAGTCCGCCAAGGGCATGTCATTGGCTGCAGATACCGGACCCCTTGCAGGGCTGGTTTGCGCGTGTGACGTGGTCACTGTTCCCAGCGCGATGAGCGCCGCCAGGACAGCGATGATCACCAGCAGCGCGAAGCGGACGAGCCGGGTGATGCTCATGGGGCGGAAGAGGCGATGGGACACAGGGGCCTCCGTCAGAACAGCGGGTCGACGACGCCGATCACCTGCTCGACCCGCACGAGGCCGCTTTCGCGGTAGCGGGAGTCGAACGAATCGGGACTCATGCCCTGGACGTAGTAACGGCCGGCTGGAATGACGCCGGGGGCGATCGGATCGAGGGGATGGCGGTCGAAGGCATGGGTCTTGGCAACCCCGACCAGCTCACCATTGATCCGCACCTCGCGGCCGGCGACGCTGACCGTGTCGCCGGGCAGGCCGCGCACGATCTTGAAGAAGGGCTGCCCAGCTAGGCCCGGATAGCGACGGATGCCGTCGCCTGCAAACGCGAAGACAACGAAGTCGCCCCGGTGCAGCGCCGATGTGCCTGAGTGCAGCAAGGCCACCTTGTACGGCAGGCTCGGTGTCCAGTTGAACAGCACCGGCACGCGCGGCGTGGCGTCGAAGAACAGGCGGACATAGGCCAAGCCCCAGATCGTGAAGAGGAGCAGATAGAGGTACCAGCGCAGGTGCATGTGCCGCACAAGGTCGCGCACTGAAACCTTCAGGCGGGCGATTCCGCGTGGGCTCTTGTGTTCGGCGTTCATGGCGTTTCCACCTTCTGGCGCAGGCGCGCCGTCAGATCGACCGTGTAGGGGGTAGGTCCGGCGACGGAAGCCTTGAGAACCACGAGGCAGCCACACTCGGCCGGCAGGCTCTCCAAGGCGACGGGTAGCCGCTGCGCGAAGGCCCTGGCCATCTGCAAGGTGGCCTGGCGCTCTTCTTCCGTATGCGCTGCGGTGAGCCGCCGGGTGAACTCGTCTTCCTTGGTGCGATAGACCTCGGCGAGATCCACGACGCCGATGGTTCGGGCAGGGCGGATCACTAGGCGGTCATAGACGAGCAACGCACCGCCGACTGCGATCAGGCTCACCAGCGCATTGGCGACGAAAAGGACACGCGGGTTCATAAGGCATGCCCCCGCTGGCGCAGCAGTTCGGCGATCGCCTCGTCGATGGAATAACCCCGGGCACGCAGTTCGTCGATCGGGGCGTTGTCTTCGAGCTTGTTGGAGAACAGCAGATGGGTCGCCGGGTCGAGGATGTTGCGGGCCACGCCTTCGCCCACCGGGGAGGAGATGTAGAGCTCGGAGAAGGCCCCGGCTTCCGTGCGCAGGGAGTTCAAGAGGCGCTTCTTCGGCTCGTCCATCGTGAGTCGGCCCTTGCGGTCCAGCATCTCAATGGACTCGGGCTTCTGGCGCAGCAGGAAGACCCAGTCGGAGCAGTTGAAGGCGGCTTCCATCTGCGCCGAGCCGTAGTAGTCGTCGGCGCTCTGGGTCGCGGTGCCAAGCGCACCGCCGTACTTCCGGGCCCGGCGTGCGGCCTCTTCGACCACCGCAGCCTTCACGGGATCGTCCGCGCCGATGTCGCCCAACTGTTGCTTCAGTTCGTCGATGAAGAGCACCTTGCGTCGATTGCGCGTGAGGTACATCTCGCCGGTGATCTGGTGCAGCAGCAGGATGTTCACCACCGCATGCAGGTCGGGCCGACGCTTCAATTCCTCGTTCTCGATGACGATGAAGTCGTTGCTGAAGTCGACGTTGGCCCGGCCCTCGAAGAAGCGCTCGTACTGCCCACCCTTGGCGTAAGGGTTGAGCATGATCGCGAGATCCTTGATGCGCTGATCATTGACCGCCCCCAGCTCTTCCAGGGAGCCGGTGCGGAAGGCATCTCGCAGACCGGTGATCGTGAGGTCCTGGCCGTACTCGCGCCACAGCTTCAGGACCATGGCCGAGATGGCCTTGTACTGGACTTCCTCCAGGGCGTGCTGCATCGAGCACATCTTCGAGATGCCCGGCACCAGCATGTCGATGTCCTCGTTGATGTCCTGGACGATCGAGAACGGGTTGAGGCAGATGTCCACATCGGGCTTGAACTCGATGTAGGTGCCCCGCGCCTTGCGGCACAGCTTCTCGAAGGAACGGCCCAGGTCCAGCATCCAGACCTTGGCGCCGATGGCGCGGTAGGACCAGGCCATCTCGTTCATCAGCACGGACTTCCCGGAACCGGGGGCGCCGATGATGGCGAAGTTGTAGTTGCCCAGGTCGTTGTCGAAGAGATCGAGCGTCATGAGCTGGCCGCGCCGGCCGCCGAAGACCAGGGCCGGCGTGCGGGTGCCACGCCATTCCGCGATCAGCGGGGCCATGTGGATGGCGTTGGACATCGTTTTGCGCGTGACCCGGCGCATCTTGGCGAGGTCCTTGTGGAAGCGCTCGGTCAGTGTCATGGGCAGGCTCGCCAGCAGCGCCTGGCGGTGCATGTAGGCGTCCGCGTTGAGCTGAAAGCCCCGGCTGCGCCAGATCGCACTAGCCGCCTCATGGGCCGCCGCGGCCTTTTCCGGTGTCGAAAAGATGGCGAGCTGGTGGTACAGGCTCACGAGGTTGCCGCCGGTGTCGATGGCATCGGCGGCGGCCGTCCAGTCGTCGAGCTTCTTCCTGACGTCCGGCATCACGTCGGCCATCTTCGACTTGGCGTTCTGGGTGGCGCGGACGTGGTTGGCGGTGACCACCGACTTGGTGGCATTGGGATCGAGGATCTGCACGCCCAGGGTGAGCAGGAAGGGGGCGCTGTACTGCAGCGCCGGCTGCATCAGGTCGCCGATGAGCGAGCCCATCTGCCACAGCGCGAAGCGCTCCGGAAAGCTCTTGATCGAGTAGAAGCGGGCCTCCAGGACATCCGGGCCGGATTCCTTCCAGAAGGTGAGGCCGCTCGGGTGAGGATCCTGGATGGTGTCGAAGTCGACGATCTGATCGCGCAGTTCCCGGCCGTCGTCGTAGTTGAGGTCGGGCGCGTCCGTGCCGGACATCCGGTCCGGGTTGGTGAAGATCGCACACCAGTTGATGAGGTCGGCGGCGTCGCAGACCCGGTTCGGCAGCGACGCCGAGCGCAACGTCGAGGCCATCGAATCGCGCAGGGCCAGCAGTTCCTCGCGTTTGTTCAGGTTGCCGGGGTCGGCCGGGAAGGCGACCGACAGCATCAGGCGGAAGTCGCGGATGGTGTAGTGAAAGCCCGCCGTGAGGGATTGCTGCGCCCCTTCGAGCAGGTGGCCCACGCGTTGGCGCGCCAGGGCGCGGAACAGGTTCTCGTTGCGCGCGGGGCGGCCCCAGTGCTGGGCTTTCTCGAACTGATCCTCGTCCTCGACGCGCAGGTTGGCGTAGCGACGCAACTGGCTTCGGATGTGGGGCGAGGCGAACAGGTGGAACTGCAAGCCTGTGCCGGCAGGACAGTTGGCGTAGAGGGAGACCAGAACCTCCGTCATGCGATCGTCCGCGCCGGACTGGGGCATCAGCTCCAGCATGAAGCCCATGCCGTCGCGGTTCGCAAAGATGCACTCGGCGTCCAGGTATCCCATGTAGGGGAGCCAGCTGGCGAACTGCTCGGCCGGGGTGTCCGGCGAGACGCCCAGGCCGAAAGGCAGGTTCAGCGGCCGCCAATCGCTGCGACCCCGTTGCTCGGGCCGTGGGGTGTCGGTGACGATGCTCATTGCGACACCTCGCTGGGGCTGTTCAAGAGGCGAGCCGGCGCCGGGAGAATGGGCCTTCCCGCGGGCTGTGCTGGGGAACTGGTGCCTTCGCTTGCGTTCGAGGGCGCGGAGGTCGATGGCGGCGGACGCAGGGGCGCGTTGGCGTCGCGTATGCGCTGCTGCACATGGTCGATCAGCCAGCGGCCCTGGTCGATCTGGACGTAGACGTGGGCCTGATCGTAGAGGTCGCCGTCGATGTCCTCCCAGGGCTTGATCCACAGGCGCAGGTAGCGCGATTGCGCGCGCAGCGGGGTCCCATCCTCCTGCGGGGACGAACTGCCGGCGGCCGGCAGGCCCGTGTGCGCCGGGGCCGAGGTGCGAGGCGTGGGGGTCTCCGGCTTCCGCGTGTCTGCCGGGGACTCGCGCTTGCGCTGGCCCGGCAGGTTGTTCGCCACCGCGTTCGCATAGGTGCCGGAGACGGAATCGCACGCCACCCCTTCGGGGGCCTGGCATGCGTACTTGGAGTCGCCGCCCAGGCCGGACATGGAGACGCAGCCGCCCAGGGTGAGCGCGGACAGGAGCGGGAGGAGTCGGAGCGCGGGATGGATCAGGGGGAAATGAACGAAAGCACTCATGGCCGGCCTCCCATGGCGGTCGCCGCGAGTCGGGATTCGATGGCGGCCCGGTCGATGAAGCCTTCGGTGCGCTCCCCATCGGCCCAGATGAGGGTGGGCGTGCCCTGGATGCCGAAGCCGCGGGCCAGCGCGAGATTGCGCGCGATGGGGTGGGTGCAGGGTGTGCCGGTGTGCTGCCGGCTCGCATCGCCCTTGCTCATCCAGTCGCGCCAGGCAGCCACCCGGTCCGCCGCGCACCAGATGGCGATTGGACGCGCTTCGCCCAGGAAGGGGACGAGGAAGGTGTAGACCGTGACGTTGTCGATGGCGGCAAGCTCCGCTTCCAGCTGCTTGCAGTACGGGCAGGCCGGGTCGCTGACCACGGCCAGCTTGCGGGCACCGTCACCACGGACCGTCTTGATGGCGTCATGAAGCGGCAGTTGATCGAAGGCGATCGGCTTGGCGGCGGCCATGCCCGGATCGGACGGGGCTCGCTGGGCGAGCCTGGGGCCGGTGAGATCCTTCATCGCCTGAGTGTCGAAGAGCCGCCCGAAGAGGAAGTAGCGGGGATCATGGGCGAGCACGTAGGCCACGTTCCCGTCCATCCAGACTTCGTACAGCCCCTTGACAGGGGCCGGGGCGATGTCGGTGAAGCGGGTACCCGGGTGGGTTTGTTCGAGCGTGGCGCGCAAGCGGCTGGCTTCGTCGGGCGCCGCGTGGGCGGTGGGCGCGATCTCCGATGCCGCCAGCAGGGCGAGCAGCGCCCCGGTGACGAGCGTGCGTTTGCGCATGGACACGTGCGGGGGCATGGGCCCGCCATCAGTAATTCGGGTCATCGGAAGCCTCCAGGTAACGGTTGGCGGGGGACAGGGCGCTGCGGCCGGTGGTCGCCGCAGCGGTCATCGGGATATCGATGCGCACGCCTTTGGTGATCACCACGTCGATCTCACGGCCGGCATCGACCTCGATGACCGGGAAGGTGTTCTCGGCCAACTTGATGTAGTACTGGGCAAGGCGGTCGAGGGCCTTGCCCACACCGGAGCCCAGGCCGGCGCGGTAGGCGTCCGAGCCGTTGGCGGTGGCCACCGTCCCCAGCGCCGAGGTGCTGTACTCGGTGGACGAGGTCGCAAGGCCCTGGCCGATGCCGCTGACGACACCGGCAAGCAGCGCGTTCGCAAGCATCTGGCCCTGCTTCGTCACGAGCCTGCCGCGCAGACCGACCTTGCCGTCTTCTCCGTAGATCGAGCCCTGGATGCGCGCTTCCAGCGTCGCGCCGTCAGGGCGCACGCAGGAGAGGGACTCGGTGCGCAGATAGGCCCGCTCGGAGCTGATGTCGCCGTAACCCGCGGCGATCACGAAGCACTCCCGGTACTCGCCACGCATGCGGTTGGGCAGGACCGAGGTGTCGGACAGCCGGATCAGGACCGGGTGTGGATTGCTCTGGGACTGGCCGCCGGTGGGTGCATCCAGGCCGCCGAGCAAGGTTCCGCGGGTGAAGCTCACGGGCAGGAAGGTCGAGATGGTGCGGGTCTCGGCGGCCTTTGTGCCATCGGCGCGCGCCGGTGTTTCGGTGTTGGCTGGCTGTGCGGGGTGGTTTGCGGCGTTGTCGCGCGGGGTGATCGTGATCCGCGTGATGCGCGGTGTTTCCGGCAAGGTGGGGGCAATGGGCATCGCCGGTGTGCCGGGAGGCATGCCCGGTTGGGCGCTGTCATGGCCGGCGGGCCTTTGCGGGAGCGCCTCGGCCGGCGGCATTGCCGTCGTCGGCGCTGTGGGTGCGGGTGCGGCGGGCGGCTGCACCGAAGCGGCAGCCTGGCTCGCCGAGGTCAGCTTCTGCTCGAGTTCGGCAAAGCGTTGCATCGTGCGCTGCTCGAACGCTGAGCGCTCCTTATTCAGCCGGTTTTGTTCTTCGCGTTCGGATTCGTACTGGGCGAGCTTGCGGCCGGCGGTGCCGACCCACTGGTCCACCGGATTGACCTGGGCGCCGGGTGGCAGGACGCCGATGTTGGTGACTCCGCGGGCTTGGTCCTGGGGCTTGGGCGTGCCGCCGGGGTGCGGTGGTGACGCGGTGAGCGCGAGGATCATCCAGAGGAGACCGACGCCGGCGACCAGGATCAGGCCCAGCAAGGCGTATTGGCGCTGGCGCGGCGACAAGCGTTCGGCGATGCCGCGCAGTGCGCTGCCCGCGCGCTCGCGCAGGGGAGGAATCTGCCCGTTCATGGCTGAACCTCCTTGCGGATCACGAAGACCGCGGTACGCTCACCCGGACGCAGGTTGTGGTGTTCGATGGCGATGCCGGCCACGCGGCCGGACTCGTCGTCCTCCCGGTCGAACTCGGCTTCGGTCAGCACCATGGGGGCGTCGCTGACGTTCTGCAGCACATAGCGCTCACCGAGCAGGCCGCGTCCGCGGTAGGTGCGTTCGAGCGTGAACCGGGCCTCGCGCCACAAGGCCACCGGCTGGCCAACGGTCTCGACCTGGATGTCGGAGGGTACGCGCTCGGAGGCCATGGCCACCAACAGGGCCTTCAGGCCCCGCACATGGCTGGCGGCGGCGCCTGGAGCAGGGCGGGCTGCCGCGGTTTCGGCACGGCGCTGCAGGGCAGCCTTGTCCCGGATGACGATGGTGTCGGCCGGCGTGTCGGCCCGGCGCAGCACGAGCGTGTAGGTTCCGCGTGCCGACGACACGAAGAGGTTGATGGGCTTCTTGCCTTCGCCCATGGGCCGGACGTAGATTTCGCCCTTGTCCCGATCGCACTCGAGCACGATCTCGCCGGCGGGGTTGATCGCCGAGGCGGGCGGCGCGGAAGCGGGCGTGCCCACGGCTGGCGAAGCGCCGACAGGGAGGGCCGCTGGCGTCGGCAAGGCCGCGCAACCGCTGCTGTAGATGTTGCCGAAGACATCCGTGATGGCGCTGCCCTCGATGCGAATGCGGGTCGGCTCCTGGATCGACAGGATGGCTTCCACCGATGCGCCGTCGCTGGCATCGACGACCTGCAGGGCCTGGGCGCTGCCCATGGCGAAGAGGAGCGCCAGGGCGCACACCAGACGGGTGGGCAGGGCGCGCGTTTCAGTGGCTTGCATAGGGCACCTCCTGGAAGGTTTTCAGGTGCATGCGCGCGCCGGAGAAGCCGAACTCGACCCGGTAGGCCTTGGGTTCGTTGGCAGTTTCGATCCCGTTCACCAGGGTGCGCAGGCGGCCCCGGATTACGACGCTCCGGCCGTTCTCGCTGGGCACGAGTTGATCGAGGGCGAACGCCGTGGTGGCGTTGATGCGCTTCAGGCGCTCGGCCTCCACCTCCTGCCGGGACTTGAGCGCGCCGTGCTGGGCCGGTTCGACGTAGGTCAGCAGGACGTCCTTCTTCCAGTCGATCGTGGCGGGCGTGACGTCGAGGATCAGCCAGGCGATGAAGGTGCCCATCTGCTCCAGATAGGCGCCGCTGGCCTTCTCGTCGGTGACCCAGAAGGACTTGTTGAGGGTCGGTGGCACGACCACCGTGCGCTCCGCTCCGAGTACGTTCAGGAGGGCGACCAGCGTGAGGATCTGGCCGATGGCGAGGGCGCCGACCGCAAGGCCCAGGCCGCGATTGCGACGCTGGAGTTCCTTGCGATCGACGTTGAGCCGTTCGAAGTCCATGGATGTCCTTCCTGCTTCAGCCGACCATGCGGCGGATGTGTGAGGGAGGCGTGGCCCGGAGCGCCGTCAGCGGTGTGCTCGGCAGGTTCCACCACAGCCAATGCACGGCGAAGGCCGGGTGCTTGTCAGCCTTGAGCTTCGAAACCCAGCGCGAGAGCGCAATGCCCACGGTCATGCAGACCGCGAAGGAGAGCTTCGTGCCGGACAGGTAGCCGATGAAGAAGGCGAACAAGGCGGGCGCCGCGACATCGACGTCCCAGAAGCCGATCTTCCAGCTGTCGTCGAGACGGCGCGGGATGTAGGTGTCGGTGCGCATGCCGGACTCCCTGGACCCGAGGCCGGCTCAGATCACTGCGCCCATGATCGCCCCGGCGATCACGAGACCCACGGCGCCGAAGATGGCGAGGCCGACGTAGAACAGCACCGGACCGAAGTTGCGCAGCGCGGCCAGCGAGATCAGCGCGACCACGAAACCCACGAAGCCGACCAGGGCCTTGATGCCCGGACCGAGGGACGCGATCTGGGTCAGCGCGGACGTGAGCGGACCCGTGATACCGGTGAACCCCACCAGGTCGAGCGCGAAGCTCGGAAAAGCCGTGAACAGGCCGAGCAGGGCGACGGCCAGCAGCGTGAGAAAGGCGAGGGGACGGCGCGCGTCGATGGGCGACGGCGCAAGCGTTGCAGTGCTCATGAAGACCTCCGTTGAGATGAGCGTCGAAAGACGGGTCGCGGACGGGTCGGAGCGGGTGGCGGACGCAGGTGAAAAGCAGGTGGATGCGGGTGAAAGCGGGTGAAAGCGGGTGAAAGCGGGTGGCTTGATTCGGGTTGATGGGGAAACGGTCTGGCTCAGGGCGGTGCAGCCTGGCGCGCCACCGTGATCTCGACCCGCCGATTGCGGGCGCGGCCGGCCGGTGTGTCGTTGGGGGCGGCGAAGCAACACTTGCCTGCCGCCTCAACCGTGATCGCGCCTTCGAGTTCGGGGCGGGCATGCACCAGGTAGTCGCGGACAGTGGTGGCGCGTGCGTGCGCCAGCAAGTCGTTGATGGGCGCAGGGCCCGCGTCGTCCGTGCGACCCGCAACCGTGATGTGGCCTTGAGCTGGAAGCTCGGCAGTCACCTGCCTGAGGATGCCGAGTCCGGCAGCACCGAGCCGAGCGCTGCCGAAGGCGAAGGGGATGCTCCAGGTTTGCTGTTCCGTGATGGCGGCCACGTCAGGATCGACCGAAGGGCTTGCTTCAGCGGTCAATGCTTCCAATGAACGGGGTGCGGGCAATGGAGGGGCTTCCTCGTCCGCCACTTGGCTGACCTCGATGGCCTGCGCGGGTCCCAGCGTCTTCTGGGTGCGCGTCGGACACTGGGGCGGAGTGCATTGAACGAAATCCGCCTGATTGCCATACCCCACCTGTGCGAGCTGCGGTGCGGGCGAAGGCGTGGCCGGCAGATGGCGTGTTTCGATCGCCTGATGCCCGCACGACGCGAGCATGAGGGTCGTCGCGACGGCAGGGAGCGTTTCCAGAGCGGAAGTCGCGAGAGTGAGGACCTTCATGGCGCCACCCGCACGGCCAGCAAGGGAGTCGAGATCGTGGAAGGCGCTGCGGCGGAGGGACGACGTGGTGCCGGGGACGTTCGAGCGGATCGGCTGTTGGCCGGCAATTGCCGGTACACCTTCCAGGCGTAGTGCCCCCGCGCCTTGGTGCAGTCGTCGCCCTTGAGTTCGGTGCAGGCGGCGTTATAGGCGCCGACACTGTCCCAGCTCAGTCCGCGACGTGCGAAGAGCTCGGCCAGCAGCCCGGCGCCGACATCGAGGTTGGTGCAGGGCTCGAACAGGTTGGATTCGGTGATGCCGCGCTTGGCCAGTTTGGGCAGGTGGCGGCTGTTGATCTGCATGAGGCCGATGTCGATCGAGCCTGTCCGCTGGACGTGGGCGCGATTGACCGCCTTGGGGTTGAGCCCGGATTCCACCTTGGCCACCGCATAGAGCAGATCGGCGGGGACACCGTGGCGCTGCGCAACCTCATCCCAGCAGGCGAGCGCCCCAAGGGGCATGCCGCAGAGCATGGACAGCGTGACGAGCAGAGTTCGGGGCATGGATCACCTCGCGATAGCCAAACCGCCTCCCGCGGGTGCGGAAGGATCCAGGGGTAGGGCCGGAAAATCCGGTCGGGGTAGGCGGCGGGTGGGCCGGCGCTCTGCAGGCGAGGTGATCTACGCGGGTGTTATCAGTGGTTGGCGATCAATCCTGCGAAGCCACGGATCGAACAGTAGCGCGCTGGACCATGTTGAGACGCGCGTACTTCAGAACCAGCGTGCCCGACGGGTCGGCCTGGCGGCAGAGCGCGACCGCAGCCGTGGTCAACTGGTCCAACTGGAACTTCGGATTGGGGTGCTGATTCGCAGGCGAGCGCTGCAGCGCCTGCAACTGCTCATACTGGGGACGCCACATGGCCTCACGACGGCGGGCCGTGGCGGGGTCGCGCAGCACAAGCTGGATGCCGAGGTAGTCGAACAGCGCGCGAGCCCCTTCGGACGAAGACAGCGTGGATGTCACGCACGCGCTGATGAGATCGGGGAAGCGAAAGGTGGGCGCCTGATTGGCCGGGCTCTTGAGGATGCCGTAGAGCCAGTTGTGTTCGTCGATCCAGAGCCGCGTCTCCACGATGTCGGCGGTGGGCGTGTTTCCTTCGCCATGGTACGAAGGCTGGGACTGGGACATCTGGATCGAATGCATGTTGGCGACCTCTCGATACGGTGTGGAAGCAAGCGTATCGATGTGGTCGCCGCAAGTCTCCTTCGAAATCAGGTGGTTTTGGATCGAATTCGCGACCAGTTCATACCGGCGGCGTTACGTGCCGGTTTCAGGCCGGTGCCGACGCCGCCCAGCAATGGATGAGCACAGCGGCGTGGCGTCGGCGGGATGAGGGCGATATGAACTCCTGGCGCCGCCGGCGCGGCACGTGAAGGTTGAACGGCGCGAAACCACTGTGTGGCGTGCACAGTTTTCTCACTGGCAATGACGCGCGAAATCGGGAAAAGGACACCGGGCCGGGCATCAGAACTCGATCTGCGCGCCGACCTTGATGGTGCGCGGGGCGCCTTGCTGCAAGTTGCTGGATTCGGACTGCGTGACCCAGTAGGCCTTGTTGGTCAGGTTGTCGATGCTGAGCCGCAGGGAGACGGGTTTGTTTCCCCATTTTGTTTCGTAGCGCGCACCTGCGTCGAGCAGGGTGACCGAGCCGACGTGCCACTGGTTATCTGCATCCACTGGTCGTTTACCCACATAGCGTGCACCGGCTGTCAGGGTAAGCGGCAGTCCGGCGACACTGTATTCGCCGTAAACGCTCGTCTGCTCGCGCGCCACACCTTGAATGCGCTTGCCATCTAGTGCTCCACCCTCGGTCTTCTGGTTGGTCGCATCCAGCCACATGGTGCTGGCGGTGACAAGCCACCGCGGACTCAGGCGGAACTTGCCTGAGATTTCTAGCCCCTGGTAGCGCGCCTCGCCGTCCTGGGTGAAGACGTTGTCGGATGTGGTGTAGGTGAGCCCGCGTTGCAGTCGGAATAATGCTGCCGTGGCCGACCAGTCGCGGCCCTCAGCTTTTGCGCCGACTTCGTATTGTTTGCTCTTGAGCGGGGCGAAGACCTCGTAGGCGTTGGCGGCGGTTTCAGGTGCGGTGGCGCCTTCTTCCAAGGACTCGACGTAACTTCCATACAGCGACAAGCCTTGCGTCGGGCGGAAGACGGCAGCCAGTGTGGGCGTGGTGGCTGTGCGGTTGTAAGCGGTGTCTTTGACTTCCAGTCTCCCGCGTCGCAAACCGACAATCAAATCCCAGTCGCTGCCCAGATGAAGCGTGTCGGAGACGAACAGCTCACGCCGACGCATGAAACTGAACTCTTCGTTTGCATCGTCATAGGAGGCGAAACCTGGGAAGGGACTGGCTGCATCTGCGGGGTTGCCCAGATTGCCCGCGTTCGCAAGGTTGGACGCTTGATACGGACCAGAAAAGCTCTGAGTCACGTTGTGCGATGCGCCCATGACCAACTCATGCACAACCGGCCCTGTGGAAAATTTGCCTGAAATTACCCCCTGGGATTGCCGGCTTTCAAATCGGGTGGCGAGGTCGTAATAGCGCAGCGAGTAATCCCCGTTAGTGCTGGCAAAAATGGCCGGTTGGGTAAACTCGCGCCCATTCTCGGAAATCCGATGAGACAAGGAGAGTTTCCAGTCGGTCGCAAATTGCCAAGCCAGATCGGTACCATAGGTTTTGTGACGAGAGCCATATCGTGTGAATGTGGGGGCGAGACGCCTGCTGCCGTCGATCGGATCGAGAGGTGTTGCCGTGGTCCAGTTGCTCGCGGCCCCGTCAGCGTTGGGTATGACTGCCCAATATCCACCTTTGCGAACGTGTTCGCCCACGAGAGCATCGGCGCGCCATACGAGATCAGGCGTAATGCGCCAGTCCAGTGCCAGTGAGCCGGAATGGCGACGCGATTTCCCATCATTGATGTAAGTGTCACCTTCCTCGTTGACGAGATTGACCCGATAGCCGAACGCATCCTGCGCGCCGAAGCGACCACCCAGATCTCCGTGGATAAGCGTCAAGCCGCTGTCCATGATCTGTGTGCTCAGGCTACGCACGGGCTCGTCAGTGGGACGCTTCAAGACATAGTTGATGGTGCCGCCGGGAGCGCCGAATCCATACAGGAAGCCTCCCGCACCCTTGAGGAGCTCAACACGCTCAAGGTGCTCCAGAGGTAGGTCGTTAGCACGTACGCGCGCGTTTAAGCCGTCAATCTTCTGACCAGTTGCAGAGTCTGGACCAAGGCCGCGAATCGTCAGGGAGTTGTTTTCGGTAACGATGTTGTCCTGCTGCAGACTGATCGAAGCATCGGCCTTGGTCAGGTCAGCCAGCGACCTCGCCTGTTTGTTTTCCATCAACTCCCTGGAATACACCTCAATGCTGTATGGAGTGTCCTTCAGAGACTTCTCGCCGAGGGCACCAACGCTGGCGCTCTTGACGCGGTAGCCGCTGGCCGTACTTCCGTCCGTATCGACTCCGGCCCTCACCGTCACCACCGGCAGCACCGCCTCCTTTGCGCTGCCCGGTGCTGGCGGCGCTGCCTTGATGACGACAGATGCTCCCTCCGTACCGGCTGCCAGCCCGCTGCCGGCCAGCAGTTGCGCCAGCGCCTCGCGCAGCGTCATCCGGCCCTTGAGCGCGGGCGCGGTCTTGCCTGCGGTCAGCGCGGCGGCTGCCGTCAGGGGCACGCCGGACTGTGCGGCGGCGCGGGTCAGGGCGGTGGATAGTGGGCCGGCCGGGATGTCGAAGTCATGCATCGCCTGCGCCGGTGCTTGGGCGTGGGCGGCGGACGGCGCGGTGAAGATCGCTGCGCCGGTGGCCATCACGGGCAGGGCCAGCATGGCGGCGTGCACGGCCAGTGCCAGCCGCTGCGGGCGGGGGGAGAAGGTGGGTTTCGTCATGGAATCGGGCTCCGGATGAGATTGAGTGTTTCATCCGGTATGCCCCGCAGCGGGCCAAAAGGGGAACTGCGGTGCGCGCGCCGATCCGCTCAGCGCGCGCGGATGTGCACGCCACCCGCCGGGGTGCGCTCGACACGGACCGGCAAGGCGCTCTCCAGTGCGGCGAGGATGACGGGGATGTCGCGGGCGGGCTGGGCGATGGGGTAGGCACCCACGAGCCGCAAGGGTGCGGCCTGCGGGCTGACCGTGACGGCAACCGGGGTGTAGCGCGAGAGCTCGGCCACGAAAGCGGCCAGGGGAATGTCGTCGGCAACCAGTTGGCCGCGCGACCAGCTTTCTCGCGCCAGGTCGGCGCGGCCGTCGGGTTCGATGCCATCCGCGGTGAAGCGGGCCTGCTGGCCGGCGGGTACGTCCAACTGCGCGCCGTTGGCCAGGCTGATGCGCACGGCGCCCTCGAACACGGCAACGTGGCCGCTGAATGCCTCGCTGCGGGCATCGCCGCGCACGGCAAAGCGGGTGCCCAGCGCGGTGAGGCGCGCGCAAGGGGTATCGACCACCAGCGCGCGGGCGGGCGCCTGCGTGTCGGGGGCGGAATCGACCAGGATTTCTCCGGCGTGCAGCACGATGCGCCGCAACGACTGCCCGAAGTCCACATCCACCGCCGTGGCGGTGTTGAGGTCCAGGCGCGTGCCATCCGGGAGCGTGAGGCGGTGCTGTTCGCCGATGCCGGTGCGATGGTCGGCACGGGCCACGGCGTACTCGTGCAGCCAGTCCTGCAAGGGCAGCCAGGGCAAGGTGTGGCGGGCCAGCAGGCCGGCCCCGACCGTCACGCCGCCCAGGCTCAGCATCCGCAGCGCGCGGCGGCGTCCAGCCGACCGCGCCTTGGCGAGGGTGTCGCGCAGTGCCTGTGCCGGTGCGGCGTTGGCGGCCTGGGCGAAGGGCTGGCTGATGGCTTTGACCCGCTCCCAGACGCGGGCGTGGGCGGGGTCGGCATCGATCCAGGTGCGCCAGCGCCTGCGCTGCTCCTCACTGGCCTGTTCGTCGTGCAGCACGGCGAACCATTCGGCCGCCTCGCGCTGGATGATGCGCTCGTGGGCGGCGCCGCTCCTATCGGCCATCGTCGGCCTGCAGGCAGCACAGCATGGCCTGCGCCATGTACTTCTTGACCATGCGCTCGCCCACGCCGAGCCGCTCGCCGATCTGTTTGTAGGTCAGCCCGTCGAGCTGCGAGAGCAGGAAAGCCTCGCGGACCTTGGGCTTGAGTGTGTCGAGCAGACGGTCGATCTCGACCAGGGTTTCGAGCAGGATGGCGCGCACCTCCGGCGCCGGTGCCAGCGGCTCGGGCAGGGCCGCCAGCGTCGCGACCCAGGCCTCTTCCAGTTGCTGGCGGCGCCAGTGGTTGGACACCAGGCCCTTGGCCACCGTGGTCAGGTAGGCGCGCGGCTCGCGCAGTTCATCCAGCGCCAGCGCCTCGCGCCGGGAGAGCAGCCGCACGAAGGTGTCGTGCGCCAGATCGGCCGCCTGGTGCGCGTCCCCCAGCTTGCGGCGCAGCCAGCCGTACAGCCACCCGTGGTGGTGGCTGTAGAGGGCATGCACTTGCTCCTGGATGGCGGATTCGGCGGCGGACACGAACACCCTTGCGCGGAAGTTGGCTGGGGTGCTCGGCACCTTGGCTGTGAATAAGAATGGTTCGCATTTTATCGTGTTGTGTCAGAGGGGCGCAATTTTGTGTTGACGGCCCTCACACAGCCAACTCGCCCTGGGGCATGCCACCGCCCCGACCTTTGGTTGTCAGAGCGTCCGTTTCTGATGTCGCTTGACAGATCCTGGTGCGCTGGCATTGCAGGCCGAGCACCGGCCGACAAGTGTCAATCTCTGGTCGAGATGAAAGCCGAGTCTGGCGGCGCCTTCGAAGAGCTGCGTAAGCAGCACATCGCTACCGAGTGCCTGGGCATGCCCGCATCGGCGGCAGACGAAGTGCGGTTGGGCGGCTTCACCTTCCGGCACCATGCAGTAGAACGTGCGCGCGCCAAGTTGTGTCGCTTGTGCGACGCGCGCCTTGTCCAACTCGGCGAGGATCCGATACACGGAAGTGAGGTTCACGCGCCAGGTTGCGGCCTTCGTCCATCGGTGCACGGCCTCGGCATCCAGAAAGCGCCCGCGGTTGTCGTGCAGGGCCCTCAACACTGCGCGCCGTGCCTGCGTCAGTCTGAGCCCCGACGTATGCAGGCGCTGTAGCGTCCCGGTCCCTGGCTGCCAGGAGAGCTGGCTTATGTCGCGAGGAGCGGGTGTCTCAACTGGCATTGCGGTATCGGCCTCAAGCCGTGGCCGCCAAAGTAACGGGCCAAGTCGCTGCCGGAGTGGCCATGCTTGTCACGCTCAGTTCCCCGGCTCGGTCACGAAGCCGAGCTTGAGCACGCCGGAGCGTTGCACGGTGGCCATGACCTGCGCCACGCGCTCGTACTCCACCTTGCGGTCACCGCGGATGAATACCTCGGGCTGCGGGTCTTTCCTGGCTGCCGCCTCCAGGCGCTGGCCGAGTTGTTCGTCGCTCACGCGCTCGTCGTTCCAGAACACGCTGCCGTCGGTCGTGACCGACAGGTTCACCGTCTCGGGTTTGACCAGGTTGGGCGTGTTGTCCGCGCGGGGCAGGTCCAGCTTGACCGAGTGGGTGAGCACCGGCACGGTGATGATGAAGATGATCAGCATCACCAGCATCACGTCGATCAGCGGCACCATGTTGATGTCGCTGACCACGTCGTCGTTGTCGTTGAGGTTGCCGCCGAAGGCCATGTCAGCCTCCTTGGGTGGCGAGCCTGGCCGGCGCCTTGCGGGCCGGGGCTGCCGGTGCGCTGACCTTGGCCACCGGCGAGCCGGTCAGGAAGTAGGCGTGCAGTTGCCGTGCGAAGCGATTGAGCTTGTTCACCACACCTTTGTTGTTGCGCGTGAGCGCGTTGTAGCCCAGCACCGCCGGGATCGCGACGAACAGGCCGAACGCGGTCATGATCAGCGCTTCGCCCACCGGACCGGCCACCTTGTCGATGCTGGCCTGGCCCGAGGTGCCGATGCCCACCAGCGCGTGGTAGATGCCCCAGACGGTGCCGAACAACCCGACGAAGGGTGCGGTGGAGCCCACCGAGGCCAATACCGCCAGACCAGACTGCATGCGCTCGGCGCTTTCGTCGATGGCGCCGCGCAGGCTTTCGGTAAGCCACTCGGCCAGGCTGATCTGCCCGTGCAGGTCGTCGCCGTTGCTGCGGTGGTGGTCCACTGCTGCCTGGGCTTCGGCGGCCACGTGGCGGAAGGGGTTGGCCTCGCCGTGTTCGTCCAGCAGCGCCATGCCTTCGGCAAAGCTGTGCGTGTGCCAGAAGCCAGCCATGGCGCGGCTGGCCCGGCGTAGCCTGGCCGCGCGCCATGTGCGGGTGACGATGATGGTCCACGACACGATGGACATCAGCAGCAGCGCGACGGCCACGCATTTGATGACGGCATCGCCCTGGTTCCAGAGTGCGGCAATGCCGTAGGGATTGGATGGCATGGGTGGGATCTCCTAAAAAGGTTGGATTCGGAAGGGTTCGCGGAACCCGTCGATCAGGAGCTGTACTCGAAATCGATGGGCTGCACGTACCAGTAGGGAATGGGTTCGTCGCCGCGTTTGGCGGGCACGTAGCGCCAGCGGCGCACGGCCTCCAGTGCGGCTTCGTCCAGACGCGGGTAGCCGCTGCTGCGCTTGAGCCTGATCTCGCCCACGCTGCCGTTGGGCAGGATGTACACGTCGAACAGCACGCGCCCCTCTTCGCGCAAGCGGCGCGACTGCGCCGGGTACACCGGCGCCGGGTTGTTGAGGTGGGATGCGTCGGAGCGCGGCGGTGCCACCGGCTCCGGCTCGGCCTTGGGCGACGGGGCGGGTGTAGGTGCGGCGGCCGGCACGGGCTGCAGCGGTTCGGCGGGTACCGGAGCGTTATTCACCGGCGGCTCGGGTTCGGCTGGCGGGGCGGTCACGGCACGCTCCGAGGGCGGCGCCTTGGGCAAGGGCGGCACGGGTGTCGGGCGCGGCTTGACCACCGGTTTGGGGCGGGGCGGCTCGGGCTGCATGGGCAGCGGTTGAGGCTCGGTCACCGGCGCCTGCGAGACGAGCTGCCCCGCCACGGAAGGCGGGATCACCGGCGTCGGACTGCGCGCCAGTGCGGTCGTGGCAAGCCACAGGAGGACGAGATGCGCTGCGCCGACCAGTGCGAACGGGGCGGCTTGGCGAAAGAGGTTGGGAGGGGCGGTCGCGGGCATGTCAGGAAGAGCGGGTAGAGACGGCAGTCCCCCCAAGGGGCGGCGCGTCAGGTTGTGGCGGTGTCACGAGGCGGACGTCGATGGCTCCGGCTTGGGCTGCGCCGTCACCAGCGCCAACCAGCGCGGCCGATAGGCGAGCACCAGCGCCACCGTCAAGGCGGCGACCGTCATCAACCCCAGCCAAATCACGGTTCCGGTGGCTCCGCCTGCGTGAGCCACGCAGGTGGTCAACGCCGCGCCCAAGCCAATGACGCCTACACACCGCAGCAGCAGGCACTGCTTGCGTGATGGTGCGCGATGCCAGACCTGCCGGTGATGCCGCTCCATGGCCAGGGCAAGCGCCACGAAGCCGGCCAAGCTCAACAGCAAGGCCATCAGGGGTGCCAGCGCCGCCATCACCGTGTGGCCCCCACCGTGGATGCTTCCACCGTCATCAAGGTCGCTGATGCGGACTGCCTCGCTGCGTTTCTCGCCTTGCGAACTAGATGCCGCGCCAGGCCCGCGAACACCGCCCCCAGGGCGAGCATGGCGAGGTCGAACCCCGCCATCACCCAGTCGCCCTGCGGCAGCGACGCACCCAGGTGGCGGTGGGTGGTCAGCGCATTGAGTACCGGCAGCAGGCCAAATGCCAGCGCCGCCACTGTCGCTTGCTCGCTCCAGGCGCGCGCCACCGGGCGCAGCGCCGCGTGCAGCAGCAGCGCGGCCCAGACGAAGAAGAGCACATGTGCTTCCCACGCCGCCCGATCAGACAGGGTCAGCGGCAGCAGCCGGTTGGCCCAGAAATACGCCGCAATACCCACGGGCAGGCCGATGATGCCGCCCACATTGAGCCGCTCCACCAACCACAGCCCGCCATGCACGCGCCCCGCCTTGGCTGCGCGCTGCCGGCGCTTGACGGCCCACAGCACCAGGCCGGTGGCGATCATGGCGGCCCCCATCAGGCCCGAAAGCACGTACAGCCCGCGCAGCAACGGCCCTGCATACAGCCCCTCGTGCAAACCCAGCAGCACGTCGCGCACCGCTTTCGGTGTCGAGCCCACGGCCGGCAGCACATGCAGCAGTGCGCCGTTCGTGCCGTCGAACACCAGGGTTTCGCCGCTGCTCAGCGGGGACAGGTCTTCTCTGGCGCGCAGCACAACCCGTGCGTTCGCGTCGCCGGGGTAACGGATGTCGATGCGGCTGAGTTTGCCCGCGCCCCAGCGTGCTTCAGCAAGCGCCAGCATGGGCTGCAAGGGCGCCAGCGGTGCGGGTCGGCCCGCGCGCTCCAGATGCAGGCCACCTTCGAACGTTTCGTTGAAGAACACCTCGCGCCCGCTCTTGCCGGTGGCGGCATCCGGTGCATAGTGGGCCGAGACCACCAGCGGCAGGTAGACGAACATCATGAACACCAGCCCGGACCAGGTGATCATGAGTTGGAAGGGCAGCGTCAGCACGCTCATCACGTTGTGTGCGTCCAGCCACGAGCGCTGCCCCTTGCCCGGCCGGAAGGTGAAGAAGTCGGCAAAGATCTTCTTGTGCACCACGATGCCGGTGATCAGCGCCACCAGCATGAACATCGCCGCCACACCTACCAGCCAGTCGCTCACGGCGCGCGGCAGGTAGTGCAGTTGCCAGTGCATTTGGTAGAGAAACTGCCCGCCGCCGGTGGCGCGTGCGCCGAGCGAGGCAAGCGGCGCCCCCGTGGCTGCGTCCAGTTCCAGATCGCCATCGGCCTGCGGGCCTCTGCCCGCCTGCCAGAAGATGGAAAGGTGCAAGGCTTCGCGCCCGGTTGGCAGGCCGATGAACCAGCGATCGGCCTGCGGTGCTCGCTGTGCGAGCGAGGCGAGCGCCTTTTCTGCGGCCGGCGCCGGTTCTACCGCCTGGGCGACCGGGGGGCAGTTCGGGCTGCATCCAGCGGTCGACCTCGGTGTCCAGATAGCCCGCCGTGCCGGTGACGAACATGAAATACAGCACCCAGCCCAGCAGCAAGCCGGCCCAGGTGTGCAGCCAGGCCATCGAGGCGCGGAAGGTTTCCTTCATGGTGCTGCCCTCAAAAGTCGTTCGCCGGGCCGCCCCAAGAACGACGGTACCCCCTCGGGGGGCCTGGCAAAGCCAGGGTTGGGGGCGCTCATGTCGCCACCCAGGCCGCTGCCCCGGCCAGCACCAACGCACCCAGCATGCCAAGGCAGGCGAGGCGGGCACTCTTCGCCGCGAAGGCCCACATCACCGCCGCCGCGTAGAGCGGAAACGCCGCCAGCATACCCGTGAGCACGCCATCGGCGCGCGACAGCGGCAGGGCTCCGGCCAGGTCGATGGCGGTGAGCACGGTCAGCGCGTAGCCGCCCAGGACGGCGCAGGCCACTCGGGCGAGGACGGGCAGGGCAGAGGCGAGTGAAAGCGGCGGATGACGCATCGATTGTTGTTCTTCGAGAATCAGGTAATTGCAAATGAGTCTTACTCTTTCTATAGACGCACGACGGTCGAAAATGTGCAGTCCTTTGGCGGGTTTTCTCTATCCGGTCAACCTCGCCACAGGCAGAGCTTCGACCATGACCATCCCCTGCCAGCGAGAGACGAACGCGGCGGCTGGGCAGATGCGGGGCCGAAGTCAACGCCCGGTGCTGGCGGCGGGTGAAGGGGATCGAAGTAAGGGAAACCTGTACGCGGCGCGGCCGCGCACAGGGCTCTCACTTGCTATGACACGCGAGATCGGAAAAAGGACACCGCGCGCGTGTGTGAAAGCGTAGAAGTGCCCTGTGCTGTGTGCCATCGCCCGTACACCAGCGGCTCACCGCAGCGTTCCTTTCGCTACCCCGAGGCCGTGCCGGCCTGGGTTGGGAGGACTGGGTGGCTCGTGCAACGCCTCGTCAGAATCGGTACTTGGCGCTGAGTACTGCCGTCCGCTTCTGGCCGTATAAGCACTGATTGCCGCCGCCGACCGATTCGAAGCAGGCGGCCACTTGCTCCTTGTTCGTCAGGTTGCTTATGTTGAGCGCCAGGCGCCATGGGCCCGTGTCGTAGTGCAGGGCAGCATCAAGCAACGCAAACGACGGATTGCGAGAACTGTTCACGGCATCGTTGTAGGTGGCGCCGACATGCCGCACACCAATGCCGATGCCAAGACCACGCCAATCACTGGTCTGAACCTTGTAGTTCAGCCAGGCCGACGCCGTTTGCTTGGGTGTCGAGGTCGGAACCTTCCCGAGATCAACGTCGTTGCTCTTGATGACCTTAACATCGTTGTACGTGTAGTTCGCGATCAGGTCTAAACCTCTGGTGATGGCTGTTTTCGCCTCCAGTTCAAGTCCCCGCGATCGCACTGCCCCCTTCTGAATCTGGTAGTCTGGATTCGCGGTGTCGATGGTCAGCACGTTGTCCTTGCGCAAATCGAACAACGCGGCGGTGTAAAGGCTGCGACCGTTGTCGGGCGTGAACTTGACGCCCACCTCATATAGTTTCCCCTGGGTCGGCTTGAAGGCATTGCTGTTGGCATCGCGACCAATGGCCGGCAGGAAGGATTCGGCGTAGCTGAAGTACGGAGTCCAACCGGATTCGGTCAGGTAGTTGATACCGACACGACCGGTGAATTTTTTGTCCTTCTGCTCAATCGAGGTTCCAGCCATGTGGTCGAGGGTTTTTACAGTGGTCCAATCCATGCGCCCACCCAGCGTGACCAACCAGTTTCGGGTCAAGCGCATCTGATCCTGCGCATACAGGCCCAGTTGGCTCAGGCGTTGCCCTGAATCGTCGAAATCGGCTGTTGGGGACACCGATACGGTCTGGCCGTAGATCGGATTGAGGACGTCCAGCGTTCCCACTTCGCCAGTGAAGGTGAGGTTGCTCGTCTTCTGGCGTTCGGCGTCCAGGCCGAACAGGAGCTTGTGTTCGACATCCCCAGTCTTGATCGCACCTTCGACTTGAGTATCGATGGCGACCTGCTTGTTGTTCTCCTTGAAGACACGAACTCGGCGCTCCAGCGTACGGCCGTCGTCGGCCAAGCTGCGCGATGTGATGCGGCGATAGGTGACGTCGACATCCGACAGGCGCGTGTTCTGGCGCACGGTCCAGGCGTCATTCAATCTGTGCTCGAACAGGTAGCCAATGGCCGCCTGATCGTGGTCAAAGCCAGTGAACTTTGGCTCTCCCACCAGAATGGACGAGGACATACGAGTGGATGCGCCTGGTGGGGTGTAAGCAAACGCAAACCCGTCGTTTCGATCGCGCAAGAACTCGGACATTATGGTCAGCGATGTATCTTTGGACAGGGTCCAGGTCAGCGAAGGTGCCAGGTACAGACGGGTGTCAGACACCTGGTCACCGTTGATGTACCTGTCCTGTGTGTCTGCCGTCAATCCAAGGCCAACCACCCGATACAGAACCTTGCCCTGCTCGTCCAAGGAGCCACCGATGTCTGCGGCGACCTGCTGTCGGTTTCGGCTGCCGAGTTGTATTTCCACCTCGCGCGGCGCATCGGCCCGGGGCCGTTTGCTGACACGATTCACGATACCCCCTGCATCCCCCTTTCCGTACAGCACGGATGCGGGGCCACGCAGCACTTCAATGCGCTCCAGGCCGTAGGGTTCGCTGCGCTGGTTCGCGAACGCGTTGGCATCGGTGTTCATCCGCAGACCATCCTGATAGAGCGATGTGCCGAAGCCTGAGAATCCGCGTAGGTTGAGCCAGTCATCCTGCCCACGTGTGTCTGCTCCGTAAACCTGGCTCACAACTCCCGGGACATAGCGCAGTGCCTCCATGACGGAAAGAGCGCCTCGGTCTTCTATCTCCTGTTTGCCAAGGACGGAAATCGACTGCGGCGTCTCGACGATCGGCGTATCGGTCTTGGTGCCTGTAGCGCTGCGCTTGGCGACATACCCCGCCACCGGCGCGGTCGCCGTCTCCAATTCTGCCCCTGTCTTCACCGTCACCACCGGCAACACCGCCTCAACCGCGGGGCGCGGAGGGCTTGCTGGTGCCGGCTCCGCAGCTTGCCGCAACGCATAACTGCCATTTGCCTGCCGCACAGCCTCCAGCCCGGTGCCGGCAAGCAGGGCCTTGATGGCTGCCTCGGCGGTGAAGGTGCCGTTCAAGCCCGGGCTGTTGCGGCCTTGCACCAGGTCCGAGGCGCCTGCCAGCAGCACCCCCGAGGCGCCTGCAAACCTGGCCAACACCGTGCCCAGCGGCCCGGCGGGAATGTCGTAGCGTTTTGGCGCTGCTTCAGCCGAAGATGCCGCCGAGCCGGTGTCTTGCGCATGGGCCACGGTGCTCCAGCCGGACGCCATCAGCGTGCCGCCCATGAGCGCAAGGTGCACGGCCAGCACCAGGGGCGTGGGCCGGAGGTGGGTCGAATGTGTGGTTTGGGGCGTGGCGGCCCTGCGGCGGGCGTGGATGGCGCGGTTGGTCATGCTTCGTCTTCCTGGACAAGGGGTTGATCAGCGAAATCAAGCTGCCCCTTCGCGCCAACCCAGCGGAGGAATGGACGATTGGGAAGCCTCTCATCCGGTTAATCGAATGAGAGGCCCAAAAGCGGAACCGGTTGCGCGAAGCCCGAGAGAAATCAATGTGCTGGAACCGGTGACTGCCTGGGGTGTTCAGAAACTGTACTTCGCCGTCAACGTCGCTGCGCGTTGCGCCCGAGCGGTATGTCGATGCGGGCGATTACGGCATAAGGGCGCAACGGAATCTCGAATCCATCGAGCGCCATCTCCAGGCCCTTGGACAACGTTGCCTGTCGGCAGGGCAAAGCCTCGACATTCGCGTGCTGGACATCGACCTCGCCGGGCGGCATGAATGGTGGCGTCCCGGCGCCTACGATGTGCGCATCATGCGCGGCATCACCTGGCCCCGGATGGACCTTCAATACACCTGGAAGGACGAAAACGGCAGGCTGCTCGCCGAGCGGCGCGAGCGCGTTTCGGACATCGACTACCTGTCGCGCAGCGCCTTCGTGCGCTTCGACAGCGATCCGCTGGTCTACGACAAGGCCATGCTCAAGGAGTGGTTTGACGGGCGCTTGTGTCCGAAGGTGGGCTGAAGCTCGGAGCGCAGGCCGGTCGCGATGTCTGCCGAGGCGGATGCTGCCGGCCTGGTCCAAAGACGGCAGTGGCTCGCTGGCGTAAGGCGCACTCGCCGCGACCGGGACCGGGTTCACCTTGCGAGAGCGGTTCGCACGAAAAACGGGGGCGCACCCGGTCGCACCCCAATGGCACCACCTTTCAATCCCGAGTGCTCAAAAGTCGGTGCTGGTGGGACGGTGGGGAACCGTCCCAGAGGGGAATCCGTGTTACGTCCCCAATTGTCCTTTCGTGGCTTTCCGGGAGGGGCGTCAGAAGCGGTACGTCGCGGTCAACGTTGCCGCTCGTTCTGCACCCTGATAGCACTCGCCGTGATAGCAGATCGTGTTGTACTTCTTGTTTGCTAGGTTCGCGATGTTGAGCGCAAGACGCCATGGGCCGGTTTCGTAATGCACGGCCGCGTCGAAGAGCGTCACACCGCGTTCGGAAGTGGTGTTGTACTCGTCGTTCTGGCGCTTACCGATGTAGCGCACACCTCCTCCGAATCCCAAGCCGTTGCCCAAGGTGTAGTCGAGCCACGCCGAGGCGGACTGCTTGGGCACGAGCGGTGGGGTCTTGCCGACCTCATCCGGGTCCGCGCTGTTGAGCACCTTCATATCCAGCCGTGTGTAGGCGGCAGCGATGTTCAGGCCCGGCGCGAGTTCGCCCTTGGCTTCCAGTTCGATGCCGCGCGAGCGTTGCTTGCCAATCTGGCGCTCCTCGTAGGTCGTCGGATCGTAGGTCAGCACGTTGGTCTTACGTAGGTCGAAGGCTGCGGCGGTGAACATGGCGCGCGAGCCCGCAGGCTGGAACTTGACCCCGATCTCGACTTGCTTACCGCGGCTGGGCTTGAAGGGGTCGCTGTTCGCGTCGGTGCCGCTGTTGGGCAGGAAGGACGTGGCATAACTGGCGTAGGGAGCCCAACCGTTACCCAACAGGTAGGTTATGCCTGCCCGGCCGCTGAAGGCCCGGTCTGATTGCCGAGTGTTGTTCGCGTTCAGGCGGTCGTCGGTGGTCTGGCGCACGTGATCCTGGCGGCCACCGAGGGTGACGATCCAACTATCGCCGAATTTGATCTGATCCTGGGCGTAAAGGCCGGTCTGACGCGTCGACTGGGTCAGATTGCGCAGCGGGTTGGTGGGCAGCGTCACATCCTGGCCGTAGACGGGAGCGAGCAGGTCGAGGTCGGGTGCTGGGCCGATGAAACGCAGCGTCTCACCTTTCTGATCGCTGTAGTCGACACCAAGCAGCACTGTGTGCTGAACCGAACCAGTCTGAACCTTGCCCTGCACGCTGGTGTCGAGCGACGCAAGCGCCACCGAATCGTCCCAGGTCCTGGCGACGCGAGACAGTGTGTGGCCGTCCTCGCCGAGGGAGTCGGCCCAGACCACGCGGCGGCTCATGTCGATTTGGTTGTAGCGGAAGTTCTGGCGTAGCGTCCAGGCGTCGTTCAGCGCCGTTTCGAAGAGGTAGCCGATCGCGCCCTGCGACTGCTTCATGCGGCTGAAGCTGTAGTCACCCACTTTGACGTTCGTGAGAACGTAGTTCGCGGTCGCGTAGTAGGGATCTTCACCCGTGGTGTTCTTCAGGACTTCCCCGAAGACGGTTAGCGATGTCGATGAATTGGGCTGCCAGCGGAAGGACGGCGCGACGTATGTGCGTTTGTGGTTCAGCTTGTGACCATCGGGGTATTCGTCTTGATCGTTGCTGTCGAGACCTAAGCCAACCAGGCGATAGCTCAGGTCGCTGTCGCTGCTCATCTTGTCCCCTAGGTCGAACGCCAGTTGCTTCCGCTGGAAGCTGCCGTACTGGATTTCGATTTCGCGAACCCGATCGCCGGGCTGCTTGCTCACGCGATTGACGATGCCGCCAGCATCCCCCTTGCCGAAGACCATTGACGAGGGGCCACGCAGCACCTCCACGCGTTCAAGACCGTAGGGCTCAGTCAGATAGTAGACGGGGAGGAACGTTGGCTGGCCCAGCCCGTCCCGATAGATACCGGTCACGCCTGCGTCAAAGCCTCGCAGTAGGATGTACTCCCAACTGCGGTTGTCGGGGCCATATGTGCTCGTGGTGACGCCGGGCGTATAGCGCACGGCCTCCATGACGTCCTGCGTGCCGCGCGCCTCCATCTCCTCGCGGCCGATCACCGAAATCGACTGCGGGATTTCGATCAGCGGTGTATCCGTCTTCGTCCCCGTCGCGCTGCGCTTGGCGACGTAGCCCGCCACCGGCCCGGTCGCCGTTTCCCGCTCGGCCCCGGCCCTCACCGTTACCACGGGCAGCACTGCTTCCTTGAGCGGTGCCGCTGCCTCGGGTTTGGGCGGAGGTGGGGGACGTTTCTCCAGCAGCCAGCCGCCGTTTTGTTGCCGCACGGCTTCCAGCCCGGTGTCGGCCAGCAGTGTGCGCAGGGCGGAGGTGGGGGTGTGGCGTCCGTTCACGCCCTGGGTTTGCAGGCCGTTGGTCTGTTCGGTGGAGAAGGACAGCAGAATGCCCGCCTCCAGTCCCAGGCGCTTGAGCGCGGCGGTGAGCGGGCCGGGCGGGATGTCGTAGGTGCGGGCAGCCTCTTGCGGCGAAAACTCTTGCGGGTTGGCGGGCTGTGGGTTGGCCTGCTGGGCCAAGGCAGGCTGCGCGGCCAGGGCCATGCCCCACACGGCGTGCGCGGTGGCGCGGGCCAAAGCGGTGCGAACCAAGGCGGCATATTTTGAGCCGTTTGCCGAGGGCGGCGCGTGGTGGGCGGCGGATGGGGTGTGTCGGTCGGTGCGACCCATGGTGTGGTTCTCCGGGATGGTTGAAGACAGCGTGCTTGTCTTCATTGCCCCGCGAGATGCGCAAAGGGATCACACTGCTTCAAAGAAGCTCTGGCTGGGCTGGTCCCGTTCCGATGTGGTGGCGTGTGCTATCTTGTACACATTCAAGCACAGGAGTCCGGAATGACCACCACCATGACGATTCGACTGGACGACGAGGTGCGCGACCGCCTCGATCAATTGGCCAGCGCCACCCACCGCAGCAAGTCCTACCTGGCGGCCGAGGCGATCCGCGATTTTGTGGAGGCCAATGAATGGCAGATCCGCGAAATCCAGGCCGCGGTCAAAGAAGCAGACGCCGGTGACTTTGCCAGCGATGAGGAGCTTGCGGCCCTCGGTGCCAAGTGGCACTCTGGCGCGGCGGCCGACAAGCCGCGCGGATCTGGTGGGGCTGCGAGTTGATGCGGGTCCGGTGGTTGCGCACGGCGCTGCGCAACCTCGACGACGAAGCGACTGACATTGCGATGGACGACCCCAAGGCCGCGCAGATGGTGGTGCAGCGCGTTCTTGACGCCGTGGCGGCCTTGGCGGAGCAGCCCGCGCTCGGCCGCCCTGGGCGGGTGGCAGGCACGCGTGAACTGGTGGTGCTGAAAACGCGCCACATCGTCCCCTACCGCGTACAGGGGCAGACGGTGGAAGTGCTGCGGGTGTTCCACACCTCGCGCCGGCTGCCGCTGAAATGGTGACCAGGCTGCCCATCCGTTTCTGCTCAGCGCGCAGCAGCGCCTCACCGCGCAGCCAGCACCACCTCTGCGCCTCCCCACCAGCGGCGCTGCCGGTCAGCGCGGATGGGCAAGGCGGTCTGCAGCATGTCGAGCACCTTGTCCGGCTCGGCCAGCGGGTAGGTGCCGGACACCTTGAGCCGGGCCACGGCCGGATCAACCGCCCAGCGGCCAGCGCCGGTCTCGGTGTCACGCCGGGTCTGGCGGTTCAGTTCGGCCACGAAGTCGGCCAGCGGCATGTCCTGCGCAACGATCATTCCCTGAGCCCAGGCCACAGCGGCGGGGTCGGCCGCCTGGGCGGGGGTGACGGCCTGGCGGTTGAAGCGTGCCGCTTCGCCCGCGCGCAAGACCGCGTCAGTACCTTCGGCGGGTAGCCCCTTGCCATGCACATCGCCTGGGCGGATGGCCACCGCGCCCTCAAACACGTTGACCAGGCTGGCATCGGCGGCGCCTGCGTATGCATCGTCCTTCAGCCGGCGCACGGCAAAGCGCGTGCCCAGGGCGCGGATGCGGCCGTGGGCGGTTTCGACGATGAAGGGGCGCCCCACTGTGTTGCGTTCGTTGCCCGGCGCGATGCTCGGCGCATTGTCGTGCGCGGTGGTGACGAGGATCTCGCCCCGCAGCAGGCGCAGCAGGCGTTCTTCGCCGCCGTAGCGGATGTCCAGCGCGGTGCCGGCATTGAGTTCCACGCGGGTGCCGTCGATCAGGGTGAGGCTGCGGCGCTCGCCGGGGCTGGTGCGCGCATCGGCGACCAACTCGGGCCAAGGGGTGTGCTCGCGCAGCGTCCAGGCGGTGCCGCCGGCAAACAGCAGCACGGCCAGCGTCTTGATGGCTTGGCGGCGCTGGGCGCGGGCTGCGCCGGTCGATGACTCGGCTGTGGCCGCCAGCGTGTCGCGGGCCAGCGCGGCGGGCATGCCCTGCAGGCGTTCGCTGAAGGCTGTCATGCGCTGCCAGGCGCGCTCGTGGTCGGGGTGGGCGTCGCGCCACTGGCGCCAGCGTTCACGGGTGGCGTCGTCCACTGTGTCGGCCTGCAGTTCCACCAGCCATTCTGCGGCTTGCTGCCGCACCTGGGGCGGAATCGGCAGCGGCTCAGCCCTCATCGGCAAAGCAACACAGCGCCAAGGCGCGGGCAACGTAGCGCTTGACCGAAGGCACCGAAACGCCCAGCCGCGCCGCGATCTCGGCCTGCGGCAGGCCGTCGAGCTGCGAGAGCAAGAACGCCTCGCGCACTGGGCCGGGCAAGGTGCCCAGCAGGCGGTCGACTTCAATCAGGGTTTCGAGCAGCATGGCGCGCACCTCGGGCGCCGGGGCCAGCGGCTCGGGCATGGACGCCAGCGCTTCCGCCCAAGCCAACTCCAGCTTCTGGCGCCGGTAGTGGTTGGACACCAGGCCCTTGGCCACCGTGGTCAGGTAGGCGCGCGGCTCGCGCAGTTCATCCAGCGCCAGCGCGTCGCGCCGCGTCAGCAGGCGCAAAAAGGTGTCTTGCGCCAGATCGGCGGCCTGGTGGCTGCACCCCAGCTTGCGGCGCAGCCAACCGTACAGCCAACCGTGGTGGTGGCTGTACAGCGTATGCACTTGCTGCTGGATGGCGGATTCGGCGACGGACACGAACACCCTCGCGTAAACGCTGGCTGGGGTGCTCGGCACCTTGGCTGGTAGGTTTGCAATTGGGAATTGTTCGCATCTTATCGTCACATGGTACCCGGGATCAATGTGGTTCAGCGCCCCTGTCGCCCGCGCCGCTTGCGCCACCAAATGATCACCCCGGTCACGCTCAGCATCGCCACAACCAGCCCCACCACCGAAACCAACACTCGGCCGGGCAGCCCCAGGATGCGGCCTGAGTGGACAGGGAACTGGGCCTGTACAAAGAGGTCCGCCGCCGTGCCTTGCCAGGGTTCGCGTGCCCCAAGAACCCGCCCGTCCTGTCCGTCCAGGTACAGGGCGCGCGGCCCCACACCCCCGGCGCCATGCTCGTCCTCCGGCGCAAAGAACTGGACCGTGTAGATGCCCACGCTGCGGTCGTAGCCGATGGCGCCGGCCGGCTCGGGCCAGCCGCGCCGCCCCGCCTCTTGCACGGCCACGGGAAGAATCGTTTCGAAGGGCACGCCTGGGGCAATGGGGCGATCCAGCGGCGCCGGCGCGCGCGTGTCCGACGGTGAGGGCGTGACGTCGGACACCCACGACATCGCCGGGAAGAACACCTCCCGGTATAGGTTCAGCGAAAACGCCGTGAAGGCCAGCACCAGCAGCAGGCCCCAGGCCCACAGGCTGCCCGCGCGATGCAGGTCGAAATTGACCTTGTAGGCACTGGCACGCCAGCGCACCTTCCAGGCCGGGAGCCAGCGCTGCCACCATGCACGGGCACGCGAGATGGCAGCCGACGGCCCGCTCTGCCTGCGTGCCTGCAGGCGCGTGGCAGCGGGCAGGGTCAAGTACAGGCCGGTGAAGCAGTCCAGCGCCCACAGCAAGGCCACGATGCCCATCAGCCACACGCCCCAACGGTCGATGCCGCCCCAGGTGGGCAGGTGCAGGCTGTAGTGCAGCACGTAGAGGAAGGAGACGAAGTTCTCCCGGCTGATCGGCCACACGGCGCCCCACTCGCGCCGCCCCAACTCTTCGCCGGTAGCCGGGTCCACGAACACCTGGTTGAAACCCGGTGTGTAGAGCTTGCCGGTTTCCGGGTTCACCCGAGGCTCGACGAACAGCGCCAGCGAATGGCCCGGCTCGACCGCCAGCGGCACATAGGTCACCTCCACCTGCGGATGGCGTGCCTCCGCCTGCCGCGCCAAGGCCAATGGTGCCAGCGCCGGGCCGGCCAACCCAGCCTGCGCGGGGGCCACGACGAGGTGCGGGTTGAGCCACTCATCCAGCTCGTGGTCCCAGGAGATCACGGCGCCGGTCACCCCCGCGACGAACAGGAAGGCGGCCATGCCCAGGCCCACCCACCGGTGCAGCAGAACCATGGCCGACCGGACACGCCCACGGCGAGGGCCTGCGCTGGGTTCCGGGCTCACCATTGGTAGTTGAAGCTCGCCACCACGGTGCGCCCGCGGCCCCGGTAGCAGTAGCCGTCCTGGCATGAGAGGTAGCGCTTGTCGGTCAGGTTGGTGGCGTTCAGGCCCAGTTTGGCGCCCGGCAGCACCTCGCGCAGGTCGTAGCCGATGCGCGCATCGACGATGGTGTAGCCGGCATTGCGCGCGGTGTTCGCGGCGTCCGCGAAGGTCGCACCCGTCCAGCGAGCACCCAGGCCCACGTCAACGCCCTGCAGGAACCCGCTGCCAAACCGCTGGTGCACCCACGCCGCAGCCATGTGCTTGGGCGTGGTGACCGGCCGTTTGCCTTCGTTGCCGTCGTTGTTGCGGGTGATCCTGACGTCGCTGTAGGTGTAGCTGGCGGTCAGGTCCAGGCCTGCGGCCACACTGAAGGTGGACTCCAGTTCCAGGCCGCGCGAACGGACTTCGCCGGTCTGCACATAGTTGACATCGTTGGCCGGATCGCGGGTCTTGACGTTTTGCTGCACCAGATTGAACACGCTGATGGTGTGGCTGACGCGGCCGCCGTCCGGCTGGTATTTCAACCCCAGTTCCACCTGCTTGCCCTTGGTGGGCTTGAAGGCATCGCCCGCCAGGTTGCTGCCGAACTGCGGGATGAAGGAGGTGGCCACGCTGGCGTACGGCGACCAGGTGTTGTCGATGCGGTAAAGCACGCCCAGGCTGCCGGTGGTGGCGCGGTCGGTCTGGCGGGCGCGGTCGCCGGTGGTCTGATCGGTCTGGGTTTGGCGCACTGTATCGCGCCGCACGCCGGCCGACAGCCGCCAGTTGTCCACCGTGATCTGGTCGTTGACGTAGAGGCCGGTCTGGGTCCCCTTCACGCCCTGCTCGACCAGCACGGTATCGGGCCGGGCGACAGCCTGATGGTAGTCAGGGCTCGTCATGCTGATCGATGGTGCACTGCCATACAGGTAGCTCACGTCCGCCGTCAGGCGGGAGTGATCCAGGCCAAGGGTGAGCGCGTGGCGCAGCGCCCCGGTGGACAGGCGGCCTTCCAGCGCGGTATCCACGGCCAGGGTCCGCATCTTCTCGTAGACGCCGTAGCTGTCGCGCAGGATGGTGGTGCCGTCGGCATCCAGCGTGCCTTCCAGATACTGGTTGTCGGTGCGCGCCCGGGCGTAGCGCAGGTTCTGGCGCACGGTCCAGTCGTCGGCAAACTGGTGGCGGGCCTCGTAGCCCAGCGCCCACTGCGTCTGCTTCAAGCCGTCGAAGTCGACGTCGCCGTTCCAGAATTCGGTGAGCGTGCCGTCCGGCATCTGAAAAGGTTTGGGCGACCCCGAGGTTTCGTAGCGGTTCCAATGCGACAGGAAAGTGACCTGGGTGCGCGCCGAGGGGGCCCAGGTCAGCGCCGGAGCGATGTAGGCGCTGTCGTCGTTGACACCAACCGTGCCGGTGTTGGCCTTGCGCGTCAGGCCCACCAGGCGGTACATCCAGTCGCTCTGCGGTGCCAGTTCTCCGCCCAGGTCAAATTGCACCTGGCGGTGGTCGTTGGTGCCCAGTTGCACCTCCACCTCGCGCACCGCGTCTCGGCTGGGCCGCTTGCTGACCCGGTTCACAAGCCCCCCGGGGCTGATCTGCCCGTAGGCCACGGAATCGGGTCCCTTGATCACTTCGAGGCGCTCCAGCGCATAGGGTTCGGTGTGGAAGTACGACAGCCATCCGGTGTTGGGTTGGCGCAGGCCGTCGCGATAGTCGGCGTCGGTGGTGACGTCGAAGCCGCGCACCTTGATCTGGTCGAACCGCGGATCGTCGCCGGCCGTGGCCACCTGCACTCCGGCCGTGTAGGCCACCGCATCCTCCACCGTCAGTACCTTGCGGTCGCGCATCTGGTCCTCGGTGATCACCGACACAGCGCGCGGCGTTTCCGCCAGTGGAAGATCGGACTTGGTGGCGCCCAAGCTGCGCCTGGCCACGTAGCCGGTAACCGGCCCGTTGGCCGTCTCGCGCTCGGCGCCAGCCCTTACCGTCACCACCGGCAGCACCGCCTCTTTCGCGCTCACAGGCGCAGGCGGCGCGGTCTTGATGACGATGGATGCCCCATCGGCATTGGCCGCCAACCCGCTGCCCGCCAGAGCCTGCTCCAGCGCCTGTTGGGCGGTCATGCGGCCTTTGATCGCAGGGGCCGTCTTGCCCTTGACCAGGGCCGGGTCGAAGCTTAGCAGCAGGCCGGCGGATTCGCCGATGCGATTGAGTGTGGCCGGCAGCGGCCCGGCGGGGATGTCGAATTCGCGCGCCGCGCTCTGCGCTTGCGCCATGGCCGGAGTGGGCAGTATGGCCGCAGCCAGGCAGGTGCCGCCGAAGATGAGGTTCAGCGCCAGTGCAAGGGGATGGATGGCAGGTCGGTGTGATGGGCGGCGGATGGGCATCCGGATGTGCTGGCTGTGCATGGGAGAGCTTCCTCGGGTTCGGTTGGATGAAGGTTTTCACCCTGCACGCCAATCGAACGCGAAAAAAGTACAGCGCGGATCGCATTCGGCCAGCGACCGTCATGACAAAGCCGCTCTATCGCGGGCGGATCGCAAGCCCTCCCGCCGGATCGTTCCCTCTTGCCAGCGCCACGCGCACCGGCAGCGCGCGAGCCAGCGCGGCCAGCGCCTTGTCGGTGTCGGTCAAAGGATAGGTGCCGGAGATGCGCAACGCCCGCACGGCCGGGTCGCACAGCAGCGGCGAAGTACGGTAGCGCGCCAGTTCGGCCACGAAGTCGGCCAGGGGCAGGTCGTCGGCCACCAGCATGCCGCGCGCCCAGGCGCTGTCGGCACTGCGGGCCGCGCTGCGACCGAACAGGCCCAGGCGGTTGAAGCGTGCGGCTTCGCCCGCTGCGAGGATGGGGGCGCCGTCCGTTGCGTGTGTCGCCGGGGTGGCCTTAGCCGTGGGCGCGAACCCGAAACCACCAAGAGCCCCGGCGTGTATGGCCACGCGCGCCTCCATCACGGCCACGTGCGTGCTGCCAGCGTCCTGCCGCACCGCGAAGCGCGTGCCCAGCGCCTGCACGCGGCCTTCGGCGGTTTCGACCCAGAACGGTGGCGGGGGTTGACCACCATCGCCTTCACCTCTTGGTCTGGCGGTCGTGATGAGCACGCGACCGCGTCGCAGGCGGATCAGGCGCTCGCTGGCCGAGAAGGCCACGTCGATGGCGGTGTCCGTGTCCAGGCGCAGTTGGCTGCCGTCGGGGAGCAGGAGGTCGCGCTGCTCGCCCACGGCGGTCAGGGCATCGGCGGAGGCGTCGCTGCTGCGCCAGCCTTGCCAGCCGAACCAACCAGCGCAGAACAAGCCGGCCAGCCCGCCCAGGCTTTTGAGCGCCTGGCGGCGAGCGGCGCGCCGGCCTTGCTGCTTTTCGAGTGCGGCCACCGAGACGCCCGCATGGGTATGGGGTATTTGGGCAAAGGGCGCGGTCACGGCCTGGGCTCTTTGCCAGGCGGCTTCGTGCCGGAGATCGGCGGCGCGCCAGGCCTGCCAGCGCTGCTGGTCGGCCTCGGTGGCTTCGCCCGAGGCCAGCAGCACAAACCAGCGGGCGGCGGCTTGCAGGAGTTCGGCCGATGGGGCTGCGTCGAGGCCAGAAGTGGATGCGCCAGGGGATGGCGGGGCCGTGGTCACGGCGCTGCGACGCCCATGCAGCGCGTCATGGCCTGGAGCATGTACTTCTTGACCATGCTGACCGACACGCCCAGCCGCGTGGCGATGTCGGCGTACTTCAAGCCTTCGAGCTGCGAGAGCAGGAAGGCGCTGCGTGCCTTGGGCGGCAGGCCGTCGAGCAGGGCATCGATCTCATGCAGGGTTTCGAGGATCATCGCCCGCTCTTCGGGGCTGGGCGCATGCGGCACGGGCTGGGCAGCCAGCGCTTCGAGGTAGGCTCGCTCCAGGTCTTGCCGGCGCAGGTGGTTCACCATCAGGCCATGGGCCACGGTGGTGAGCCAGGCGCGCGGCTCGCGCAACTCGTCCAGCCGCGGGGCCAGCAAGGCGCGCACGAAGGTGTCCTGCGCCAGATCGGCGGCCTGGTGTGTGCAACCCAGCTTGCGGCGCAGCCAGCCGTGCAGCCAACCATGGTGGTCGCTGTACAGCGCATGCACTTGCTGCTGAATGGCGGACTGAGCGGCGGACACGAACACCCTTGCGTGAAAGCTGGCTGGGGTGCTCGGCACCTTGGCTGGTGAGTTTGTAATTGGGAATTGTTCGCATTTTATCGTGTTGCGTCAGGGTGGTGCAACGCGAGTGATTTCATATATACATCTCATCAAGGCCATACCATGCACGCCACCGCCAAACTGTTCACGACAGGCAACAGCCAAGCCGTGCGCCTGCCCAAGGCCTTCCGGATGGACGCCACCGAGGTCTGGGTCACGCGCAACGAAGCTACAGGTGAAATCACGCTCCAGCCCAAACCTGGGGCTGATGAACTGCAGGCCTTTTTCAGCCTGCTGGAAGCCGCGCCGCGCCACAGCCCTGAGTTCATCCCGCCACGCGACGACGCTCCGGCCGACGACCCCTTCGCGGACTGGACTGCCGAGGCCGCGAAGTGAGCGAGCTTCGCTACCTGCTGGACACCAACATCGTCAGCTACTACCTGCGCCGCGTCTCGCCTGCCCTGGAGCAGCGGGTAGGCGACGCGCTGCGCGCCCACGCCTGCGCCGTTTCGGTGCTGACCCGAGCCGAGCTGCGCTACTGCCAAGCGCTGATGGCCGACGACGACCCGCGCCGCGTCCTGGTCGACGCCTTTCTGCAGCGGCTGCCGCACCTGCCCTGGGCGGGTGATGCCGCCGATTGCTTTGGCGCCATCAAGGCCCACAACAAGCGCAACGGCACACCGCGAGGCGACATCGACACCCAGATCGCCGCCCAAGCCGTCGCCGACAAGCTGACACTGGTGACGCACAACGTGCGTCACTTCGAGGGCACGCCCGGGCTGCATTGGGAGGACTGGATGGCCGCCGGAGTGCGGGCGTAGCGACGAGGCATTGCGGCGCATGCATGCAATGATTAAAATGCAGTCATTGACTGATACGCTGGAGCGCCCATGGCAACCATGACCATTCGCAACATCGACGAAGCCCTCAAGACACGGCTGCGGGTGCAGGCAGCCATGCACAGCCGCTCCATGGAGGACGAAGCCCGCGACATCCTGCGTGCGGCGCTGTCCGCCGAGCCCGCCAGTGGCGCAACGCTGGTGCAGGCCGTTCGCGCCCGCATCGAGCCGCTGGGCGGCGTGGAATTGGCCCTTCCTGCGCGCGAGCCGATGCCCGACCCCGTGCGCGCGCCACTGGACCTGGGCGCATGATCGTCCTGGACACCAATGTGCTGTCCGAACTGCTTCGGCCGGCTCCGCACGAGGCAGTGCTGGACTGGTTCTCGATGCAGCCGCGCGCAGCGCTGTTCAGCACCACGGTGTGCCGGGCGGAGATCTTCTACGGCATCCGCATCCTGCCCGACGGCGCACGCAAGCAGGGGCTGTGGAAAGCCACCCAGGCCATCTTCGACGAGGACCTCGCCGGGCGCGTGCTGGGCTTCGACAACGACGCCGCCGATGCCTACGCCGAGATTGCCGCCGCGAGAAAGGGCTTGGGCAAGCCCATCAGCCCCTTCGACGCGATGATCGCCGCCATGACCCGCTCACGCGGTGCACGACTGGCCACGCGCAACGTCCGGGACTTCGCCGACTGCGGGATCGATGTGATCGATCCTTGGAGGGTGTAGGCACCTTGCTCGATGCCTTTGCGCAGCGGCTGCCGCACCTGCCCTGGGCGGTTGAAGCTGCCGATTGCTTTTGCGCCATCAAGGCCTACAACAAGCGCAACGACACACCGCGAGGCGACATCGACACCCAGATCGCCGCCCAAGCCGTCGCCGACAAGCTGACACTGGTGACGCACAACGTGCGTCACTTCGAGGGCACGCCCGGGCTGCATTGGGAGGACTGGATGGCGACTGGAGTGCAGGCGTAGTCCCGCCACAACTTGCTGCGGGACTACGTGCGGAACGACTGGCACCCCATGCAACCATTACTTCTTCGCCTTGCAACAGATGTCAGCGCTGCGCCAATCAGATCGCGGTCATCTCTCACAATTCCGTGCCCATTTACGACCTGCTACCACCGATAAGTCGCTGTTGCGGTGACGGTGCGTTCCTCGCCACGATACCAGCCATCGAAGGCATTGCTCGTGTAGTAGCGCTTGTTGAACAGGTTGGTTGCGTTCAGCGCAAGACGCCAATGGCTGTCCAGGTCGTAACGCAGGCTTGCATCGAACAGAGTGAAGCCAGGTTGCGATTTGGTGTTGGCTGCATCGTCCCATCGCTTACCAACGTACCGTGCGCCTGCACCAATGTTCAGACCGTGCAGGCCGCTATCGCGAAACGTGTAGTCAAGCCACAGCGATGCCATCTGTTTGGGGGCCTGAATCGGCGTCTTCCCTTGCTCCACATACCAGGTGTCGCCTTTGCGGCCTTTGATGTCGTTGTAGGTGAAAGAGGCTGTAGCAAAGAGGTCGGGCATCAGCTTGCCCTTGGCTTCCAATTCAAGGCCACGCGAGCGCACGGCACCCACTTGCTCGCTGATGCCACTGAGCGGGTTGGTCACCGTGATGTTCGTTTTCTCCAGGTCGAATACCGCAGCGGTCAACAACAGGTCACCGTTCTTGGGCTGATACTTGACACCTGCTTCCCACTGTTTGCCTTCGGTGGGCTTCTCATCCAGCGCATCAAAAGCCCCGAACGCCGGCTGGAACGAGGTGCCATAGCTGACATAAGGTGCCCAGCCGCCCGGGGCAAGCCAAGTCAACGCTGCACGACCGGTCCAGGCTTTGTGCGTGCTACTTTGACTGCCGCCGCGAGAGGATGAACTGTCCTCTCCCTTCGCCGTGTCGTGCCTGCCCGATAGTGTGAGCAGCCATCGGTCCGCGAACTTGGCCTGATCCTGTACGTACAAGCCCACGTTACGGAGATTGTTGGGACCAAAGACGTCGCCGAGGGTGTTGGGGGCGGGAATTGTCAGATAGACCGGGTTTAGCAGATCCAGATCAGGGGCGCTTCCCGTCAGATATTGTTCTTTGGCGCGTACACGGGTCCAATCCACGCCGGCAATCAGCCTGTGCGCTACGCCGCCGGTCTGGAGTCGGCCCTCAAAGAAGCTGTCAAGCGAAGTCTGCTTGAGGTCGCCAAAGTGGTATACCGCTGTCCGCGTGAACGTACGTCCGTCGGCCTGTAGCGACGACCAGATGTGGTGCTTGTCCGTTTCGCGGTCCGCGTAGCGAAATTTCTGCCGGAAGCCCAAGTTGTCGCTGAAGTCGTGGCGGAACTCGTACCCGAGGGTCCATGCCTTGTGGGTGATGCGGCTGTAGCGCGGATCACCTTCGCGAACGTTGGTTGGTCGCCCGTTCGAGTCAGCCACATAACCGACATCGTCGCCAGCCTCATGGCGAAGCGTGGATGCGAGCAAGGTCAGCGACGTGGCGGCTGAGGGCTGCCACAACAGAGAGGGGGCGAAGTACTGGCGCTTGGTTTCGGCCCTCTCACCTCCTGGATACTTCGCCTGATCGTCGGTGCTTCGTGCCAGCCCAACCAGGCGGAACGCGAAATCGTCTCCAATCCGGTCACCATAGTCTATGGCCAATTGCCGGTGCTTGAAGCTGCCAAGCTGCACCTGGGCCTCCCGGATGGAATCGTTCAACGATGGCCGCTTGCTGACGCGGTTGACGATACCACCGACATCACCCTGCCCAAAGGTGGCCGAGGACGGACCACGCAACACTTCGATGCGCTCCATGCCGTAGACCTCGGTCATCTGGCCGATATCGAGAAAACCCAACTGTGCCAACCCATCCAGGTAGTTGTGGGTCGAACTGTCGAAGCCTCTCAGGGTCAGGAATTCGTAGCCACGGTCGTCACGTCCATAGGTCCGGGTGAAGACTCCTGGCGTGTAGTTGAGGGTGTCGAGGACCTCTCGCATGCCCTTTGTATCAATTTCTTCGCGCCCAATCACGGAAACGGATTGCGGGACTTCGGTGATGGGCGTATCGGTCTTTGTTGCGGTGGCGCTGCGCTTGGCGGCGTAGCCCACCACCGGCCCCGTCGCCGTCTCCCGCTCGCCCCCAGCCCTCACCGTCACCACCGGCAACACCGCCTCCTTGAGCGGGGCAGCGGTCTCTGGTTTCGGCAGCGCTGGCGGTGCCTTTTTCAGCGTGTAGCTGCCATCGCCTCCGGGTGCGATCTCCAACCCGCTGCCGGTCAGGGCCTGGGCGAAAGCCTGCTCCAGTGTCAGGCTGCCGCGCACCGGGCCCGCTGTGCGGCCGCTGACCAGTGCGGGGTCGATGACGATGATGCGGCCGGCGCGGCGGGCGATGCCGGTGAGCGTGGCGTCGAGCGGCCCGGCGGGCAGGTCGTAAGCGGTGGTCTGGGCGCCGGCGGCAGACTGCGCGCGGGCCGGTGTGTGGGCCAGGGTGCCGCCCAGGGCGAGCAGAACGGCCAGCGCCAGCGGGTGTAGCGCAACAGGCAAGGTGGGTCGGGGGTGTTGAGGGTGCATGCGGTTTCTCCGAAAGAACGATTGGATGGCTGGAAGCAATGTCTTCATCAGCCTTGAACCGCGAGCGGAGAAAAGTGACAGGGGCTGCACGAGAAATACTGCGCCCGATCCACGCAAATAAGTGCTACACTGATTTATGTGTTCATCGTCGAGGGCATCCAGATGGCTGCAACTGTCAATTTCACGGGTTCTGTGGATCGTGAGCTGCTCAGGCGCGCCAAGGTGATCGCGGCCAAGTCGGACACATCGATCAACGCGCTGTTCAATGCCGAGCTTCGCTATCTGGTCGAGACCTTCGAGGCCGCCGAGGCAGCCGGCAATCAGAACTACAAGACGCTGCTCGACTTTTCTTTGGGCCGGATCGACGACCATGCTGCAAAGGGCTCGCTGGGCATCGACAGCGATGAGGATCTCTTTCTGCTCATGGCGCAGGCGCATCTGCCGATGCCGCGTCTGCCGGAGGCGGTGACGCAAGGGATGGTCGAGAGCCTGAACGCATTGTCGTCTTGAGCGGGGCGTCAGGTGCCGTCCCGCTCAGACACCGTTGTGCTGCCCGATGCGGGCCCGCTCATCACCCTGGCCTACGCCGATGCCCTGGATCTGCTGCTGCGGCCGGGCTGGCCGGTGGAAATGGTCGATATGGTGCTGCACGAGGTGACGCGCAGCTCGACCCCCACGAGCGAAAGACTGGCGCAATGGGTGCGCGACAGGCAACTCGCGGTGGTGCCGACCCGGACTTTCCAGCGTTACCAGCAGGCCCAGTCCCGGGCGGTGCAGCAGGGTGCGCCGCGAAAGTCCCATCTGGGGGAGCTGGCCATTCAGGAGACCATGAACGGCTTTGCCCTCATGGAGGCGCCGAGGACCGGCGTTTTTCTGTTCGAGGATCACAAGATCGCCCGTGCGAGCTTCCTCGTGCCCGACAACTGCCGCAAGATCAGCACGCGATCCTTCCTGCTCTTTCTTGAGCACAAAGGGTGGCTTGACTCTGCCGCAGAGATTGAACGCCGGGCCGTCCTGGCAGGGCGTGCGTTTTCCCGGCTGCGGTTTCCGCCTGAGTGATCGCGGCATCCAGGCCCCCTTTAGACCGAAATCCTCCCTGGCGGCTGTTCAGCGCATGTCGATGCTCACCCACCAGCCGGTGCGCCGATGCACTGTAATCGGGAGCGCACGGGCGAGCGCGGCCAGGGTGCGCTCGCTGTCGTCCAGCGGAAAGCTGCCCGTCACGCGCAGGTGAGCCGCCTGGGGCGAGACGCGCAGCACGCCGGGGTGGTAGGGGCGCAGGGCGTCCACCACATCTTGCAGGGGGCGGTCGTGCACCTCGACGAAGCCGTCTTCCCATGCGCTGGCGGCTTGGGGGGCCAGCGCCTCTTGCGCCACGCCCTGCGCGGTCAGGCGGGCGCTGTGGCCCTGGGCCAGCGTCAGCGCTGGGCCCTGCAAGGGCTCGATGCGCACCGCCGAGTGCAGCACGGCCACCAGGCTGCTGCCGTCGTCCTGCCGCACCAGGAAGCGCGTGCCCAGGGCCTGGATGTGGCCTTGCGCGGTGTGCACGATGAAGGGGCGCCCCCCGCCGGCCTCTTGGGACTCTTTGGCCACTTCGACGATCAGTTCCCCGGCGCGCAGGTGCAGGCGGCGGGCGGCGCCGTCGAAGGACTGGTCCACCACGCTGCGGGCGTTGAGCCACAGGCGGCTGCCGTCGGCCAGGGCGAAGACGCGGCGTTCGCCGGTGCCGGTAGAAAAATCGGCCACCATCGCGGACAGGGGCCGCTGCCCGTGGGACCACAGCAGGCCGCTACCCACGCCCGCGAGTACAAGCCCCAGCGTATTGCGCAGGGCGCTGCGCCGCCCGGCTTGTGCCAGCAGGCTGCGGCGCATGGCTTGGCGGGGTGCCAGCTCCTGCGGCAGTTCGTTCAGGCGGCCGAGCGCACGCTCCATGCGCGCGGCGGCGGCTTCGTGCCGTGGGTCGGCGCGGCGCCAGGCGTCGAAGGCGGCGTGGTCGGCCGCGCTGGCTTCGCCGGAGCGCAGTTGGACCGCCCAGGCGATGGCTCGGGCGGCGATGGGGTCTGTAGGGTTGGAGGGAGCGTCTGGCTCGGGAAGTGGGTCGGGCGCATTCGGCACGGAGCGGTCGGCGGTTGGTATTGCGCCCGGATCGTCACCCAGGCCACCCGCAAGGGCCTCAGAGCGCGGCATAGCAGCGCGTGAGGGCTTCGGCCATGTACTGCCGCACGCGACTGACGGAGACGCCGATCTCGGCGGCGATCTCGGCGTAGGTCAGACCGTCGAGCTGGCTGAGCAGAAAGGCCCGTCGCGCCTTGGCCGACAGGCCGTCGAGCAAGGCATCGATGGCCATCAGGGTTTCCAGCGCCATGGCCCGCTCTTCGGCGGAGGGTGCAAACTCCTGCGGCACCAGGGCCAGTTCGGCCGCCCAGGCAAGTTCAAGCCGCTGGCGCCGCTGGTGGTTGAGCAGCACGTGCCGGGCCACGGTGGTCAGATAGGCGCGGGGCTCGTCCAGCCGGGCCGGAATGCGGGAGGTGAGCAGCCGCACGAAGGTGTCGTGCGCCAGATCGGCAGCGCGGTGGGTGCAGCCCAGTTTCTTGCGCAGCCAGCCGTGCAGCCAACCGTGGTGGTCGCTGTAGAGGCTGTGTATTTGCTGCTGGAGCGCGGCGGCCTCGGGTGATCCTGTGGCGCTGAAGCTCATGGTGATGGAGCCGCTCCCTTGCCCTTGGGCTCAATGCTGCTCCACCAGGGCAGTGTGTGCCGCACCTGAACGGGCAGCACGGTGGCGAGCATGACCAGCGCCCGATCTGTGTCGTTCAGCGGAAAGCTGCCGAACACGCGCAGGCCGGCGACCTCGGGGGCGACGGACAGGTGACCGCGGCGGTAGCGCGCCAGTTCGGCCGCGACCTGGGCCAGGGGCATGTCCTGGGCGATCAGCAGGCCTTGGGTCCATGATTCGCGGGCGGGGTCGGCCAGTGCGGGGGGCTCGACACCGCTGCCGCTGAAGCGGGTCTGCTCGCTGGCCCGGAGGACTCGGGTGGTGCCGCTGGTGGCGGTGCGCACCTCGACTGCGCCTTCATAGACCGCGACAAAGGTCTGCCCGTCGTCTTCCAGCCGCACATTGAAGCGCGTGCCCAGGGCGCGCAGGCGCCCGTTAGGGGTGTCGACCACGAAGCCCCGGCGGGCATCGGCTGCCGTCTCGATGAAGATGTCACCCGTCACCAAGCGCAGGCGGCGCAGACTGGGCTGGTAGTCCTCGTTGAATGCGCTGGCAGAGCCCAGCCACACGCGGGTGCCGTCGGGGAGGGAGACTTCGCGCACGTCGCCCACGCCGGTGTGGTGGTCGGCCGCCCAGGCCATGGCCATGGCGGGCAGCGGCGTATGGCGCCATACAGCCCAGCTCAGCAGCCCGGTGCCACCACAAGTGGCCAAGCCCAGCAGGACGCGGCGCCGGAGCGCATGGTGCCGCGCGGTTTGCAGCACTTCGACGGTGGAACGCGGGTTGACGCTGCTCTGGATGGGCTCGAAGCGGCGGCTGACCTGCTCGACGTGGCCCCAAGCCGCGCGGTGGGCTTCGCTGGCTGCCAGCCAGGATTCCCAGGCCGTGCGATCAGTGTGGCCGGCTTCTCCAGAGCGCAGCAGCGCGAACCATTCGGCCGCTTCCTGCATGGCCCGGTGCGTGGTGTTGACGGTGGTGCCGCTCGTGGCTGCCTTGGGCGTAGGAGGCAGGGGCAGTTCAGCCGCGGACATGGGCCTGCGCCTCCATCTGCATGCACAGCAGCATCGCCTGTGCCACATACTTGCGCACCATGCGGGTGGAAACACCCAACTCTGCCGCAACCTCCTTGTCGGTCATCTCGCAACCCACCGCCAGCACGAAGGCCCGAGCGGCCTTGGGTGAGAGGCTTTGCAGCATGGCGTCGATGTCCTGCAGGGTTTGCAGGACGATGGCCTGCTGCTCGGCCGAAGGGGCGAACGATTCGGGCTGGGCGGCCAGCGCTTCCAGCCAGGCCGCTTCCACCTGACGGCGACGCCAGAGATCGACGCACAGACCATTGGCCATGGTGCGCAGGTAGAGGCGCGCCTCGGGTGGACCGTCAAAGCGCCGGGGCGTCACCAACAAGCGCAGGAAGGCGTCGTGCGCGAGGTCGGCGGCATCCGCGGCATTGCCCAGGCGGCGGCGCAACCACCCCTGCAACCAGTCATGGTGGTCGCAGTAGAGGGTCTCCACGGAGGGAGAAAGCGTTGGGTCCAGGGCGCTCACAGGCAAGTCATCACGCCGCGCGATGGTTTGCCCGCACAGCTTTCGGGATCAGGGAAGTGTGTTGAATAAGAATTATTCTTATTGTAACGGGCTCGACGCCTCAGGGGCAAGTTCATGCCCTCCGTTCATGCGGGGTCGAGCCGATCAGCCATGGCGATGGAAATTAGCCACCACCCTGCTCAGGAAGAAGGCGCAGGAAACCGGCAGCATGGCCAGCAGTGCAGGGGCAATGGTGATCGGGGTTACGGCCGCGACGATGCTTGCACACGCCATCAGAACGAAGGCGCTGGCGTGGAGGGCGAACCACTCCGGATCGTGCGGCTTGAACTGCTTGGCACGCAGAATGCGGACGACGAAGCCGTCGATCGCGGTGGCAATGATGACGAATGCCTGCAACGGCAGCCACTCGATCAGCGCAGCGAGCCGGTAGGTCGCAAGTAGCAGCTGGGCATCGATCGAGCGGAAGTAGGTGTTGCCAAAGAAGCGCTGATTGACCCGAGCCATTTCCTGAGCGACGGCTTCGGCCATGCGGTCCGTGCCGGGCGCTTGTGCCGAGGTTGGTACCGGGCTGGCGGCGCTCAGGGCCTGGTTCATCGAGAGCGCGCGCTCAAGGATGAGCACTGCGCGCGCCTCGCTCCACGTTGCCGCGTTGAGCTCGTGTTCGCTGTGGATCTGGTTCAGGAAGCGCTCGGGAGGATTCGCGGCCGGCAGATACAGCACGAAGACCAGCAGCAGGGTCAGGGCCGCGACAGCGATGACGCGGATCATGCTGCAACCCGATGGCGCGGCTTCGGGAACGGTGTTTCCGTGTCGAGGATGGGGAAGCGTCCCTTGATGATGCGCCCGCCCGATACCGATGCGAAGTACTGCAGATTCGGCAGCTTGCCCAGAACATCGGCAGGGATCATTTCCTCGAAGCTCTCCGTGATCTGTGTGGAGTGACTGGCGGAAAAATCGCCCAGGTGAGCGTCCGCACCGTGGCTCAGGCCCACGCGAAGCGTATGGATCGCGGTCTTGCCGAAGGTCTCCACCACGAAGTCCTGTGTCGGCCGATCCTTGGAGCGGAGCGCGATCAGGTTGTTGAGGTTGCCGAGCGCCATGCGGGCGGCGTCCTCGCTGCCCAGGCGCTTGGCGAGGTCGGCCAGGGTCTGCATGGCGCAGGTGGTGTAGATGCCGCCCTCGGCCCCCTTGTTGAGGATCTCGATCAAGGGCTGGTTGATGACGTTGCTGACCTCGTCGACGAACAGCGAGATCCGCCGGTACCCGCCCAGGTTGTAGCGCATGCCGGCGCGGGCGGCGAGATCGGCGAGGGCCAGGGCGCCGATGGCCGAAGCCACCGACGGGTCGGGCAGGGAGTCCAGACACATGTAGAGCACGTGCCCGGCGCGCTCGATCTTCTCGAAGTTCATGATGGCCCGCTTGTCCGCCGGGTCGAACGGATCGGGGCTCAGGCTGCGGCCCAGATCGCCGGAGGTCAGCATCGAGAGGATGGGCAGCAGGTTGGCCGTGATCTTCTGGTAGTGCTCCCGGTTGTGCCGGAAGACCCGGACCTGGGAATCGATGACCTTGCTGCGCTGGCTCTGGGGAACGTGATGCTCGTAGAAGGCGACGAAGGCCATGAGGTCGGCGCTGGCCGCTTCCGAAGGGCGCTTCAGGTTGCCGCGGTGCGCTTCGTGGAGCAGGCGCTTCATCTCGGGGTGCTCGCGCCAACCGTCGCGGAACTCCGCGTCGTAGAAGCGCCGCAGGGACTGTTCGAGGACCGGCTCGATGCCGCCTTCGATGTAGCGGGTCAGCTTGGCCAGGCTCGGACGTTCTTCGAGGTCCACGAGCCCCTGCACCACGACGTTGACCGCGTCCCACGAGAAGGCACCGAAGGCCCCGGCCGTATCCGGCGGAAGGATGGACTGGATTCGCGAGGCGAGCTCAGTCGGCTTCTGCCAGTTGAAGGCGAAGTCGAGTCTCACCCCAGTCTCGGGAAAGGCGGGGTGGAATTCCAGGAAGGTGTCGGCCTCCCGATAGCGCTCACAGGCGCGAATGGCGGCACGCTTGAGCCGACGGCTGTTCTTCGGGTCGATGACGATGACGACGTCGCCGCGCCGAATGGCTTGGGTGACAAGATTGGATAGTGCGACGCCCTTGCCCGCCTGGGTGGTGCCCACCAGGAGCGTTCCTCCCTCGAAGTTCTGCAGCGGCCGGTAGAGCGGGCGCTCGCGGGGCTCGACGCCGTGGATGTAGGGCAGGCCGATCTCGGAGTCCGGCTGGGGGGTAACCTTGTATCCCAGCCAGTTGAGGAGCGCGGGGGATGCTGTATAGCTGCGGTAGTCGATCTTAGCGAGTTCGTACAGGCGCTGCGAGTGCAGGGGCTGCCAGTCGAAGCCGAAGCCGAGAAAGACCTGCTCGGGGTTCCGGGTCAGGCGTTCCTGTTCGCTTGGCCCGATGACCTGCATGGCACGGCCGCTCAAGGCGGCGCGCAGCACCATGATGTGGGCGGCCTGCGCGGCTCGCCATACGGCCATGAGCAGGCATGCGGCTGCCAGCGGCATCGCGATCCTGATGGGCGCTTGGGCTCGCACGGCCATCGTGACCGTGGCGAATACGGCCAGCAGCCACATGGCACTGGCGTAGGCCTCGTAGGCTCGGCGCCAAGGCATCTCGTATGCGCGCGCCAGCATGTCAGACAGCTTCCTTCTGCTGACTCGGCAGGCCGATCACGTGCCGTTTGTCGATCAGGATGCCGACAACCTCCTGTCCCTGGAAATGCCGGGAGATCGGCGACGGCTCCGCGAGCATGCCGACCTCGCTCAGGGAGCGCATCGCGGCAGGCGGGGCTACTTTGCGTGCAGTCAGCGCAGCCAGAGGAACGAACAGTCCGTCGTCCGTAGGCTTTGCCGCCCACTCGGCTTCGGGTCCCGACAGCGTTGCAACGATTGCCGCCAGCGCATCGCGGACGGTGACAGGGAGGCGAAGGGGCGCGAGCAGCCTGGCTTGCTGTGGCTCGTCTGGGCGAGGGGTGATCGGCGTGGGCGTGGGTGCTTCGTCCGCTGGTGCGGCAGGCGGCGGGTCGAGCAGGGCCAGTTGTTCGGGATGTTGCGGGGAGGGCGCTTCGGGAACTTGTGAGATCGATGGCGGGCTGGCACGCGGGCGCTTCCTGCTGCTTCCTTTGGCGCTGTCATCGGCGCTTGGTGTGGTCAGAAGCGCTGGCTTGGTCGAGACGGCCGGCGCAACGGCTGCCGCATCCGCCGTCGGTGGCGTCAGCAGCGGATTGGTGAAGGCTTCCGGCAGTTTGTCCGACTCCGTGAAGAGCATCGCCGGGGCGCTGAGCTTGACGGCCTCCAGCGCGGGCTTGTTGCCTGGCGGATGGATGAGCCAGGTTGCCTTCCCATCTTCCTGTGCGGTCAGCACACCGGCCGTGAGCAGAACTTCGAGGATGGTCTCGGGCGCCTTGGGAATGCCGGGAAGCTGGTCGGCTTCGAGCAGCTTGCGAATGTCGTCGGCGCTGCCGGGCCACACCATGAACATCCCGTCTGGGCCATACCAGACACGAGACTTTTCCGCGTTCGGGGTCCAGCCGGGATTGGAAGCCGCCAGGCGTCGCAGCGCATCGACGAGATAGCGTTCCAGGTGCGACCCCAGTTGGGGCTTGCCATAGCGTTCGGCGCTGGCCAGAAGGAAACGATCGATCACCAGCGCCAGGGCGCGGCGGACCAGGGATTCCAGTACGTTGTGGTCGCGGTAGATCGGGATGCCGGCAACCGCCGCGAGCAGGTGCGGGACGATCTGGGTGTTTCCCGTGGCGAGGTCCTGCAGGGTCTCCGCAGACACTACATGCGGCAAGGCGAAGAGGCCCAGCGAGCGGCTTTCTACGGCGTTGGGGCGCCACTTCAGGAAATAGCGCTTGACCTGATGGTGATGGAGCCAGCCGGTCAAGGGCCGAAGGTAGGGAGACCATTCGTTGCCGGCTTCATCGGTGACGATGACATGGCTCAGTGGGCGGTGCAGCTCGCAACACAACCCGCCGACAAAGGTGGCCAGGCGCCAGCGCGGTTCGAGGTTGCGACGCTCGGTGATCGTCGCCCGCCCGGAAAAGATGTGGGCATCGGTGCCTTGCAGCGCGAAGAAGGCGGTTTCGAGGCCGATGCGCAGAAGGCCGCCCGGCTCATTGAAGTAGTTGTCCGCCGTGCAGGGGAGCAGATGCACATAGGTGGCATACCGGCGCAGTTGGGGGAGGATTGTCTGCTCGAAGCCGGTGCGATCCATGCCGAAGCACAGCTTGATCCGGTCGATGAGTTCCTGATGCGCCGCGAGCAGGGCTTCCACGTCGAGGGCAGGAATGCCCGGGTCGACCGAGGGATAGCGAAACTCGGTCGAAAGCACCTGTGCCCCAGGCGGCGAACTGTTTGTGGCGACATCCATCTCGGGGTACCTGATCCGGATCGATGGACGCATCGTGCGTGCCGGCGCCCGACCCGCCCAGCAGGAATTGGCCCCGGATCAAGGCGAATTCGACGTCGGGTGCGGAGCCAGTCGTTTGCTCCAGCACGCGCTGATCCAGAACATCTGGATGTCGCGTTGAAGCGTTTGCCTCGGATAGGCGGCTTGAATGCGCGGATCCTTCGTGTGGCGACTGAGCAGCCTGCAGAACGGGCATTCGTGGTTGGTGAGCGGTGCCAGGCTCAGGCTGGTCAGGTATTCGCTCTTGCAGGTCGGGCAGGTGAAAATCGAGAAGCTCCTTGCGGCCACGAACCAGCGCCCGGTGGTGTGGGCCACGAGGTCGAAGGCGCGATCGAAGCTGATTCGGGGCTGCGCTTTGCAGAAATTGAGGTAGTGCCGATAGGCGCCGATCAGTGCGAGCGGCGGGTCGATACCGCGGGAAGCCAGCCGGCGGAAGAGGACGACGATGATTGAGGCCTCGGTTCGGCACAGCAGGTTCGCGTTGTGGTACCACTCGCGGGAATCGGGATGGCGGCCGCGGCGTGGTCCGCCGAGGGGATGGCGGAACAGCTGGTGCAGTTGGCTTGCCGAAAGGCCGGTCAGCAACTGGATGGTCCGGATCCGTGCCCCGAGCTCGGCGCATTCGGTGGCCACGGCCAGGGCATGGATGTGCCTCTGCGCATGGAGAAGATTGCGTTCGCTCTTCATGGCAATGCACTCCCATCCAGTGGGCGAACCGGGCGGGCAGCCTGGGCAGGATGAACCATCAACAGCGCGCCGGCGAGTTGTGGCGGCCAGGCCAGAACCTGGACGAGGTCGGCACGCGGGGGGAAGAGACACTCGTCACCGAGGTGTGTGACGAGACTCAGAATGTCCTGAAGGGCGAGCGAGGCGAGGAACTCGGCCTGGTCGGCATCGAGTCCGAAGCGGCTGCATGCGATTGCGTTATCGTGCTTGGCACATTCCGCAATCAAGATGAGCATGTTCAGATTCGCGATCTGGACCTGCGAAAGCTCGAGTTTGCCCATTGCCTTCTCCGCGCAGACTTTGACGAGACACGCGGCCGAGAGTGAGCTTCGTCATTGGCATGCTCCGGCGAACGGCAGCGTCGTTGGGATCGAGACTATTTGCGCGGGAATGGCTCCGTCAATATCGTCAAACTCGCAAAATGCGGGGGCCACTCGCAAAGGTCGGAACGGGGAAGGCAATGCGAGTTGACTTGATCGCCTTGTCATGTATCTGAAGTGGCTTTGCTGCACAAATCGATTTCCCGGCGCCATAACCCCAGCCCCGGACGGACTCGTGCCACGGCGGCAGTCTGAGGACGGTCGATCTGGCTCAAGCGATTGAGCAACGCGACCCGCACATGGAACTCGATCACCTGGCGCTCAAAGGTGCGCGCCATCACCCGCTCTCTTGCCCTGCGTCTTCATCCGCGACATTCCCGAGCGCGAGGCCATCGATACTGCGCGCCGGGCCGGCATTGATCTCCTGGGGCTGACGGCGTTGCATGCGTCGAGCAAACACAAGGCTGGTTTCCTGATGGGGCTCGCGGCCTATACCCGAGATGAGTTGGAAGTGGCGGTCAAGAAGCTCGCCAGTGCGCTCATGGCGTTGCGGCGCCGATAACGGCATGCGGGTGGACGCATGCCGATTGTCGGACGAAAGTGTGAATCGACGAATCGACAAGAGTAAGACGAGCCCCACGCGGGGGCTTGCTTGGGGGTCATTCGTCACCGTACAGCGTCAACCCTTCCAGTATCGGGGCATCGGCATCGAACACCAGCATGCGCGCGTCGGCGACCGCAGCCAGGTGCAGCACCTCGACCAGGGATTCCGGCATGCCTTTGTTGCGATGCTCCTGTCGCAACTGCTCTGCGGTGATGCCTTCGATCAGTTGCAGGTTCGCATCCGTCCAGGGGGTGGCGATCAGCTTCACGCCGATCGCGGGGCTGTACGGGATGCGGAAGGCGATGAACAGAAAGCCACTCGGCGTGGCGATGTCCGCCAGCTCGGCGAGGAAGCGGCCCGTTTCGGCGGTGAGATGGGCGCTGCTGATCTCCCAGCAGCGGCTGTAGAAGCCTGTCTCGAAGCTCAGTCGCCGCACCACTTCCCGCGCGGCCTCCTCCGAGTAGGTGTCGCCAACGTGCACGGGCTGGCCGGAGTCGTCGCCGCTGATGGCATAGACCACGGTGCGCACCACGCCTTCGGTCTGGCACTGGACCTCCAGATCTTCGGGAAGATCCTGGCCTTCGGTGATCAGGGCGTAGTCGCTGTTGAAGATGCAGGGAAAGAGCGCGACCTGCTCGTCTGGCAGATGCGCCTGGCTGGGATGCAGCAGGCGCCAGACCGGCGGGCAGTCGTCCTCGTACGTGATGTACAGGGAGCGATCAATGCGCAGCTTCTGGTAGCCGCGGAGGAAAGGGTTTGAATCAGGGTGCATGGGGTTTCTCCATCAGAGGAAGTGGAGCCTGTTCCCCGGCTGGGGAGCAAGCTCCGTGGTTGAAGAGATGTTGAGAACGGCGAGGGACACGGCCTCGAATGGAGGCGCATGTGTCCCTCGTGGGTGGAAATAGGAACAGGTGGCGAACAAGCGGACCGGCGTCTCCTGGTGCGCCAGCTATTCAATGGCTCAAGCCGCTTCGGCCAACCCCTTCCACTCGCGGCTGGACAGCTCGACGAGCTTGCCGCCCAACGCTTCGAACTCGGTGGCCCGGTCGTAGTCGTCCACCTCCTGGCTGTAATGCGTCACGGCGTTGACGAGCCCGTATCCGGACAGGTCACCGCCCGTAATCAGGTGGCGCAGCACGCCATCCCCTTCGGCTTCGGTCAGCGTGTAGCGCTGGCGCAGCACCTCGACCGTCTTCACGGGACTGCCCTTCAGCTCGATGCCCATCGTCTTGTGCATCTTCGCGGCGACCTGCAGGAAGGTGGCTTCGGACAGGGCGGACTGAACCACATCGCGGACCTGCAGGAAGAAAGCACGGTCATCCGCCTGGAGCGTGTCGTCCTGGAAGATCGTCACCGAGTCATCGCTGCCCAGTGCGCGGCCCAGGTGCGTCTTGCGCAGCGACTGGTCGACGGCGATCAGCCCGTTGCTGCACACCAGCCGGAAGACCAGCGGCTGGACCGTGAGGGTGCCGTGGCCCACTTCGGAGTTCGAGATCACGATGCCGGCCTGGACCACGTCGCCGACACGCATCTCGTACTGCAGACGCGGCAGGATGTACTTGAGGTACATCTTCGTCCCGGTGAGCTCGGCCGACTCGACACGGCCGTCCAGATGACCGAGGATCGGCAGCACGTGCTCGGCGAGATCGTAGTTGTCGAGACGGCGATAGCGATCCGAGAGCACCGCGCGCACCCGTCCGTCGAGGGTGCGCAGCATGTGCCGATCACCTTCCTGCTCCAGCCACGTGTTGACGTTGCGATCGAGCAGCGTTGGCTGCTCGCTGCGCATGCGTTCGAAGTACGCCAACGGGATGCGGAGCTTGTCCGCGAGCTGCCGGCGGGCGAGCGGCGTCACGTCATACCGACGCGGCGATTCGGGCTCTTCGACGATCAGCTCGGTCTCGCCGTCTTCCCGAGTGGTGTGATGGATGAGCGAGGAGGGCAGGACCAGGTCGCGCTTGCTGAGGCGCTGGCGATCGAGTTCCTGGGCCAGGCTTTGGAGAGAACGTCCGCTTTTCATGTGATTCTCCTTTTCGGAATGAAAAGCGGGGACGGCACGACCCCTGCGGGGATGCGCATCCCCGCCAGGGTTGATGAAGGCCGGCCAACTGGCCGGCCCGGGTTCGGCGCGAATGTGTCGCGCATGGGCTTCAAGGCTGCCTTGGCGACGCCCAGGGGCGTGGCAGGTATGGCAGCTACCAGGGGAGCGAGGCTCCCGGAGAGAACCTTTTCGCTGGCACCGAGGGGCAGGTGCCACTGAAAAGGCGGTGCAGCCCGTGGCTGCACCCCTCTCAACGCAATCGATCTCTATGCGGCTTGCCGCATCTGGGCCTGCCAACGCCGGAACCAGATGTCCGACCAGTCGACCCCGGGCCACTTGGGCACGAAGACCTGGACCTGCCGCCGCCCACCACCCTTTTCCTCTCTCTTGAGGCGGCGCGCGAGGGCGAAAGCGAAGGCTTGTCCCGCGAAATCGCCATCAGCATCGTTGTCGGCGTAGATCGAGACCTTGGTCACCGTGTCGGGAATCCAGATCTTCTCGAGGTTGCCGGCACTGAGCGCAGCCCAGGCCGGCTTGCCGGTGCGCAGGTGCACCGCGATGCTTTTCTCGATGCCCTCTGTGAGTGCCAGTTCGTCCGTCGCCTCGAAGAGTCGCACCGCCGCGCCGGTGATGCCCGAGGTGAGCACCTTCTTGGCATCGTTCGCCGCGAGCTTGCGCCCTTCGGGCAGATAGGTCCGATGCAGCGACACGATGTTGTCCTCCGGCCCCTGGATGCTGGCGAGCATCGCGGGGTACTCGGCGATCTTGCGCGACTTGCCGCCTTCGTCCTTCTGGTAGTACCCGAGTTTCGGGTGGAAACGCAGTACCGAAGGGTAGCGATCGAGGACCAGGCCCCGAGACCTCAGGTAGCGGTCCACCACGTCGCCGTGGACGATCGGCTGGGCTTCGTTCCAGATGCGCTGGACAAGCTTCTTCATGCGATCCGGCGATGCTTCGTTGCCGGCAGCCTGTGGGGGCCGCGGGTACGAACCGAAGTACTGCTCGGCCGCCTCCAGGACGCTGTTGAAGTCCATCCCGGTTACCTGCTGCGCGAGCTGGAAGCCGCCACCCGGTCCGCAGTTGCGGCAGTGGTAGTTGCCCTCGCCGTACTTGTCGGTGAACTGGAAACGATCCGTTCCGCCACAGAAGGGGCAGGGCAGGTTCAGGCGCTTCTTGATCATCCGGGGATCCAGGCCCAGGTGCAGCAGGAACTCCGGCCAGCGTCCGTGGGCGCGGGTCTTCACATCGTCGATGCGGCGTTGGTACTCTTCCTTGGTCATGATGACCTCCAAGACGAGCCCCCTGGGCAAGGCCTGCCGATTCGGGCGAGGCTCGGATGCGATACAGGGGACGGGGCGCGTCCGGTGGAAGCCGGACGCACGGGTTGAAATGGAGCCGCGTGTGGCTCGGGTGAATACCGCGGCCGACGAAGCCAGCCACGGCGGGCATCACTCGATCAGGCTGACTTCGTGGCTACCGGCGTCGATGCCGATCTGCACGCGGAAGCTGAGGCCGCGCAACAGCGGATACCGCTCGGATCGTGCGTCGCTGATCAGCGAGCGCATGGCCTCCTCCGGGTCTGCCATGCGCAGGCGGCGGATGAGGTCTGCGAGCGCGCCGACATCGGCGTTCATGTCGGATTCGTGGAACCGATCATGGCCGTCGTAGTAGGACGCGTACTGGCGTACCGCGCGACCGCTGCGCTCCCCGGCGGGGATGTACAGCGTGCCGTCGTGGTAGAGGCCGTCCTCGGAGAACGTTGCCTCCACGTCGCCCATGCTTATGGTGACTTCCTCGCACAGAACCACGTGTGCCGAGATCCAGCCACCATCGAGGTAGGAGCGCTGATGCTCATGGGTGACGCGGATCGACACGTCTTCCTTGTTCAGGTCGCGAACGTACCGATGGACCCAATGGCCCGCATCGAGATCGTCCGAGGCCATGACGACATAGCCCTTGGCCAGGGCCAGCATCCACTTTGCGGCGTTTTGCCCATCCGGCCAGTCGAGCCTGACCAGTTGAAACCGTCCGCTCTCGATGTCCTGTCGGGGCAGGGCGTGCACCGGGTGCTCCAGGAAGTCCAGGTGCGGCGTCAGGGTCCGCTGCGGGTACCCCCTGATGCGCTCGCAGACCTGCCTCGGGATCAGCTCGATGTCGTTGAGCAAATCCAGATGCCGGTGGTGGCGCATCACGTTGAAGAAGTCCTCGATGAACTCTCCCGCGGCCATCCCCGCCCTGCGATCGAGCAGCGTGTCGCGCCAGTTCTGGCGGATTTGCTGCCGGATTCTCGTTTCCTGCACGTCGGCGTCGATCAGGGTGTCCCGGTCGGGCAGGCGTGCAAAAAAGACCTTCGAATCGAGATGAACGACGTTCGGCGTCTCGGTGATCGACAGGTAGTTCGGCAGGAACATCACGCGAAAGCCCTGCAGATACACATCGACGGACAGCGAGTGCTGCCCGCTGTGCGTCCCCACGAGGTGGATCGAGCCGATCGGTGTCTCGACGCTGCTCAAGCGATAGGGAGCGCGGGGCCGGTCGATGCTCCGGCCGTTGAATTCCACCTGCACGGGGAACCCCATGCACAGGGTAGCCAGCCGCGAATCGAGATCGGGTAGTTCTACGCCATCGAGTTCGATGAGGGTTCCCATCTCCGGTCCGTAACCGGTTTCCTCCACCGGGATTTCGGACCGCGCCAGGGCCGCCGCCGTGTCGAAGGCGATCTGCCTGCCCCGCGAGATGACGGTGCAGCGGGTCGCGGCATAGAGGCAGCGGGAGAAGCCGGCGCCGAAAGGATGCTCCTCGGCGCGCAGCGCTTCGCCCCAACCGGACTCGTTGAAGGCCAGCAGCTTGCCGAAGTCGTCGATGCCGTGCCCGTTGTCGCGCACACGCAGGGTGCGGGAGACGGGATCGTGGCTGACTTCGATCAAGGTCGCGCCGGCGCGGCGTGCGTTCTGCAGCAGTTCCGTGACCAGCGTGAACCGGTCGCTGAAGGCGAAGCGCTGGTTGCGCAACGTACCTTCTTCATTGATGCGGACTTGGACGGTGTCCATGACATGCTCCTGTGAAGTGCATGCGGGCCCGCACCCATCGAGGGAGGGCCCACGATGGGGAACGAAGAAGCGTCAGTGCCGGGTCTGCACTGGCGCGGTGTAGAGCTGGCCCGCCACCAGGGCCTCGACGACGCTGTGTGTCGCGAAGTCATGAGGGGGCAGGTGCTGCGTGTCGATGACGGCGCCGGTGCTGTCCAGGCGCTCGACCTCGATGATCATGGGGTGCCAGCGCACCCGGTAGGTCAGCTTGTCGGCGCCGGAGATCACGAAGACGCGACCGGCCTGGCCGGTGAGCACTTCGCTTTCCTTGATGAGGAACTCGATCTCCGCAAGCCCGCGCACGCGCATCAGATGCGCGGCCCGGGGTTCCGGCCGCTTCTGTGAGTCCATGTACATGAGAGCCTCCTATAGGCGGGATGTCGGGCAGTCACGGGCGATCACGGCTTGCACCAAAAGGTCGTGGGTTGCCGCCGCCGCTGTGTCTGCGCGTTTCGGAGTCGTGGCCGGCGCACATGAAGCCTCTTGTTCGAGGCGCCTCGCGCGCATGAACTCTTCGTGCCGCACGGCATCGTCGTAGTCCATCCGGCCGACGATCCCGTAGGCGGCCAGGACCGCCAGCAGGATCAGGATGTCTTTGAGCGTCGCCATGACGTCTCCTTGGAAACGGAAGAGGGAGCGCGGGCGCTCCCCGGTGAATGGGGGCATGGATCGGCGATTCATGCGAACAGGTCGCCCAGCACGTTCTGGCGCCTGAGCTGCTCGTTGATCCATTGCGGGTTCTTGCTCAGGCGATCCGCCGCCCATTGCGGGTTGTGCGAGATCGCCTCGCGAACCCAGGCGGGATAGCGGTCGAGTGTTTCGCGCAGCCAGCGCCGGACGTAGCCCTGCAACAGGTCACGGACGTCGTTCACGTCCAGGCGGCCAAAGTAGGGGTAGTTCGACATCGGGCTGCAGCCCGCGACCTGCAGGCAGCTGGCGAAGGAGAAGGGCTGTCCGTCCTTGTCCGGATCCGTGAAGACCCACCGCAGGGTGTCGAACTTCTCCTCGAGCGGCGTGCTGGGGTCGGCCAGGGCGGCGAGGTCGTCCAGCAGCAGGCAGTGCAGCCGGACTACATCCTCTTCGGTCCATTCGATGGGCGGCGCTTCGTCGCTTTCGTCGAGTTGGTGCTGAACCGATTGCGGGTCGGGGGCGGTATCCGCGATACGGGGAAACCGCTGCGGAGGAAATCCCATGTGGCACGCACGGAAAGAAACGGGCTGAAGGTTGGAGTCAGGCATCGTGGCCTCCGGAAGGAAACGCGGGGCACGACGCGTCCGAGCGGGGCGTGTGCCCCGCAGGGTGGAAATGGGCCGACGCGTGTGGGCGTTGGCTGGTGGTGACGAGACTGGCTTGGGGCGGACGATCCGCCGGACGGTATGCCAGCTACCGCTGGGAAAAATGCTTTCGGCACGGGAGCGGCAGGCTCCCGCCTCGAAAGCAGGGTCCAAAGCGGAGCTCAGCCACCACGCGGAGAAGGGTGGCACGTGGAATCGCGGACGCGATTCGCTCGGAACGCGGGGCTTGCCGAAGAGGTGCGCAGGGCCAGCTACTGCATGCGGTAACGATAGTGACCGGCGCCAGGGCGGTCAATCCCACCTGATGCGAAGTCCACCTCGTGATGGCAAATTGGGGCGGTTTGGGCGGGATATTCGGATGGAGTTCAGGTTGCCGTGCGAGGAACATCGGCCTCGTTTCGATAGTGGAGAGCTCCGATGGCGGCAAGCAAATCCGATATGCAGATCGTCAAGATCGACGAGGGCGCGGTCAACGCGCGCATCCTGGCGCGCGAGTCCAAGGCGGACTTCCGGCGAGTCGAGGCAGCCAGCATCAAGGTGCTGGCCCGTTTCACGAGCGCCGAGGGCAAGCGCCTGTTCGTGCGCTTCTTCAGCACCCTGCAGCTCAACGCACACTTCATTTCCGTGATCGCCCGTACGCGATTGGAGTCGGCCGACGTGGCGAAGGTGGAGGAGGCCATCAAGTCCAGGATCGACGGTGTCGCCACGAATCTCAATCAGGCCATCGACGGCGCGGAGGCCTTGTTCAAGGCGAACGGCATCACCAGCGCCGCCACCTACGACACCAGGCCGCTGGAGATCGAGGTGGGGGTCATTTCGTCGACCGGCAGGCGATATCTCGAACTGATCGCCAAGCTCGACCAGTTGATGCCGCTCTTGCAGACCTTGGAAATCCACGAGGTCATCAACACCCAGCTCTTGGACCAGCAGCGGGCATCCTTGAAGCGCCAGGTTCGGGATGTCGCCAACTCGGCACGTAGCCTGGCGTCGGGTCTGCGGCGCCGGATGAATGCCTTGGCTGCGGCAGCAGGTTCTGCCGCGAGGGGCCAAGAGGCCGGTGGTGATGTCCGCGAGGCATCCGAGGAGCCTCACAACAATGGCTTGGTCGAGGAATCGCTCGAAGGCGCAGAGGCTGTTGCCAGCATCGAGGCGGAGCACCTTGGTGAGGGGGCTCGCTACGAATCCCCTGTTGATGAGCCGGCACCAAAGGCCGGAGATCCAGCCTGATGGATCGCCAGGACCAGCTCAGGCGATCGCCTTTACGGCCACTTGCGGGTGGAGTCTTGCTGCGTTGGATTGGAGTGCCTTGATCGTCGTTCAGAACGTGCGATACCGTATCGCCCACGTCAAGCCGTGAAACAGCAGTGCTACAGCAGATGCTGTTCGGCTCGATGAACCTGGCGCCCATGGAGCGCTGGGCGTTGCGGACGTGACCCGCCTTTCTTGCTGCAGGCAAGCCGCGGTCGCTGCGGTTGATTGCCCGATATTCCGTTCGTCAAGAAGGACCGTCTGGTCCGCCGAGAACCCGTCTCTTCGTATGTGCCGTCGCCTGGGAAGCCGATGGCAAGCCTTGCGTGTGCGCTTCCCTAGCGATCGTTCGACACTGACCTAGCACGATCGTGACGAGGGGGTCATGAACTTCGGCCTGTATGAGGAACCGAACATGCCCACCGCAACCACCATCCTTCAACTCGTCTCGCCCTCGCGTGCGGCGAGCGCACCTCCGCCAACCTTGCCCGAGACGGGATTCGTGCGCGAAGCCCGATTGCTCGTCTTCCTGCCATTTTCCCACTCGACACTGTGGCGCCGTGTCGCCGCGGGAACGTTCCCCGCGCCCATCAAGCTGTCCGAGCGTGTCACCGCTTGGCGGGCGGAAGACGTTCGTGCCTGGATCAAGGCTCAGGGAGAAGGCGGCGCAGCCTCCGGGTGAGCCGTCGTCGAGGCGCCCGGCCCCCGCTTTTCGACAGGGGGTTCCCCTGGAAGGGGCGGTCGGAAAACCGGGGTCGGGCCTCTCGTCGTTATGATGAACTGCGCGGAGCGGTTACCGACTGCTGCGCTCTCACGTCGAGGTGGCGATTCCACGCGCGGTAAGTCACCCAGGCTGCGACGAGCCCCACCGTCCCCGACACGATCTGATCCCAGTCCGGTGTGTAAACCGGGCGATCGAGTTGGTCTTCCCAGAACTCGTATCCGAAGTGCCACGTGGCGGTGAGCGCCATGCCTATCCAGAAGGTCAGGCGCATGCCACCCATGCTGTAGAACAGGAAGGGAAGGAACAGCCCCAGCAGGAAATGCGCGACAAAATAGTGGCGCGTGAAGTAGAGGCCAACCGTGGCTTGAAGCGCCACCGCGAGAGTGCAGCCTGCGGCGAAGAACAGCCTTGCAAAACGTGAAGTTGTCCGCTCGCGTGGAGTGAGCTTACTCATGATTGATCCTGCTGCAGGTGTGGTCATTGGGTTGGTCCGGTCTGCAAGATTGGTAGGCCTGGGAGAGGTCAATACCTGTCAGCGCGGCCGGGGCAGGGGACTCCGTTCCTGCTCACGGGTCAATTGCGCGATAAAGCGAGCGAACGGTTCGATCTCGCCGTAGGAACTGGCCCGCTCCAAGGCATCCATGTAGGCCTGCCGCTGCTGTACCGGAATGACGGTCCAGACGTAGCCGCCGGTGACGAGCATCGCATTCATCAGAAAACGGGCCAGCCGGCCGTTGCCATCCATGTAGGGATGGATGAAGACAAACAGGAAATGGCCCAGGATGGACCGCGCGGCGGGGTGGGGCTCGCTTTCGATGAGCTCGAACAGTGCGGGCATGCACTCGCGCACGGCTTCCTTTGCCAGGGGCACGTGCAGCGCACCGCGGATGAACACCTGGCTGTTGCGCCATCCCGCCAGGTCCGAAGGCTTGAGCAGGCCGGCTTGCACACTAGGGCTGAAGAGCGCCAGATACCAGGCACTCACTGCCTCTCGCAAGGGTTGTGGCCCCATCTGTTGCGCCTGCCGCTGCAGTGTGCCGGCGATGAAGTCTTTGACGAGCTTGAAGGCCTCGAAATAACCCTTGGCGGCCATGGCGTCGCGTTGCTGGCGGTCAGCGCCTTCCGGATCCCAGGCGCCGTTGCGCACTTTCTCGATCAGGTCCGCCGTGACGTGGTAACCCTCAATGGACAGCGAGTGGTAGGCATCCGCCACGTAGCGCTCCTCAATGTCCCTGAGGATCTGCGCCTGTTCCGTGGACCGGGGGGGGCGGGGTGCCGGGAAGGCGGCAATGACCGGGTCGCGCATGGCCGCCCAGTTGAGGCGCAGGCGTTGGACGTGGGGCGACACGGGGCGGCCACCGGGTAGTGGTGCCGGTGGCACATCGAACGGCGAAACCTCCTGGATGGTGTAGCCGGCGCCACGCATGGTCTGGGTGATGCCGTTTGCGAAATCCGCCCGGTCTACCGCCCGGAACGCGCCTGCGAGCCGTCCTGCGATGACGGAATGGGAGCCGTCCAGCAGCCTCTGCAGCAGCGGTACGGTGTCGTCGATCATTCCCAGGGCCACGCGCGCCGCCAGAGGTTGCTGAACGAAGAAAGTTGCTGACACGGCCACGAGCGCATCCGTCAGGTTCACGAGGCGGATGCTTTGGTTTTCTGCATGCGGCTCGGCCGGCAGGAGAGCGGGCGCGCGGTAGATGAACAAGGAACAGCCGTGGGGCAACGGTACCAACTGGTTGTTCCCGGCGGTGGACCAGACTTGCAGTTGCCGGGGCAAGGTGCGCTCGCCGGAGCGTAGCAGCAGGGATTGATCGGGGCTCAGGTGCCAACTCGCGCCGAATCGATCCTCGCAGTAGCCGGCGACGAAGTCGCGCATGCCGGCGAACCATGAGGCCGTGCTGCCTTCGTGGCCGCCGGAGGACACCTCCGGCCGGGCCGGCAGATACCAGCCCTTGATGACCTCCTGAAGGTATCCAGCTTTGCTCAGGCGCTCGCGGTGCGTCCGGGACAGGGCTGTGCTGCGGATGACGCGCAGGCCTTTGTCTTGGAGCGCCTTGAGTTGCTCCAGGGATGCGGCGAGTTTCTCGTTGGGTGTGGCCATGTCTGATGGTGACACTAGTATTGCGCGCTATGGTTACACTACTATTGCGATGCGTCAACAGACTACTATTGTGCTTCGCGATTTCACTAATTTTATGTTGCGAACGGCCTGCGATGGGTGAACTTCGAAGTAGCTCTCCGCGGCAACGCTGCTCGGCAGGGGAACGACTCTTTCTCGGGGCGAAAAAAAATCCCCCAGCCTTGCGACTGGGGGAGTCCATCATGCGGCGGCAAGCGCGGCGTCGGCGTCGGCGTCAGCCGCGTGGCTGCCGGCCTCGTCCTTCGTGAGGTCGAGTTGCTCGATCAGTTCAGCCTGACGCGCTCGTAGCGTGTTCAGGCGCAGCTCATGCTCGAACGGCCGGCCCAGCTCGACTTCAAGGTCGGCCAGGCGCTTGCGGCGTGTCTGCAGCAGGGTTCTGGCTTTCTCAGCCAGTTCCTCGACGGAACCGAGCGTGGCGAGCAAGCCCGCCACGAGCGCCGGCCCCGTCTGGTAGGGTGTCGCGTTGTACACGGCGCTGCCCGCCAGGTAGAGCTCCGGCACGTGTTCACCGCTCGCGCACACGATGCCCAAATCGAAGCCACCGAAGCGCCCGATGACGCGATCGACGCGCATGTGCGCACTGGCGGCCTCTTCTTTCGTCGCCAGCACCTTCGCCCGCAACGCCTCGCCGACCGAGTCCGGTCCGACGATGCGCCGCTTGCCCAACTCCACCGAGATGGAGCCCATCTCTTGCGGCTCCAGCCGGGACAGGTCGGCCTCGTGGGCCGCCAGCTTTTTCTCCAGCGCCGCGATCGACAGCGGCAACTCGGTCACCTCGCGCTCGTTGGCGTAGCGCTGGTTGCGCCACACCCACTGCAGCGTCGAGAGCTTGGCCACCTCCGCGTCCACGCCCGCCTTCTCGATGACGAGCGGGTTGCCCGACGCCAGGGCTTTCACCTCGGCGTAGGACAGGGCGGCGAGCGCCACGTCTTCGACGGAGCGGATGCCACGATCCCCGCGCATGACCTGCGCGATGAAGCGCGCCTTGGTCTCCAGGGTCTGCCAGGAGTAGGCGTCGAAGGAACCCTCGGTGACGTAGCGGAAGATCTCGACCTCATCGTTCATGTTGCCTTGCCGCAGGATGCGGCCTTCCCGCTGCTCCACGTCGCACGGACGCCACGGCGCATCCAGGTCGTGCTGGGCTGCCAGCCGGTCCTGGACGTTGGTGCCGATCCCCATCTTCTGGGTCGACCCCAACAGCACCCGGATGCGGCCTTCCCGGACATTCTTGAAGAGCTTCGCCTTTTGGGCGTCGGTGTCCGCGTCGTGGATAAACGCGATCTCCTGCTCGGGAATGCCGGCGTCGATGAGCCTTGTACGCAGATCCTCGTAGACGCTGAATGCCTTGCCGCCCTTGGGGGACGACAGGTCGCAGAACACCAGCTGGGCACCGCGGAACGCCGCCGTGCGCTGCCAGATGGCATGCACCTCGCGTACGCACGCGGCGACCTTGCCCGCGGTGTCGAACTTGGCCGAGGGCACGATCAGCCGGAAGTCCAGCGCGGCCTTGCGGCCATCGTTGGTGACCGCCAGCATGTTGTCCTCGTCCGGTTTCACGTGACCGCTGCGGATCGCCGACGCACGTTCGACCAAGGTTTGCACGAAAGCCCTCAACTGCGGGCTCGGCGGGCAGGCCACGATGCGGGCCTTGCCGCCGCGCAGCTTCGGCACCGGCAGCTTCAGCATCTCGGCGGTCTGAATGTCCGCCACTTCCCCGAAAATCGACATCAGCTCGGGCACGTTGATGAAGCGCGCAAAACGCGTGTGCATCCGGTAGCCGCTGCCGTCGGGGGCGATCTCCAGCGCCGTGACCGCTTCCCCGAAGGTGGCGGCCCAGGCGTCGAACTGCTGCAGGCCCAGTTCTGCGAGCCGGTTGGGCTGCAGATAGCGCTGCATGGTGTGGATCTCGGCCATGGTGTTGGCCACGGGCGTCGCCGTTGCGAACACCACGCCCCGCTGCCGGTTGCCGTGCAACTGCATCGTGTAGCGCGTCTTCAGGTACAGATCGAAGGCGCGCTCGGAACTGGCCATGGGCAGGCCTGCCACCCGCATCTTGGAGAAGCGGAACAGGTTCTTGTGCAAATGGGCTTCGTCCACGAACAGCCAGTCGATGCCCAGTTGCTCCCAGGTCAGCAGGTCGTCCTTCTTGCTCTGAGCCGACAGCTTGTCCAGGCGCGCTGCCCAGCTCTTCTTCATCTTTTCCAGTTGCTTCACGATCCGGTTGGACCGGTCTTCGCTCTTGGCCGCACGCACGGCCAGTTCTATGTCATGGATGACCTCCTTGATGAACCCCTCGGTGAACTCGGGGGATGTCTTGATGCGCTCGAAGCTCGCGTGGGTGATGACTACCGCGTCCCAATCGCCGGTGGCGATGCGCGAGATGAGCTCCCTGCGGCGGTCGCCTTCCAGGTCTTCCTTCGTGGCCATCAGTACCGAGGCCTGGGGATAGAGCCGGACGAACTCCGCCGTGTAGCTTTGCAGCATGTGATTCGGAACTACATGGCAAGGCTTGGCTGCAAAGCCCAGCCTGCGCAGCTCCATGCTGGTGATGACGCACACTGCCGTCTTGCCGGCCCCCACCGTGTGGAACAGCCCGGTGTTGCCGGACTGCACGATGCGCCACACCGCGTTCGGCTGCTGCGGGTGCAGCTTGAAGCACTGCGAGAACCCCGGCAGCACCAGGTGCGAACCGTCGAAAGTCCGCGGCCGGGTGGCGTTGAACAGCCGGTTGTAGAGCGCGCACAGCCGCTCGCGCCGGGCCATGTCTTCGAAAGCCCAGGTGGCGAAGCGATCCTTCAGCAGCCCGAGCTTCTCCCGGGCGGCCAGGGTCTCGTCCGAATTGACGACGTAGGTGTCCTTGTCGGGCACCGGATCCTTGACCGTCGGGGTCTGCACGTTGAGGGCGCACAGCACCAGGGCGACCGCATGCATGCGCGATGTGCCGAATTCCTGGGTGGCCTTGACGCTTTGCCGCACCGACCACTCGGAGTACTCGACCGACCACGCGCCCGCCTCGCCGGAATACCGGACCTTGCAGTCCTTGATCTCCAACGCTTCCTGCATAAAGGCCTCGACGTCGGCGGCCGGGATCCAGACGGCACCCAAGCGGACTTCGATGGATGCCGGCGGCAGATCTTCCGGCTGCACCTTCGTCAGGGCCTCGGCGTTGCGCCGGTAGGCTGGCCCACCCATCCTCGCCTGGTCGAGCTTGACCTTGACGTTGCCGGACAGGTACTCATCGGCCGTCTTCCAGGTCTCGTCGAGCGGGTCCTGGAAGATATGTCCGGCTTCCGCCAGCGCCGCCGTGACCGCCTCTTCCGGAGCGGACAGCAACTGCGCCATGTAGCCCGGATCGACCCGGCCACGCCATTGCATCGACGCCGCCAGCGCCGCCGTCGGCTCGTCGGCCGAGTTCGGCGCCGTCACGCGGCGCAGCGTCCGTTGGGTGAACAGGGCCGCCTTGCGGGCGGTCTCGGTCTCCTCGTCGTAGTGCTCCAGGGACAGGAGCAGGGGATAGTCCGGGTCGCGCCGGAAGGCGAGCGCATTGGCCCGCGTCGACAGGTAGCCGTACTTCGCCACGTAGCGGTCGTAGGTGCCGTTCAGCATGGCCCGCAAGGGGCGTAGCTTCTCGTCACCGTCCTCGGCCAGCTGGGCATCCAGCAGTGCGCGGGCATGGTCCCGGATCGCGCACATGCCTGTGATCCTTGCCCGCTGGGTGGCGTTGAACAGCTCGTGCACATCGACGAGCGATCCGCCATCCACCCGATGGAGCCGGCTGTTGCGGATACGGAAGCTTCCTGGCCTTGCACCAGGTTCGGCGGGGACCGGGGGATGCACGACCAGGGCGGCGGTCTTGGCGGGGCGATAGATGCCCTCGGGCAGCATCGCGATCCGCTCGGCCAACGCGGCGGGGAGGTCGCCCTCGTAGACCGCTGTTGGTGCTTCCTCGTAGCCGTTGCTCTCCATGCGCAGGCGGCCGATCACCCATTCGGGATGACGGGCGTACCACGCATTGACCGGCATGTAGGGCCGGCGGTGACTCGGGTCGATCAGGCCGTCAGGGGCCTGGAAACGCTCGACCCAGTCACCCTCGACCGGTTCCGATCCTTCCCGCTTGCGCAGGATCAGGACGTCGGTCTGGACCTCCGTCCCTGCCAGTTCGGCGAATGCGCCCTTGGGCAAGCGGATCGCCCCCAGCAGGTGAGCATGTGAGGCGAGATGCCGGCGCACGGCCGTGCTGTGCGATTCCAGCGTGTGGCTGCTGGTGATGAGGACCACCAGGCCACCCGGTCGAACCAAGTCCAGCGAACGGGCGATGAAGTAGTTGTGGATGCTGAAGCCGGCATAGGGCCGGTTGCTCGTGTCCGGCACCTTGTAGTTGCCGAACGGGACGTTGCCGATCACCAGATCGAACCAGCCGTCCGGGAAGGACGACTTCTCGAAGGGCGCGACGTGCACGGTGACGCCGGCCGGTGTGTACAGAGCCTGGAGCAGCCGCCCCGACAGACGGTCGATTTCCACCGCAGTCGGTTGGGACGCTGCCATCAGGTCTTCCGGCATGGCGCCGATGAAGTGGCCGATGCCGGCCGCCGGTTCGAGGACTCGCCCACCGGTGAAGCCCAGCCGCCGGACGGCGGCCCACAGGCCATCGATCACGTCGAGCGACGTGTAGTGGCTGTTGTTGACGGAAGCCCGGGCCGACTCGTAGTCGGCCTCGCTCAACAGGGACTGCAACTGCCGGGCCCGGGTGCTCCAGGCCGGTTCCTTCCCTTCGAGGTTGAACGCCGCCGGGAGGCTGCCCCAGCCGGTGTAGCGCACCATGGCCAGGCGCTCGTCCTTGTCCGGCGAGCGGTTCTCGGTCTCGATGCGGGCCAGGACCTCGATCGCGCGCACGTTGGCGTCGAACTTGGCCACGGCGCTCCCCAGGCCTTCCAGATCGGCAGGATGCAATCGCGGGAAGGTCTCCCGGACAGCGCCGTTCGATTCGACGAAGGAGAGCCGCCAACTCTGTACCCGGGGCGCTGCGACTTCGATGGCTTCATCGCTGGGGATCGCCGCGATGTGCGCCAGAACTTGCGGCGTCTGGTGGCCAGGTTGATGTCCTGGACTGGCCGGCGTACTCGCTGGGTCAGCTTCGGGCTCGAAGCCGGGGAGCCAATACGAAATGGAAACAAATGTGGCTTTCTTCGCCATGTTGAGGACTCCGGATAAACAAGGAGTCCCCACGCCCGTCATGAGGAGTGGAACTCCTCGATGGGGTTTGAAGGTGCGGGCCGAAGCAGTGCAGACCCGGACAACGACGTTCGGTCGTCTCACGACCGGGCCGCTTGCGATGCATGTGCGGCGTCTCGACGGCGCGTAACGCTCGTCGTGCGGCAGTGCCACGTTCTCCGCAGCAAGGGCGGAGGTGGCACTTCTTGGCGAGGGGCGGGTAACGACCGCGACGCCGATGAGGATCGGATCGTCCGTCAGGACGTGCGCCGGGTCGCGATGACCCGCAAGCCCGTTCAGTGTCTCGCGTGCAGTGGGCGCCGTGCGATGGCCCGCGAGCGCGCCACGTCCAAATCTCTGGCGTGCCCGGGTCTTGGGGATGCCAATGTCACCGGCCGTCCTGGCCGACAAGGAGATGCCGTGTCACCTGGGAAGCTTGGTTTCTCGTCCGGTAGGCGGTGTGGGGCGGTTGTTTGTGGCGGGCTGGGCATCGAGCCCGTCCATTCACACGGGGATCGACCTCAGGAGCGGAACCGCTTGAGGTGGGGTGTGCATGAGCAGTGCGTGTTGTGCGCGGACGGGCGAGCGTGGGCTGGGCACATCCGACCCGCTTCCCGGGCGGAAGCTGATGCCGAGTTCGGCCTTCTTTGGGCCGAACTTCTCCTGTCCCGCATGGGGCTGGATCGAGAGCATCGGAGGCAGGCCATTCCGCATGCACCGCGCTTGAAATGCACAGTGAGTCAACCCGCCTGTCCATTGCGATACTGAGGGCAGTCCTTGCCGGGGAGACCTATGACGCCGTTGCTGCCGCCCATGGTTTGACCCGGACGGCCATCGAACATCGTGTCAAGCGCTTGGCCAAGCTGCTGCAACGCAAGGTCGGTATCGACGGGCTCAACCCCGAGGCGACGGGCTATGTGCACAAGCTGCGCGCAGCAAGGGCAGGTGTTGACGCGGCGCTCAATCAGTTCGAAGCCGGTGAGGTTCTGCCCGATGCTCCGCCCCAAGTCCTCTCCGACAAGGATGTGAGAACGATGATCCATCGGGCGGGTCTGCGCAGTCCGACGCCGTTGCGCGACATGGCGCTGATTCACGTCGTGCTGGCCACGGGTGCGCGACCTCTCGAGGTGGCAAGGCTGGAGATTGCTGACTACCTTGAACCGGGTGGGGCCGTGCGCGCCTGCTCGGTCATGCGCGCGGCGGTGTCGGTGAACCGCAAGGAGCGGCCGCTGTTCTTTCGGAGCGCGGCGGCGGTCAAGGCCATCGATAGCTACTTGGCCTTTCGCCTCGTGCAACACGGGATGGTGCCTGAAGCCGAGGCGCCCTATCGGGGCTTTACGCCGACCGACCGGCTCTTCCTCAACGACGCAGGACAGCCCTACGTGGTGAAGTGCCAGGATCTGGACGGGCGAACTCGCTTCCTGTGCCGCCAGATGCTCGACACCTACCGCCGCATCTTCAAGCGCATCAACATGCATGGCCTCTCGGCGATGACACTCAGACGGACGGTCGCGTTCCGGCTGGATGCGCGCGGTGCTGACGAGGAGCAGATTGGACTGATTCTCGGGATCACGGAGAAGCAGGCCGTGCGGGAACTGCTCCCCAGAAGGCCGGAGATTTTCGAGCTGATGACCGATCTCTACACCGACGTCGAGCTACCGATGACGGTTCCCGCCGGCGCGATGCTGGACGACCGCTTGCCTGGATGAGGTGCCGGTACATGGGCGCCCGCGTCATTTCCTTGTTATGCGATGCTGCTAAACCGTGCGGCTTGTCTACGATGGCGTGCTACTCTGAAAAACCAAGCCGGAATTCTGTCCACCCAGGGGGCCTGATTGGTCAAGGCAGACGGAGCCGAGCAGCGCTTGTCGCAAGACAGCGGTTCCCATTCTTGTGGAGCCGCTCGGTTCGAACCCTGGGCAGCCAACGGGGCGCGACCGAGCGGGTCCCCGCTTGTTCGGAGGTGTTGATGACTTGGGCGGATGACCTGCTCCACGAGATCGATCGGGCTGACAGCGAGCACGCCTTGTTTGACAAGGTGCAGCACGCTGCCGAGCAATTGGGCTTCGAGTATTGCGCGTACGGCATGCGGCTTCCGGTGCCGGTCACCAGTCCGAGGACCATCATGCTCAACAGCTACCCGACGCTCTGGCAGCAACGCTATGCAGAGCGCAATTATCTCGACGTCGATCCGACGGTGCAGCTGGGGGCGGTGTCGCAGCAACCTATCATCTGGGGCGACGAGGTATTCGCGACGACGCCCGAACTCTGGGACGACGCGCGTGACGCCGGCTTGCGTGTCGGCTGGGCGAAGTCAACGCTGGAGGGGCTGAGCGTCGGCGGCATGCTGACGCTATCGAGAACTTGCGAGCCACTCACGGACAAGGAACTGGCTGCGAAGGAGCACCGCATGCGCTGGCTTGCCCAAACCGCACATCAGGGGTTCCGAAGGGTGCTGGCGGCGAAGTGGAACATCCCCTTGTCCATCCGGGAAAAGGAGGTGCTGCGCTGGGCGGCCGATGGCAAGACCGTCACCGAGATCTCCGCAATCCTGGACATCTCTGTGGCCACGGTCAAGTTCCATACCCGCAATGCCGCGGAGAAACTCGGCACAGTCAATCGCACCGCAGCGGTTGCCCGTGCGGTCGCCATGGGCTTGTTGTTTTGAGCGCAAGGACTGCCGACACTCCTGGTGTCAGGAGACCAGGATGGGCGTCCGAAGTTCAAGAGGTGAATCGATTGGTGGAAACCGAAGCCAAACCCGCAGCGCCTCGTGACGGCTTCCTGCGGATCGCACTCGAGGATCTGCTGGCTGTTCGCTTGGTGCATCTGGTGTCTGGCCTGGACGAGGATGACCCGAGTCAGGTGCGTCGCTGCGGAACCATGACCACCATCATGGGGTACACCGAATGGGTGAGTGAGGGGATGGCCGAGCCTGTCTCGTTGGGATGGGACTGGCGCCTTGATCGGTTGCAGACCGGTGAGGCGAACTGCATGCGGGTTGGCTTGCCGCGCTCGAATGTGATGCTCATCGACAGCGCCAAGCGTGATTACGGCTGGGAGCGCAACTTGCAGGTGCTCGCCAGCATTGTCGACGCCATCCCATGGGCAGATGAAACGCGTTCTGCCATTGCGCTGTGCCCCGTCACCACCTGATCGGTTCGCGTCAAGCGGCCCCCGGCCGCGCGGTCGTGCGCTTTCGCGCTGACTGGCTACACTTGCTTCGACGCAAATGACCTGAAATCGGTAAGGGTCTTGTCGTCCTGGGCAGGCAGAATTTCCCGCCTCTTGCCCTGAGAACTGATCGTCGCCCGCCGTCTAGTGGGCCCGGCGGGCACGCCTGCTCATGTCATGGCGAGCGGTGCTGCGCTGCAGCGGGCCATCGACCTGGACTATCCATGCGCAAAGACCGGACGCACAAGGTGTCCGTTTGTGCACCTGAACAATAGTGGAGTTTCCTCGTGTCCGCAGATTGATGTGAAATGCGAAGCATTCGCATTTATCGACGGGGCATCCGATGGAAATCCTTGCAGGTACGCAGCGCACCCTGGCCAACGACATGATGGGTCGGGTGGCCCGGTTCCGGTACCGGGTCTTCGTCGAAATGCTGGGCTGGGACCTGCCCTGCCGCGATGGGCTCGAACTGGATCAGTTCGACCGGGAGGATACGGTGTACCTGGTCGCCCGCAAAGGGGAGGAGGTGGTCGGCATGGCGCGCCTGCTGCCGACCCACAGACCCTACCTGCTGGGCGAAGTGTTTCCGCAACTGATGGGCTCGCTGCCCGTGCCCAGGGATCCCGAGGTGTGGGAGATCTCTCGCTTCACGGCGGTCGATCTCGAGGCGGGGCCCGTTGGCGGCGCGGCCAGGCAGTTCTCCTCGCCGGTTGCGGTCGATCTGCTGCGCTCGGTGCTCAAGGTGGCTGCCGAGCATGGTGTTCAACGTCTCATCACCGTGTCGCCGCTCGGGATTGAGCGGCTGCTGCGCCGTGCGGGCTTTCTGGCCCACCGCGCCGCATCTCCCATGGTGATCGATGGCCATCCCATCTTCGCCTGCTGGATCGAAGTGCCTCAATTGCAGAGCCATTGATGGACCGCGCAGAGGGCCGTTGCTGGCCGGGCCGAGGCCAAGTGGCATCGCCGGCCCTTGCAGGGCCATGGAGCGCATCGTTCCCTTCTTCCGGCGGTCATGTCCAGTGCAATTCCAGCACCTCGGGCCGCCGCGCACCGCGGGATCACCAGCAAGACGCCGCCGAGCGTCGGTGTTTCTCGCTGAAAGAGCATCTTGTGCCGCCCCTGGGTGGCCGACCTGAGCAGGGAGGTCTTCATGACGACATCTGATCCGCCGAAACATGCGCTGGTCGAGGTCTATCTCGCGCGCCGCAGCGATCTTCGCTCGATTGCCTCCAAGATCGTCGGCCGCCACGACCAGGTTGACGATGTCTTGCAGGATGCCTACCTCAAACTGGTCGACGGCGTGTGTGCCCGGGAAGTGCTGAACCCGTTCGGCTACTGCTGCCAGGTCGTGCGGAACATGGCTCTCGACTATTGCCGGCGCCGCGTGGTGGAAGGCAGTTGCATTGTCAGCAGCCCGGATGGCGATCTGCCCGAGGTCGAGGGCGGCAAACCGGCCGATGCGGGCTTCGACGAGCGCCGGATGCTCGAGCGGATCGAGGTCGCTCTCGCTGCGCTGCCGCCAAGGACGCGGTTCGTGTTCGAACTGTATCGCCTGGAAGGCAAGACCCAGCGGGAGATCGCCAAGATCGTGGGCGTCTCGGCCACACTCGTGAATTTCATGATCAAGGATGTGATGACGGCGCTGGCAGGCTGCCGCGACATCCTCGACGACTGACGGCGCCAGGGGTGCGTATGCTCCCCACCGGGGGCGGTCAGAGCGGTTTCGTCGTCCAGGCAACATCACCGTGATGCATGCACGCCGGTGTCGATACCGGTTGTAGCACTCTGGTCACGGTACTTTCATCTTGATATTGTTGGAGGCATCGCTGCATGACTGCGCTCCTTCCATGAACAACGAACCTTCGACTCGCCAAGACGCCTGCTGGGACGCTGCCTGGACCTGGGTTCAGAGGCAGCATGAGGTGGGGTTTGGCGATCCGGCCTTCAACGCAGAGTTGGCAGCCTGGCTGCAGGCTGATCTAGCCAACCGGGCGGCCTACGACAAGGCGGCAAAGATCTGGCTGCTTGCGGGTCTGGTGCCGCCGGTCAACGATTTTTCGCCACCATCCCGAGGTGGCGACCCTGCCGGCGAATGAGCATCGCGGGCGGGGTGTAGTTCTCCATACTTCCCTTTCACTGCAAATGGCGGCGACCGGTCTCCGGTAGCCGCCATTTGTCTTCATGGGGGCCGCCAAGCGGCTGGCGCGGCTGTCGATGCCCCCTTGCTTGCGCTGTCCTGCTGCGAGCACAGGATCCCGCCGCCATGTCGTGAGACGGGTCGGGACGACGATGGACTAAACAAATTCTCGGCTGCCTCGTCTTGATGGCAAGGACGGGCAATTCACGAGAGGCAACCGCCGCTCGGCGCCCGGCGCCCTTCACCTGCAACGCAAGGAGATGCCAGATGACGACGAGTTGCTTCGATCGCGAGGATGAAACCTTCATCGTCCTCGTCAACCATGAGGACCAGTATTCGATCTGGCCGCACTGGAAAAAGGTGCCCGGTGGCTGGAACGCCGTGACGGACGATAAGGGTGTCCAGATCAAGGGTGACAAGAAGACCGTTCTCGAATACGTCGAGAAGACCTGGACCGACATGCGCCCGCTGTCGCTGCGCAAGTGGATGGACGAGCAGGCCGCCAAGGTGGTGGACGCTTCCGCCGTAGCCACCCAGTGATGCCTTCCATGCGGCCCCCGTACGTCGACCTGCTGGCTCTGCCGTGCGCAGGCGCGAGCGCCACCATGTACCTGCGCTGGCGTCGTCTGCTCCCCGAGTGGATTCGCATCGTTCCCGTGGAGCTGCCGGGCCGGGGTGGTCGCCTGGGCGAGCCCTTCGTCGAGGATTTCGAGCAGCTCGTTGCGCAGCTTTGCGATGAGCATGCCGACTCGCTGCGCGGCCGCTACGCCCTCTTCGGACACAGCATGGGCGCCTTGGTGGCCTATGGCATTGCCCAGCGCCAGCGCGCGCTGGAGCGGCCCTTGCCGTGGGCGCTGTTTGCGTCCGCCAGCCCGGCGCCGTCGCAGCGGGATCCGCAGCGTTTCGCCGGCAAGAACGACGACGCAGCCTTGGTCGCCGATTTGCGCAAGCAGGGCGGCACGCCGGACGAGGTGTTTGCCAGCGAGGAACTGCTGCGGCTCACGCTCGACACCTTGGGGGCCGACTACCGCGTGTGCGAGAGCTTTCGGCATGTCGAGTCCGCGCCGTTGCCTGTTCCCGTCCATGTCTTTGCGGGCAAGAACGACGACATCGCCGCTGACCGCATCGAGGCGTGGCGCCAGGAGGCGGGTGCTCGGTTCTCTCTGGACTGGTTCGACGGCGGGCACTTCTTCATTCGTCCGTGCGAGCGGGAGGTGTTGGCGGCCGTCGTGCGCGATCTGGTGCATCGATTTTCTGGAGCAGAGCATGCAGCAGCTTGCACTGCCTGATTCCGTACCTGCACACGTCCAGGTCTGGCGGCTTGACCTGGACCTTGCCGCGCCCGTGGCCGACGCTGATTGGGCGGTCCTCGCCGAGGACGAGGGGGCGAGGGCGCTTCGGTACGCGAAGGCCGAGGATCGCGTGCGCTACGCGACCACCCGCGCCGCTTTGCGGCGTCTGCTTGCCTCTCGGACGCGGCGTCGCCCACAAGATCTGCGCTTTTTCGTTGACGCCCGGGGAAAGCCGCAGCATGCCCAGCCGTGTGGGGCGGATCTGCGCGTGGAGTTCAACGTGTCCCATGCCGGCTCCCATGCGCTCATCGCGATTTCTGACTGCGGCGCCGTCGGTGTGGACATCGAGCGCTGCGATCCGTCACTCGACGTTCCGAGTCTGGAACTGCAGGTGCTTTCTGCCCGCGAACGGCAGATGGATGCCGGACGGCAGCCCGGGTTCTTCGAGCGCTGGGTGGCGAAGGAGGCGGTGCTCAAGGCGGTCGGTGTGGGCGTGGCCGACCACCTCCAGCGGCTCTCCGTGGAACAGCCCGCAGCGGGCGACGACTGTCGCTATCGCCTGCACGACGCTGAACCTGCTTGGCCCCGGTTGGGCGCATGGCGACTCGATGCCCCCGCGGGATATGCGGCTGCCGTGGCCTGCGCGCTCCACGACGAGCCTCGGCCGTTCCTCAGGCGCGCTGCTGCGGCGCAGTGTTAGCGGACAGGCCGCTCAAGACGATTTTGGCTGATGGGAAGGACTCGACATGAATGAGGTATTGACTCGATTCGAACGCAAGGCGCCGGTGGGATCCGATCTGCCCGTGCTGATCACGCCGTCCATGCCGGGGGAGTCGCTGCTGGACGCGCAGCATCGGTTGCGCTCAGACATCGAATCCATGGTCTCGACCGTCGGAGGCGTGCTGCTGCGGGGGTTCGATGTGCCCAGCGTGGAAGACTTCCGTGCATTTGCGGCGGGCTTCGGTCATCCGCTGCTTTCCTACGATTTTGGCTCTACCCCGCGCACGGAGGTGGGCGGCGGCGTCTACACGACGACCGAGTACCCGGCCCACCAGTCAATTCCGCTGCACAACGAACAAGCCTACACCCGCATGTGGCCCATGAAGGCCTGGTTCCACTGCGTCACGCCGGCTGCGGAGGGCGGCGAGACACCGATTGCCGACAGCCGGGCGATCTACCGGCGCATGCCTGCGGCAATTCGGGATCGCTTTGCGCCCGGGATCATTTACGTGCGCAACTTCGGTGACTTCGATGTGCCTTGGCAGAAGGTGTTCAACACCGAGAGCCGTGACGAGGTCGAAGCGTTTTGCCGCAAGGCTGCGATCCGCTGGGAGTGGAAGCCCGACGGGGACTTGCGTACCACGCAGCTGTGCCAAGCCGTCGAGACCCATCCGGTCACCGGTGAGTTGGTGTGGTTCAACCAAGCGCATCTGTTCCACATCTCCAACCTGCAGCCCGAGGTGCGCGAATCGCTGGAGGAGTTGCTGGGCATCGAGAACGTGCCGCGCAACACCTACTTCGCCGATGGCTCCCCGATTCCCGACGCCATGCTCGATGAAGTGCGGGCCGTGTTGGATGCCGAGACAGTGTCGTTCCTGTGGGAGAAGGGGGACGTCACGATGCTCGACAACATGTTGATCGCCCATGCGCGTTCGCCCTTCAAGGGGCCACGCAAAGTGGTCGTGGCGATGGCCGAGCCCCACGACAACCTGGACAAGTTCTGAGCCTGGCGGCCAGCAAGGACACCCGATGACGATTCAAAACATCTCTCCGGATCACGCCTTCACTCCTCCGGACAACTTCGTCGAATGCCTTCGGCGCCTCGCGGCGGACCGGCCGGAGGATGTGGCGTTGATCGTCGCGGAAGAGCGGGATGGCCAACTTGTTGAAGCGGCGCTCACCTATCGGGCGTTCGACCAACGCGTGCGAGCCCTGGCTGCTTTGCTGCAGCGCCGCTTCGACCAGGGCGACCGGGTGCTGATCCTGCTGGACAACGACGGTGACTACGCCGCCAGCATGTTCGCGTGCTTCTTTGCGGGCGTGATCGCGGTGCCGGCGTTTCCCCCCGAGTCGATTCGCCCTCAGCATCTGGCGCGCCTGACGGGCATCGCCGCCGATGCCCAGGCACGCGGCATCCTCACCGCCAGTGCGATTCGGAGCTTGGTTGGCGGGGCCGCCGCGCAGTTTGGCCTGTCGTCGGTGATCGCCGTGGATGAGGTCGACCTCGCCACGGCGGACGAGTGGCATCCGCACGAGCCTGCGCCCGAAGACGTCGCCTTCCTGCAGTACACCTCCGGCTCCACCTCATCTCCCAAGGGCGTGATGGTGACGCACGGCTGCCTGATGGCCAATGAGCGCGCGATCCGCGAAGGGCTCTCCATCGGTGCGGACGACAAGTTCGGCGTGTGGTCGCCACTGTTCCACGACATGGGCTTGATCGGCGGCCTGCTGCAGCCGTTCTACAGCGGCATCCCTTGCGTGCTGTGCTCGCCGCGTTTCTTCCTGGAGCGACCGGTGCGTTGGCTCGAAATGATCTCCCGTCATCGGGTCACGATCAGCGGTGGTCCGGACTTCGCGTATCGGCTGTGCCTGGATAGGGTGAAGGAGACTCAGGTCGACGGACTGGATCTCTCGAGCTGGCGCATTGCCTATACCGGTGCCGAGCCGGTGCGGCATGACACCATGGACGCCTTCATCGAGCGCTATGCGCCGATTGGATTCCAGGCTGGCGCCGTGTATCCGTGCTACGGCCTCGCCGAGGCCACGCTCTTCGTGACCGGCGGGCGACGCGGCAGCGGCATGGTGGTGAACCGGTTCGATGCCGACGCGTTGTCGCGGCGCTCAGCCGTGGAGGCGGCCGGTGGCACGGCGCTGGTCGGTTGCGGCCGGGTGCCTTCCGCCCATGAGATCCGCATCGCCGATCCGCAGACCGGCGAGGTTGCTGCGGCAGGCGCCATCGGTGAGGTCTGGGCTGCTGGCCCCAGCATTGCTGCGGGTTACTGGAACAAACCGCGCGAGACGGCAGAGGCTTTCGTCGAGCGCGACGGCACCCGTTGGCTGCGCACCGGCGACCTCGGCTTCGTGCGCGAGGGTGAGCTCTTTGTGGCCGGCCGGCTCAAGGACATGATCATCGTGCGCGGGCACAACCTCTACCCGCAGGACATCGAGCGCGCCGTCGAAGCCGAGGTGGAGGCGGTGCGCAAGGGCAGAGTGACGGCCTTCGCGGTGGAAGTTGATGGGCAGGAAGGCGTCGGCCTCGCGGCCGAGGTGCCGCGCGGACTGCAGAAGCTCATTGCACCCCAGGCGTTGGCCGATGCGCTGAGTGCGGTGGTGAGCGAACAGTGTGGCGAGGCGCCGCGGGTTGTGGTGCTGCTCAATCCAGGTGCGCTGCCCAAGACGTCGAGCGGCAAGCTGCAGCGCAGCGCCTGCCGCAAGGGATGGATGGAGCGGTCGCTGGATGCCTATGCACTCTTCGAGGGCGGTCGCGCCGTTGGTGGGCGGGAAGGTGATGCGGAGTCTGCCGGCATCGACGCACCGCCGCTCGATGAATTGGCGCGGGCGCTCGCCGACGTTTGGCGTGACGTTCTCAAGCACGATGCAGCACGGCCTTATGCTGGCGACGCGCACTTCTTCGCTCTGGGCGGAAACTCGCTCGCAGCGGTGCAACTGGCAGCGCGCATTGCGCAGCGGTGGGAGTGCGATTTCCCGCCACGCCTGGTGTTCGAGCATCCCCGCCTGCAGGACCAAGGCGCAGCGATCCGGCGCAGCCAGCAAGCGGGCGTGCGGGAGTCGGCATCCGTCATCCCGGTGCTGTCTGCGGAGCACCGCGCCCAGCCCCTGCCGCTCTCATCGGCCCAGCAGCGACAGTGGTTCTTGTGGCAGCTTGATCCGCAAAGTACCGCCTACCATGTCCACGGTGCGCTGCGGCTCAGCGGCGCGCTCGATGCCGAAGCCATGCGCGAGGCCGTCGCCGGCTTGGCCCAGCGGCACGAGTCGCTGCGCACACTGTTCCGTGTGCGAGCGGACGGCGAAGTGGAGCAGATCGTCCAGCCGGGCGGTTCGCTGGATCTGCATCTGATCGACCTGCGCGATGCCGCGGACACCGAGCGGGAGGCACGCACGGCCGAGGCCCTGGGTGCACTCAACGCCCAGCCCTTCGATCTCACCCGCGGGCCGCTGGTGCGAGCCGCCCTCGTCCGGCTGGCCGATCAGGTTCATGTCCTGGCGCTGGTGATGCATCACATCGTCTCCGACGGGGCGTCGATGCAGATCCTCGTGGATGAGCTGGCGGCGCTCTACGCGGCGCGGCTTGCCGGCGCGGGGGCGCCGACCTTACCTGCTCTTGACGTTCAGTACGCGGACTACGCCGCCTGGCAGCACGGCCAGCCGGACAAGGACGCACATGAACACCAGTTGGCGTTCTGGAGCAAGCAACTCGAGGTTGAGCCGGGTGAAGCGCAGCCGGTGCTTGCATTGCCCGCCGATCATCCGCGCCAGCCGGTGGCCCGCTACCGTGCAGCCCAGCACGGCTTCGAGCTTCCGGCTGAACTGCTGGTGGGTTTGCGCGGGTTGACCGAGTCCCACGGGGCGACGCTCTTCACCGTGCTCTTGGCCGCTCTCCAGGCGCTGCTGTACCGCTATACCGGCCAGCACGACATCCGCGTCGGCGTGCCGGTCGCCAACCGCGGCCGTCCCGAGTTGCAGGCGGTGGTCGGCTTCTTCGTCAACACGCTTGTTTTGCGCTTGCGTCTCGACGGGCGCATGGGCCTTACCCAGGTTCTGGCTCTGGCCAGAGAGGCTGGGCTCGGTGCTCAGTCGAACCAGGACCTGCCCTTCGAGCAACTCGTCGAGGTGCTGCAGCCCGAGCGCAGCCTGAGCCACAGTCCCTTGTTCCAGGTGATGTTCAACCACCTTCAGGAGGACTACGGCGCGTTTGCGCGCCAGACCGGTCTGGTCGTGGAGAGGCTGCCGCTGCTCGAACAGGAAGCGCAGTTCGAATTGACGCTGGACACCCGTGAGCATTCGGACGGTCGTGTGACTGCCCATCTGACCTATGCGCGCGGCCTGTTCGAGCCGTCGCGCATCGAGCGTCTGGCCGGCCATTACATCGTGCTGCTGCGTGCGCTGGTCGAGCGGCCCGAGCAGGCGCTGGGCGACGTTGCAATGCTGGACGGCGAGGAGCTGGGACAGATCGAGCAATGGGCGCAGAACGCGCAGCGCTACCCCGATGCGGAGCCTGTTCATCGCCTGATCGAACGCCAGGTGAAGCATCGGCCCAATGCGACAGCCTTGATCCTGGGCGAGGAGGCCTTGAGCTATGCGGAGCTCGACGCCCGCGCCAATCGCCTTGCACACCGGTTGATTGGCCTGGGGGTGACGACGGAGCAGCGGGTGGGCCTGGCGGTCGAGCGCTCGATCGACATGATCGTGGCTTTGCTGGGCGTCCTGAAGGCGGGCGGGGTCTTTGTCCCTTTGGATCCTCAGTATCCGGCCGAGCGGCTGGCTGCCATGGCTGAGGATAGCCGAATCCGACTCGTGCTTGCACAAAGCCACGTCCGCGAGCGGCTTCCCGCCGGACAAGCGCTGCATGTACTGGCGCTGGACGAACTGGATCTCGATGGCGAGTCGGACCACACGCCTGTGATCGCACTGCACGGCGAGAACCTCGCCTATGTCATCTACACCTCCGGTTCAACCGGCAAGCCCAAGGGCGTGGCTGTCGCGCATCGCGCGCTCGTTGAGCACGCCCAGCTGTCGGCGGCGTTTTCCAGCCTGACGCCGGACGACCGGATGCTCCAGTTCGCGACGCTGAATTTCGATGGCTTCATTGAGCAGCTGTTTCCGCCGCTGATCCTGGGGGCGACCGTCGTCCTGCGTGGGACGGATCTATGGAGTCCGGACGAGTTCCTGCGCGAGGTGCGCGAACGCCGCATCAGCATCGTCGATCTGCCGACCGCTTACTGGTTCGCGCTGATCCAGTCGTTCGTCCGTACCGGACAACGCGATTACGGCAGTCTGCGCGAGGTTCATATCGGCGGCGAGGCAATGCCAGCCGAGGCAGTACCGGTCTGGAACGAGGCTGGCCTGAGCGGGGTGAAGCTTCTCAATACCTACGGACCGACTGAGGCGGTGGTCGTCGCCTCCCTGCTTGATTGCACCGCCCATGTTGCGGGTGAACGTGCTCTGCCGGTTCACATGCCAATCGGCCGGCCACTGCCGGGCCGCAGTTTGCGCGTGCTGGATGTTGATCTGCAGCCGGTACCGGCCGGTGTGGCGGGCGAGCTGTACATCGGCGGCCCGCTGCTCGCCCGCGGCTACCTGGACCGGGCAGGACTCACCGCGGAGCGTTTCGTTGCTGACCCCTTCGACGCGGATGGCGGCCGTCTGTACCGCACCGGCGACCGCGTACGCTGGAATGCTGATGGGGACTTGGAATACCTGGGGCGCATCGACCATCAGGTGAAGGTGCGCGGCTTCCGCGTCGAGTTGGGCGAGATCGAGGCGCAGTTGCTGGCGCAGCCCGAGGTCCGGGAGGCAGTGGTGGTGGCGAAGGATGCCCGGCTGGTCGCCTATGTGTCGCCGCACAGGGGAAGGGCGCTCGATGTGCGCGAACTGCGCGCCCGGCTCACCCGTGTGCTTCCGGACTACATGGTGCCCGGCGTGGTCGTGTCGCTGGAATCCTTGCCGCTGAACCCGAATGGCAAGGTGGATCGGCGCGCACTGCCCCAACCCGAACGCCCGAGCCGGCTCACATTCGAGGCCCCGCAAGGTGAAGTGGAGGCAGTGCTGGCGCAGCTCTGGGCCGAGTTGCTCGGCATCGAGCGCATCGGCCGGCGCGACAACTTCTTTGAGCTGGGAGGGCATTCGCTGCTGCTGCTCAAGCTTCACCAGCGTCTCGATGGCCATTGTTTTGCAGTCACTCCTTCGGTCGTCGATCTGTTCCGGTATCCGACGATCGAGTCCCTGGCCGTGTTTCTGACCACTGGCCCAGCCACGGGCGACACGCGGCAACAAGTTGCAGAGCGGGCGGTACGGCAGCGGCAAGCGTTCTTGCCGCGTCGGCCGCAGATGGAGAGGACCGGCTCATGAGTCATACACCTGAAGCTTTCACTGGCGTCGAGATCGCCATTGTCGGCATGGCTGGTCGCTTTCCAGGTGCCCCGGACGTCGACGCGTTGTGGCGCAATGTCCGCGATGGCGTCGAATCGGTCACCACCCTGGGTGACGAGGACTTGCGCGCACGTGGCGTTTCAGCTGCGGCACTGGCCGATCCGGGCTATGTCAAGAAGGGCCTCCTCCTGGAGGACATCGATCGGTTCGACGCTGACTTCTTTGGCTATTTGCCTCGCGAGGCCGAGCGCATCGATCCGCAGCAGCGCTTGTTCCTGGAGGCGGCGTGGCAGGCCATGGAACACGCCGGCTACGGCGGCGGTACGGGTGCGGCTATGGTCGGTGTCTATGCCGGCAGCGGTCCAAGCCTCTACCTGCTTCAGCATCTGTTGCCGTCGACGAATCTGCGTGACAGTGACATTGCCTCGCTGCTCGGCCTGCTCAATGGCAGCGACCTCGATTCCCTGGTTACGCGCGTCGCATACAAGCTCGATCTGCGTGGACCGGCGGTTGCGGTGCAGACGGCATGCTCCACTTCTCTCGCGGCCGTCCACCTTGCTTGCCGAGGGCTGTTGAACCACGAGGCTGACATGGCCCTGGCCGGCGGCGTCTGGATCAATGTGCTGCAGGGCAGCGGTTACCACTATCAGCCCGGCGCCATTCTGTCACCGGATGGTCACTGCCGTGCCTTCGATGCCAAGGCCGGAGGCACGATGATCGGCAGCGGCGTCGGCGTGGTGGTGCTCAAACGCTTGAACGAGGCGATTGCCGATGGCGACACCATTCATGCCGTCATCAAAGGGTCGGCGATGAACAACGACGGCGCGGCCAAGGTGGGCTACACGGCGCCGAGCGTCGACGGCCAGGCAGCGGTGATTCTCGCAGCGCAGGCCATGGCGGACGTGAGCGCAGACACCATCGGTTACGTCGAGGCGCACGGTACCGGTACCACGCTTGGCGACCCGATCGAGATTGCCGCCTTGACGCAGGCGTTTCGGGGTGGCACCGACCGCAAGGGCCATTGCGCCATCGGTTCGGTGAAGACCAACGTTGGCCATCTGGACGCTGCGGCCGGTGTGACGGGTCTCATCAAGACAGTCATGGCGCTCAAGCACCGCACTTTGCCGCCGAGCCTGAACTTCGATGATCCCAATCCGCAGATCGACTTCTCCGGTAGTCCTTTTTTTGTGAATACCGAGGCCAAGAATTGGCCCGCGGCGCCTACTCCGAGGCGCGCTGGAGTGAGTTCCTTCGGCATGGGTGGAACCAATGTGCATCTGGTTCTGGAAGAAGCACCTCAGGCCAGCGAAGGTGTCACGCAACAGAACGACGCCGGCGCGTCCGGCGGCGGTATGCAGGCACTGATGCTGTCGGCGCGCAGCGCCGCGGCATTGGAGGCGGCCAACCGCGAACTGGCGGGGTACCTGGAGAGGCATCCTGGCCCGCGCCTGGCCGATGTCGCCCACACGCTGCGCGTCGGGCGCAAGCACTTCGGGCATCGCGCGGTTGCGCTCGTTCGCAACCGCGAGGATGCGGTTCACGCGCTCACCCAGCGTGACTCGCTCACTTTCTTCCATGGAGAGGCGCTGTCGGATCGTCCCACGGTGGCTTTCCTTTTTCCTGGCCAGGGTGCGCAGCATACGAATATGGGCCGTGCGTTGTATGAGCGCGAGGCCGTATTTCGGGAGACGGTCGATCGCTGCAGCGAGTTGCTGCGCCCGCACCTGGCACTGGATCTGCGCGAACTGCTGTTTCCTGCGGCCTCGGATGAAACGACGGCCGGAGAGCGACTGGCGCAGACCGCAATCACCCAGCCAGCCCTCTTCGTGGTCGAGTACGCATTCGCTCGGTGGTGGATGCACCAAGGCATCCGGCCCGACGCCATGCTTGGACACAGCATCGGCGAGTACGTGGCTGCCTGCTTGGCCGGTGTGTTCTCGTTGGAGGGTGCATTGAGCATCGTCGCGGCGCGCGGCCGGCTTCTGCAAGCCACGGAGCCTGGCGCCATGTTGGCCGTCAGCCTGCCTGAGACGCAGCTGAAGGCTCACACCTACGCCGGATGCGATCTGGCTGCGGTCAACGCGGCTGATCTGTGTGTGCTCTCTGGTCCTGTCGTGGCGATCGAGCAAGCCGAGCGCGGTCTGGCGAGCAACGGTGTGGCGGTGCGACGCCTGCACGTGTCGCATGCCTTCCACTCGGCCCTGGTCGAACCCATGCTTGGCGAGTTCGAGGCGTTGCTGTCGCGCGTCGAGCTTTCTGCACCTCAGATTCCTTTTGTTTCCAATCTCAGCGGCCGCTGGATCACTGCCGATGAGGCATGCAGTCCGGCTTATTGGGTACGGCATGTGCGCGGTACGGTGCGTTTCACCGATGGATTGGACGAGCTGCTAGCCAAATCCGACCGCGTGCTGCTCGAAGTCGGACCGGGCGAGACCTTGAGCACGCTGGCACGCCGACATGCGCGGGCTGGTGCAAGACCGATGCTGGCATCGCAGTGCCACCCCCAGCGCGCTGCGTACAACGCCGACCAGCCGGTGCGCTGCCTGGCGCAATTGTGGGCAGCGGGAGCTGAGGTCGAGACAGCGCCTCTCTTCTGTGGTGTGTCAGGCCGTCGCGTGCCGCTGCCCACCTATCCGTTTGAACGCCAATCGTACTGGGTGGAGCCGCCCAAGGAACCGGCCAGCAAGGTCGCGGAGAAGCCAGCGTCTGTCGGGCGCGATATTGCCGACTGGTTCTACGTGCCGACGTGGAAGCGTGTTCAGCCCCTGGTGCGGTCTGCGGACGAACCTGCGTCGCCTCGCGGCAGCATGCTGATGATCGGCGACCCAAATGGGCTGACCGACCGGCTGTGCCAACAACTGCGGGCGATGGGTCGAACTGTGGTTCGGGTGCAGCAGGGGCACGAGTTCGCGCAGATGGGGGAGCACCGCTACGCAGTGCGTCCCGGCGAGCGGGCAGAGCTCGAGCGGCTGCTGCACCACGTGGAAGCGGAGGTCGGCCTGCCGTCCGATGTCTGCCATCTGTGGAATGTCGATCTCGGAGACGCTCCGTCGCAACCGCAAGAAGTGCTTGAGCGCAGCTTCTTTAGTCTGCTGGCGCTGGCGCAAGTGCTGGGCGCCGCGGGCGGGCGAAAGGTCTCGCTCACGGTGGTGGCGAACCAGCTTGAGGATGTCACGGGAACCGAGCCTTTGTGCCCGGAAAAAGCGACCCTGCACGGCCCCTGCAAGGTTATGCCGCAGGAGTATCCGCATCTTGTATGCCGGGTGGTCGAGGTGCTGCCTTCTGCCGACGCCGATGTGCTGGACCGGGTCGTGCAGCAGATCGTCGCCGAAATCGCGATGCCAGACGGCGAGTCGCTTGTGGCATACCGCGGCCCGCATCGTTGGGTGAGGGCATTCGAGCCCGCCCATCCCGCACTTCGAGGCGAAGATGCTCCTGTCCAGCGGCTGCGCAAGAACGGCGTCTATCTGATCACTGGCGGCCTGGGCGGTATCGGACTCACATTCGCTCGCTACTTGGCCCGGCAGTGGCAGGCACGGCTGGTACTGATCGGGCGCAACATCTCGTCGGATCAAGCCAAAGCGGTGGCCGAGCTAGAGGCGCTTGGCGCGGAGGTGCTGGCCCTTCAGGCCGATGTGGCCGATGCTGTGCAGATGCGAGCGGCACTCGACGAAGTGCGGCGCCGCTTTGGCGTTTTGCATGGGGTTATCCATGCGGCGGGTGTGGCTGGAGGCGGGATGATCGCGCAGCGGGAGCGTGCGGCGGTAGAGCAGGTGTTCGCGGCGAAGGTGTTAGGCACTCAGGTGTTGATGTCGCAAATCACGAATGAGGCGCGTGATTTCGTTGTGTTCTGCTCTTCGCTCGCCAGCCTCGCTGGCGGCTTGGGCAAGGTCGACTATGCCGCCGCAAATGCCTATCTCGACGCGGCAGCGAATGCCGCGCGTTCTACCGGTGCGCCGGTGGTCTCGATCAATTGGGACGGTTGGCGCGAGGTCGGCATGGCAGCAAGGACCTTGCTACCTGACCAATTTGGGATCGGACCCGAGCAAGGGGTACTGATCTTCGAGCGCGTCGCTGCCGCTGTTTTGCACTCACAAATCGTCGTGTCGACGACCGACCTAAGCGCTCGCCTGGACGTGAAGGGCGACGCCATTCTGTCCATGGCGGTTGCCGAACCGTCCCAACGTCGGCCCGATCACAGCCATCCGCGCCCCCGCATTTCTGCCGAATACGTGGCGCCGGCCGGAGACCTTGAATGTGGCCTGGCTCGCATCTGGACCGATGCGCTCGGCATTGCTCCCCTGGGAGTGAATGACAACCTGTTCGAACTCGGGGGCGACTCGCTTCTGGCAATTCAGTTACTGGCGAAGGTCCGTCATGCCTATGGCGCCGAAATCCATCCCGCGGCCTTCTTTACTACGCCGACGATCGCTGCTTTGGCTCTGCTTGTCGAGGAGCGGCTGATTGAGCAGATCGAGGGGGCGGCCCTCGAGTGCGGAGCATTGATTTCTACCCCCGAAGCTGTGTGAGAGCTGACCATGTCCAAAAATGATTTAGATTCCAGACGGGCGAGGTTGTCCTCAGTCCAACGTGCCGAACTCCAGCGCAGACTCAGTGGAGCCGGAAGCGCACAAACAAGCGAAGTATCAATTCCTTCGTGCCGCAGGTCCGAGCGAATTCCGTTGTCTTATGCTCAACGTAGCCTGTGGCTCACATGGCGGCTCGACCCGACCAGTCCTGCCTACAACATGGCGGGTGGACTGTCGCTTAAGGGATCTCTGGACACGCGCGCTCTCGGGGATGCGTTGGATGGGTTGGTCCGGAGACATGAGATTCTGCGTACCGCGTATCCAGCGGGAGACGACGGGGAACCATTCCAACACATCCTGGATGCGGCAACTGTCGGCCTTCGCCACTTCGATCTGACGAGTGTCCCGCGGGATGCGGTCCGGGACGAGGTGCGGCGACTCCTCGGGCTGTTCGCCGAAGAGTCCTTTTCGTTGGAGGAGGAGGTGCCATTTCGGGCGGCGTTATATCGGCTGAGCGACGACGAGCACTTCTTGGGCTTGTCTCTGCACCACATCGCTGGCGACGGATGGTCTATCGGTATCCTGATCGAGGAGCTTTTCAGCCTGTATGAAGCCCTCAAGACGAAATCGCCCCCGCAGCTACCTCCGATGCCGATTCAGTTCGCCGATTACGCGGTGTGGCAGCGCGAATGGTTCGATGCAGGCGAGCGCGATCGGCAAATGGACTATTGGCGGTCGCGACTCGGCACTGAGCATCCGGTCATCGAGCTTCCGTTGAAGCAGCCGAGGGGAGCCGTGGTGCAACCCCGTGAGGCGCGTCATGTCTTCCAGCTTTCGCGAGAGATCAGCGATCGTCTGCGCGATCTGGGGCGGTCCCGCGGGGGATCGCTGTACATGGTGATGCTGTCGCTGCTGAAACTGACCCTGTACCGTTTCAGCGGCGCACACGATCTGCGTGTCGGCGCACCGGTCGCCAACCGCCAGAAGGCGGAAACGCACGGGTTGATTGGCTACCTCCTCAACCTGCTGGTCTTGCGTACACGAATGCACCCTACACAAAGTTTTGCCGACCTGCTGGACGAGGTTCGCAAGACGGTGTTGGACGCCCAAGCTCATCAGGACCTGCCCTTTGACCTGTTGGTCGAAGCGCTTCAGGCGGAGCGAGCGGCTGGCATACATCCCTTGTTCCAGGTGAAGTGCACCCAGCAGGAGGATGTATCGCGGACGAGATCTCTCGCGGATCTGGATGTCGGGATCGAGCCCATTTCCAGTGGCAGGGTCCATTTCGATCTGAGCCTGGACTTCACTGACCAGGAGACGGGTATTCGATGCGTCCTGATATATGCGGACGCTCTGTTCGACGAGGCCGTCATACGTGGGATCGCCACCGCGCTGGAGGAGTTTGCGGAACAGGTGGTGCTCTTCCCGGGGCGCGCAATTGCCGAGCTTTCCTTGCCGGCCAGATCCTCCGGGGGAGGCAGTGGCCCCTCGTGCACATTCGAAGCGAACGACGTGCTCCAGATGTGGGCACGTGCCGTTGTACGCAATGCAACTGAGGTTGCCGTCAGGGACGAGATCATGGCCCTCTCGTATGCGGCGCTGGATCAACACTCTGACCGTCTTGCTCAAACGCTGATCGAGCGAGGTGTGGGCTGCGATGACCGTGTGGGATTGTTTGCTGAGCGATCATGCGAGTTCGTCGTGGGCGTACTCGCGGTGCTCAAGGCCGGCGGTGCCTATGTACCGCTTGATCCGGCGTTCCCGGCCGAGCGTCTGGCCTATCAGGTGCGCGACAGCGGTGCAGTGTTGATGTTGAGCAGCGGGGAGCAGGGCTGGAACCCGGGTATTCCGGTGCTGCAGCTGGACTTGGCCGAACCGCCTGTGCAGGTGGCGCCTCTTCCAGTTCCGCCGACACATCCCGCACAGGCGGCCTATGTCATTTACACCTCGGGTTCCACGGGGCAGCCCAAGGGCGTGGTCATTAGTCGTGGTGCGCTTGCAAACTACGTGCAGGCGGTGCTGGAGCGGGTCGATCTGCCGGCAGATGCGAGCCAGG
>NZ_JAMXAX010000400.1 GCF_023913775.1 Acidovorax facilis
CGAGCAGCTTGGTCAGCTGCTTGAGCAGGCCGTTCTCGCCAATCAGGTCTTCAGGCTTCTTGTAGTCGGCCAGCAGGCTGGCCAGCAGTTTTTGCGGTACTTCGTGCTTCTTGGTTGTCATTGTGTTGTAAGCGACCAGCCGTACCACCTTGAACAGTCCCGCGACATCTCGCAAGATCGTGTGCACGTAAACCATCGTGGACACCATGCTCAAAGATTCAGAGACACCGAGATATGCGACGCGGCGTACC
>NZ_JAMXAX010000401.1 GCF_023913775.1 Acidovorax facilis
GTCAGCGAGGCCTGCAGCCTGCGGTAGCCGTAGCAGCGGTGGTTTGACTCGAAGATCTCGGTGAGGGATTGGCGCACACCAAGGTACTTGTCGCCGACCGCTGTGCGGGCCCGATGGTAGAAGTACGGTAAGCGTCCAGCCGAGGCATCTTGAGTTGAGCCACATGTCCCGCGAATATCGCGGGCATGATGAAGAAGGTGGATGCAGTTTGCGTGGCGACGATCGCGTTGTTTGCGCGCTGGCTCAGCGTT
>NZ_JAMXAX010000402.1 GCF_023913775.1 Acidovorax facilis
GACGCCACTGCGTTCGCTTTGAATTCGTCACTGTGCAAGCGTCGGCGCCGACGACCTTCGCCGCTTTGTTCAGGAGTAGTGTTCACGTGTCCACCTAGAGTTGAGGTGGACACGAGGCTCCTACGAGGTAAGCGACCAGCCGTACCACCTTGAACAGTCCCGCGACATCTCGCAAGATCGTGTGCACGTAAACCATCGTGGACACCATGCTCAAAGATTCAGAGACACCGAGATATGCGACGCGGCGTACC
>NZ_JAMXAX010000403.1 GCF_023913775.1 Acidovorax facilis
CGCAGGCTGCATTCCTCGCTGGGCTACCTCAGCCCGATGCAGTACGAACAACGCTGGTACGAGGCACAGCGCAAAAAGGCCGCGTGAATCGTGGGTTAAGAACTACACGAAACAGGGGCAAGGTCATCTCCCGCGCTTGCTGCTCGATTCGGTACAGCGCGGCCATGCGCTGGATGGCCTGTGCAGCTACCGGGCTTGCATGAGCTTTGGCCAGTTCATCGAACTTGCGGCGCGCATGCGCCAGGCACC
>NZ_JAMXAX010000404.1 GCF_023913775.1 Acidovorax facilis
TAAGAAAGATTATCGTAATAGCATCGTCAATGAACGCGTCATGAGGCCGATGCAGTTTGCGACGGCTATCGTTCCGAGCTACCGCTAGGTGCATGCCCTTCGCGGTAGTCAAGGCAGTCCTGGGGGGGCGTTCCGGTGCGCCTCTCTTACCCTGCCTCAGACATGCCTATGCGGCTTTGTACGAGCCCCTGCGGCAGGAAGCGCATCGGCCCTGCTGTGCAACGCTTCGACAATCCGGCACTTGGTTCC
>NZ_JAMXAX010000405.1 GCF_023913775.1 Acidovorax facilis
TAAGAAAGATTATCGTAATAGCATCGTCAATGAACGCGTCATGAGGCCGATGCAGTTTGCGACGGCTATCGTTCCGAGCTACCGCTAGGTGCATGCCCTTCGCGGTAGTCAAGGCAGTCCTGGGGGGCGTTCCGGTGCGCCTCTCTTACCCTGCCTCAGACATGCCTATGCGGCTTTGTACGAGCCCCTGCGGCAGGAAGCGCATCGGCCCTGCTGTGCAACGCTTCGACAATCCGGCACTTGGTTCC
>NZ_JAMXAX010000406.1 GCF_023913775.1 Acidovorax facilis
TTCTGGGCGGCCCTGGCAATCACTTGCGCCGATGTTTGGGTCTTGGACATGTGGAACTCCTTTTGCATAGTTGACAGACGCGACCATCCCTCTGGCCTGCGCCAGATCGAATGCAGAAAGCCCCCCCCGGTTGGGTAGTAAAAAACCGCCAGCGACCGGGGGCGCGCTAGTTGTCAAAACTTCAAAAGAGACCTTCCTGCCCACTTCAATGGTTTAGGTGTGGGGCCGCGCGCGGCACGCAGCGGTTG
>NZ_JAMXAX010000407.1 GCF_023913775.1 Acidovorax facilis
GGTCTTGGGCGACTCGCAGCGGTCTCAGCCGAGTCGAAAAGGCAGACTCCGCCTCGCGCCGCCGCGAACGGCGCTGCGGGGTCGACGCAATAGACCCGCGCGGCTCAAGTCCGACGGCCTCCTAGAAGGTAGTTCATGTATTCCTACGAAGACCGAATCCGAGCCGTTGAGCTGTACATCAAGCTCGGCAAACGCACCAGCCCGACCATCAGACAGTTGGGGTACCCGACCAAGAATTCATTGAAAGG
>NZ_JAMXAX010000408.1 GCF_023913775.1 Acidovorax facilis
AGAGCAGCGGCGATGCCCCCACCGTCCGCCACCCGGGCTCTCTCCAGCCGCAGCCACACATGCAACTCGTCCCACAGCGGCTGTGCGTGCAACTGGCGTAGTGCCAACCGATCCGCCGCTGTCATCTCCCGCGCTTGCTGCTCGATTCGGTACAGCGCGGCCATGCGCTGGATGGCCTGTGCAGCTACCGGGCTTGCATGAGCTTTGGCCAGTTCATCGAACTTGCGGCGCGCATGCGCCAGGCACC
>NZ_JAMXAX010000409.1 GCF_023913775.1 Acidovorax facilis
TTCTGGGCGGCCCTGGCAATCACTTGCGCCGATGTTTGGGTCTTGGACATGTGGAACTCCTTTTGCATAGTTGACAGACGCGACCATCCCTCTGGCCTGCGCCAGATCGAATGCAGAAAGCCCCCCCGGTTGGGTAGTAAAAAACCGCCAGCGACCGGGGGCGCGCTAGTTGTCAAAACTTCAAAAGAGACCTTCCTGCCCACTTCAATGGTTTAGGTGTGGGGCCGCGCGCGGCACGCAGCGGTTG
>NZ_JAMXAX010000040.1 GCF_023913775.1 Acidovorax facilis
TCAGCCAACGTCAGATGCTTTGCGCTTGCAACCGCACGTCGCTTGCCGGGTAGGCCACGCAGGGCAGCACGCAGCCCTCGGCCTTTTCTTCGGCGGACAGGCCGGGCCATTCGATGGCATAACGCACTTCGCCTTCGATCAGCATGCCGAGGCAGGTGCGGCAGGTGCCGTTGCGGCAGGAGCTGGGCCAGTCGATGCCGCCTTGCTCCAGCGACAACAGCAGGGGCTGCTCGGGCCAGGCGTCGCATTGCTGGCCGTCGGGCTCGACCTTGGCGATGAAAAAGGGGGCTGCGGTGGGTGTGTTCATGGGGTGCGTTTCTTCAAGCGTTGCGGGAGGCGTGTGTCCAAACCAGCAGCAGGTTGTTGGCGGGCATCGCATGCCGTGCGGCCAGTTGCAGGTCGGCCTGGGCGGCGACGGCGGCCACGTCTTCGATGCGGCGGATGCCCCAGTCGCCGTCTTGTGCGCGCAGGCTGGCGTCGAAAGACAGGTTGCCAGGCGCGGTGGGCACGCCATCTTCCAGGTACGGGCCGTAGGTGACGAGGTGGCCGCCCGGCGTCAGGTGGCGGGCGGCGCCTTGCATCAGCCCCGTGCAGCAGGCCCAGGGCGCGATGTGCAGCATGTTGGCACAGTAGACCAGGTCGAACGACGCGGCGCCGAACGCCGGGCCTTCGCTGGGCCAGCGGTCATGCAGCACGTCCAGCCGCTGTGGCGCCCGCACGTTGCGGGCACCTGCCTGCTCGGCCCAGGCGGTGATTGACGCGAAGTGCGTGTTGTGCAGGTCCGTGGGCTGCCAGGTCCAGCCGGGCAGGGCGCTTGCAAAGTGCGCGGCGTGCTGGCCGGTGCCGCTGGCAATCTCCAGCGCGGCGCCGGTAGGTGGCAACAGGGCCAGCAGCTTCGCCAGGATGGGGCCCTGGTTGCGTTCGGCGGCGGGGCTGTGCTGGAGGGGGGCGGTGGTCACTAAATATTTTGGTATTTTTAGCGTCTAGCGCTTATCTGGTGAGCGCTGGTAGCTATGAAATGGAGAGCACTTCGATGAATGCCGACGGGGACTGTACCTCAGATGCTTTGTCCCGGCTGCACTGCCTGTTTTTTAGGCGGCATAAGAAGTTTCCTTGTAAATCAATGACTTAAAACTGTCATACAAGGCTTGTTCAGAGTTATCCACAAGATTGTCCAGTCCGGGAAGGGATAACCGGGGGTTTTTGGGGCCGTTTGGGGGTGATGGCAGCGGGGGTTGATCGGGTTTTGTAATTGCCTGTTTTTTGAGCGTCACAAGGATATTCTTTGTAAATCAATCACTTAAAGCGGCCATACAAGGCTTATCCAAGGTTATCCACACCATTGTCCAGTGCAGAACGGGATAACCATCGCCATGATGTTCTGCGTTGCCCAAAAATGAGGCAGTGCAGGGTGATCCTTTACAAATCAAGCACTTGGCGTTGTCATACAGGGCTTGTCAAAACTTATCCACATGATTGTCCAGTGCTGGCAGGGATAACCCGCAGGTGGTGGCTGCAGGGTGTTCAGGGGGTGACCTTCACGCCCTTCCAGAACGCCACGCGGCCTTTGATTTCTTCGGCTTCGGGCTTGGGGTCGGCGTAGAACCAGGCGGCGTCGGTGTTCATTTCGCCGTTGACCAGCAGCGACAGGTAGCTGGCCTGGCCCTTCCAGGCGCAGGTGGTCTTGTGGTTGCTGAAGGTGAAGTAGTCGCGGTGGAGCGCGCTTTCGGGGAAGTAGTGGTTGCCCTCCACCACCACGGTGTCGTCGCTTTCGGCAACTACTACGCCGTTCCAGACTGCTTTCATGGGAAATCCTTGGTAAAAATGGCCGCTGGCGCTTGATTTATAAGCGCTGTTAGCTATGAAATGGTGAGTAAAGGGGTGCCGCTGCGGCAGCAAGCCCCCGGAACGGGATTGCGAGGCTGATTATTCCCAATGCGCCGCAGCTGTGCACGGGCCTCTGGGAACGCAGGGTTTTAGACGGATATGCCTTCATTTATTCAGTCGCCTGCGCAACCGGCGGCCAGCGCCGCGTGGCTTACAGTGCACCGCGCGGTGCCCGCACATTGGGGCTGGGCGCCAGAGGCGGTTTAGAGAGATGCGTTTCGTTTCTATTCCACTGATTGATGGACCAACCAAGACAACAGGACAGGAGAACCTTCACCATGGGTATTGATTTCAAAGGCCGTGTGGCCATCGTGACGGGCGCAGGCGGTGGCCTGGGCCGCCAGCATGCATTGGCTTTGGCAGCGCGCGGCGCCAAGGTGCTGGTCAACGATCTGGGCGGCGCGGTGGACGGCAGCGGCGGTACCGTGAGTGCCGCGCAGGCCGTGGTCGATGAGATCCGTGCTGCGGGCGGCGAGGCGCTGGCCAACGGCGCATCCGTCACCGACTTTGCCGCAGTCGAGGCCATGGTGCAGCAGGCCATCGATGCCTGGGGCCGGGTGGATGTGCTGGTCAACAACGCGGGCATCCTGCGCGACAAGTCGTTCGCCAAGATGAGCATGGACGACTTCCGCCTGGTGGTGGATGTGCACCTGATGGGCGCCGCCAACTGCTGCAAGGCCGTGTGGCCGCACATGGTGGCCCAGCAATATGGCCGCATCGTGATGACCACGTCGTCCACCGGCCTGTACGGGAACTTCGGCCAGGCCAACTATGGCGCGGCCAAGCTGGCCCAGGTGGGGCTGATGCAGACCCTGGCCATCGAAGGCGCCAAGTACAACATCCACGTCAATGCCCTGGCCCCCACGGCCGCCACGCGCATGACCGAGGGCCTGATGCCCCAGGAAGTGCTGGACGCCCTGAAGCCCGAGGCCGTGGTGCCCGCCATGCTGGTGCTGGCCCATGAAAGCGCGCCCACGCGCACCATCCTGTGTGCGGGTGCGGGCACGTTCGAGGCCGCCCACATCACCCTCACGCAGGGCGTTCATCTGGGCATTGGCGCTGATGTGCCCGAGCAACTGGCGGCCCACCTGGCCCAGGTGACGGACCGTGCCGGCGAGCAAGTACCACAAAGTGGCGCAGCCCAAGGAACCAACGAAGTTGGAAAGGCCTTGGCCGCAAGGGCTTGATTTCCCCAGAGGCGGGCCAGCGCTCAACGTGCTAAGTTCCGGGCCGACAGAAGTTGGATCGGTATAAACATATGAGCACACTGCACGAGAGACTGGCCGCCTACCCGGCGGACGCCCTGGGGGGGATTCGCCGCGGCATCGAAAAGGAAGGGCTGCGCGTGCTGCCCACCGGCGGCCTGGCCCTTACCCCCCACCCGCTGGCCCTGGGCTCTGCCCTCACGCACCCGCTGATCACGACCGATTACAGCGAGTCGCAGCTGGAGCTGATCACCGGCGCCCACAAGGGCGTGTTGCAGTGCCTGGATGAGCTGACCGAGGTGCACCAGTTTGTGCACCACACCCTCAAGGACAGCGGCGGCGAGCTGCTGTGGGCCTCCAGCATGCCCTGCGGCCTGCCCACCGACGAGACGATTCCGATTGGCCGCTACGGCAGCTCCAATGTGGGCCGCGCCAAGAGCGTGTACCGCATGGGCCTGGGCCACCGCTATGGCCGCCGCATGCAGACCATCTCGGGCATTCACTACAACTGGTCGCTGCCGGGCGTAGACAGCGAGCAGTATTTCGCGCTGATTCGCAACTTCCGCCGCCATGCGTTTGTGCTGCTGTATTTGTTTGGCGCGTCCCCCGCGCTGTGCCCCTGTTTTGTAGAAGGCCGAGAGCACCGACTGCAGCCCATGGAGGGCGGCAGCGCGCTGTACCTGCCCCACGCCACGTCGCTGCGCATGGGCCGCCTGGGCTACCAGAGCGACGCGCAGGCCACGCTGGCCGTGAGCTACAACGGCCTCACGGGCTACGCCAATTCGCTCCACGAGGCGTTGACCAAGCCGTACCCCGCGTATGAAACCGTGGGCGTGCGCAACCCGGGCGGCGACTACAACCAGCTGGGCACCAGCCTGCTGCAGATCGAAAATGAGTTCTACGGCACCATCCGCCCCAAGCGCACCGTGCGCACCGGTGAGCGCCCGCTGCACGCGCTGCGCGAGCGGGGTGTGGAATACGTCGAAGTGCGCCTGATGGACCTGGACCCGTTTGTGCCCGTGGGCATCACCGCGCCCACCATGCGCCTGCTGGATGTGTTCCTGCTGCACTGCCTGCTGTCCGACAGCCCGCCCGACACACCGGCCGAAATTGCCGAACTCAAGCAGAACCAGCACCTCACCGCAGAGCGTGGCCGCGAGCCCGGTTTGCACCTGTCGCGCAACGGCCAGAGCGTGCCGCTGACCGAATGGGGTGCCGAGGTGCTGGCCGCCTGCGAGCCGCTGGCTGCCGCGCTGGATGCCACCCATGGCACCGACGACTACAGCACCGCGTTGCGCGATGCCCGCGCGCTGATGGCTGCGCCCGAGCGCACACCATCGGCCCGCGTTCTCGACAGCATCGTGCAGAGCCACCACAACAGCTTTGAATCCTTTGCCCGCCAGCAGTCCATCGCTGCGCGCGACGCGTTGCTGGGCTTGCCGTGGACGCCTGAACAGCAGGCGCGCTTCCTGTCGATGGCAGATGAATCGATTGCCGCGCAGAAAGCCATCGAGGCGGCAGACACGCTGCCGTTTGAGGAATGGCGCGAGCAGTACATGGCGGTGAAGGAGTTGACCCCCTGAGCGGCTGCGCCGCTTCCCCCAAGGGGGACGCCACCGGTGGCCTGGCGAAGCCAGTTCCACGGTGGCACTGGCCTTGGGCTGCGACAGTTTCAGCCGACATCTGCTGCAAGGCGGGCTGCCAGATGCTCTTAATTTGATAGCTGTCTGCGCTTATCCATCAAGCGCTAGAGGCTGTTTTTGGGCTCTTCTAGCGAATGCTAGTGACGTCTTGATTCCCCATGGCCGCACCCAGCACCAGCGCGGGCTGTGGGCCCATCGGGCCTGATCGGTCCAACAACCTGAACCACCCCAGGTACGAATCAAGGTATTTCGTTGCAACGCCCTTGAAGTGCTGCATCCAGCCGCGCAGCCTGCTGACATAGGCATTGACGTTCTGCACATGCCAGGGGCCGCTCACCCGCTGGCCCCGGCTCACGTTCACTGCCTGGTGCTGCACACCCAAGAGCCGCGCTGCACTGGCCAGAGTGACGCTGCCATCGGTGCACAGGATGGTGTCCGGTGGCAACAAGGGCTTGAGTGCCGCTTGCACACTGACGGCCTTGTTCGTCTCCAGGATGAGGTTGACCGTTGCTCCCGCACGGTCTCGCGCCATCAGTACGGGTGTGTACTCCGAACCCTTGCAGCCAGCCAGCGCTTTACCTCCCCGGCGACGGGCCTTGCGCAGCAACCCTCTTTGACCCTTGCAGGAGACCAGGAAGTAGGACTCATCGGCCTCGGCAATGCCCACAAGCTGGCGAGCCTGCTGGTTGCTTGGGCAGGCCAGGAAGCGGTGACGCCAGCGAAAGGCGGTGCTTTGTGCCACGCCCAGGCGCTGGGCCACCTGATTGAGCGAGAGGCCTTCGCCCAAAGCTTGTGTCTGACCCATCCACTTGTCCCGCAGATGCAAACGCGCCAGCGGTGTTCCAGTCAAGGCGTTGAAGGTGCGCGCGCAATGGCGGCACTTGAAGCGTTGAAGCCCATTGGCCGAGCCGTTCTTGACAAGCAGGGAACTGTTGCAATGCGGGCAAGCCCGGGAACCGCCGCTGTGCGCTTCTACAACGGCGATGGCTTGACTGTGATCGAGCAGCACCTGCAGGGAGCTTGCCAGTTGCTGGCGCTGGTGGTGCGTCAGCTGGGGCAAGCTGTGGATCAAGCGCGTCATCTGTTGCTGTCGCATGGCCTTCTCCTGGGGCAGACGCAAAGGCGTCGTACCTTAAAGATCAGGGCCATGGGGCGCGATTAAAGAGGCATCACTAGCATTCGCTAGAAGAGCCTGTTTTTGCACTAATTTCAGCCTTGCAGCTGCAGCAGCGCCTCTTGCCGCCAGTATTCGGCCGCGTCCAGAAACCCCTCCCACACGCAGCCATTGCACCCGCGCCCACAGCAGGTGGTGGGCTCGGGCGGCGGGGTGCGCAGCGCAATGCCCATGTCTGCAGCGCGTTGCTGCAGCGACTGGAACATCTGCTGCGCGGTCGCGCCGTCTACAGCGCGGGCCGGGGTTGCCATGGTGAGTGAACTCACGGCTTGTGGCGCCCGGACTTGGCGCGGCGCACGGCGTACTGCACCCCAAACGCAATGCCCAGCACCAGCGCAAACCAGCCCACCAGGGCCGCCTGGCTCATCAGATCGCGCACGCTGGCAGAGCGGGCGACGTACGGCGCCAGCAGGATGACCAGACCAATCAGGGCCAAGGTCACGCTCTTGAACAGCAGATCCTTGTGGGCCTTGGCGGCGGTGGCTTTGCGCGGGGTGTCGAGAGGGGCTGGCATGAAGGTCAAACAACGCCGTGGCGTAGGGCAAGTGGGACCGCGATTATCCTTGCCACCCTCAGATTGATTTGAAAACACAAGAAAGTACCTCGCATGGCCATCCAGTGGTTCCCCGGTCACATGCACCTGACCCGCAAAGCCATCACCGAACGCATCAAGGACATTGACGTGGTGATCGAGGTGCTGGACGCCCGCTTGCCCGGCTCCAGCGCCAACCCGCTGCTGGCCGAGATCACCGGCCACAAGCCCACGCTCAAGGTGCTCAACAAGCAGGACGTGGCCGACCCCGAGCGCACGGCGCAGTGGGTGGATTGGTACAACGCCCAGAGCGACACGCGCGCCTTGCCACTCGATGCGTCCGACCCGGCCCCCACGCGCAAGCTGATTGACGCGTGCCACCTGCTGTCGCCCAACCGGGGCGGCATGGCCAAGCCCATGCGGGTGCTGATCTGCGGCGTGCCCAACGTGGGCAAGTCCACGCTCATCAACACGCTCAGCAACAAGCGCCAGGCCAAGACGGGCGACGAGGCCGGCATCACCAAGCTGGAACAGCGCATCACCCTGGCCGACGACTTCTACCTGTGGGACACGCCCGGCATGCTGTGGCCGCGCATTGTGGTGCCCGAAAGCGGCTACAACCTGGCCGCCAGCGGCGCGGTGGGCCGCAATGCCTACGACGAGGAGTTGGTGGCGTTGGAGCTGCTGCGCCGCCTGCAGAAAAACTACGCCCCACTGTTGGAGGCTCGCTACAAACTGGGCCTGCCCGAGGGGGCCGTGGCAACGATGCACGACGAAGAGCTGCTCGAAGCCATTGGCCGCAAACGCGGTGCCATGCTGGGCGGCGGCAAGGTCAACCTGCAAAAGACGGCCGAGATCGTGATGACGGATTTCCGCACCGCCATCCTGGGCCGCATCACGCTGGAGACGCCCACCGAGTTTGAAGCCTGGCGCGCTGCGGGCTTGGCCGAAGACGCCAAGCGCCAGGCCAAAAAAGATGCGCGCGCCAAGTCCAAAGGCAAGGGCTCGGGTGTGCGGGAGCCTGCGCCGGGCAGCGACGACGGCACGGACTGACCGGGTTCCCGGCGCATCCCAGCGGGCGCGCAGGATGCCCGCCGTCGGCGTTGCGTGGCCGCCGCTGCTGGCGTTTTGCAGGTAGCCGATCCGTAAGAACCTGTTCAAGATCTTTTCGGGGATCGCATTGGAGTGCAATCGGGATGAGTGGAAGCTTCGGATGCGCCGCATGGGCTCATGCCCATGCAAGCAGCCGAGGCATTCAATCGCCCGATTTCACTCCAACCCTTCGGGCAAGTGCCTTGCCGGGCGGTCTGCGGCGTTGCGGCGCTTGCCAATAGCCGGGCTATTGGCCGCTCACCGCGCCTTGCATCCCATCCCGGCAAGGCACTTGTGCGACCCCGAAAAGATCTTGAACAGGTTCTAAGAACTTGAACAGGTTCTAAGGCTGCGGTTACGATGGCCTTCCCCCTGCTACCCCCGTCGCCATGGCCGAAGCCCCCGCCGTTCCGCTGCCCGACCACGAAGACGCCACCACACGCCATCTGGTGCGTGTGGCAGGGTGGGCCGTGATGCTGCTCGGTGGCGTCATCGGCGTGCTGCTGATGTTTGACGACCCCGTGCAGCCTGCGCGTGTGGCGCTCAATCTGGTGGCGGGCTTGGTGGGGGGCTCAGCGCTGTGGCTGGCGCGCCAGCAGCGCTGGACGCAGGCGGCCCACCTGCTGGTGTGGGGCGTGTGGGTATCGGTGTCGCTGGTGGCGGCCCGCAATGGCGGTGTGAACGGCCCCAACCTGCTCAACTACCCGGTGATCATCGTGCTGGCCGGCTGGCTGCTGGGGGCCAGGGCCACCCTGACACTGGTGGGGCTCACGGCGCTGCTGTTCCTGGGGTTCATCTGGGCCGACATCCAGGGCATGTTCAAGCCGGTGCAGGTGGCCAACCGGGTGGCCGGTGCGGTGTACCTGGCAGGCATTCTGGTGCTGACGGCAGCGGCCACGCTGCTGTCGCGCCGCAACTACATGAGCCGGGTGCAGGAGGCGCAGCAGACCGCTACCAACCTGGCTGCCAGCGAGGCCGCACTGCGCAAGCTGTTGCGGGCGGTGGAGCAAAGCCCCGAGAGCATCGTCATTACCGATCTGAAAGAAGACATCGAGTACGTGAATGACGCCTTCGTGCGCCGCACGGGTTATGAGCGCGATGAAGTGGTGGGCAAGGCATCGGCCGACTATTCCAGCAATGGCCTGGCGCCCGCGCAGCGGGACGGCCTGCGCGCCACTCTGGCACGCGGCGAGAGCTGGGCGGGCGAGCAGGTCAACCGCCGCAAGGACGGCGCCGAGATTGCCGAGGCCGTGGTGGTGGCCCCCATCCGCCAGCCCGACGGCCACATCAGCCACTATGTAGAGCTCAAGCAGGACGTCACCGAGCGCAAGCGCGCAGCGCAGGAAATTCATCGCCTGGCGCATTTCGACAGCCTCACCAGCCTGCCCAACCGCTTCACGCTGATGGAGCGACTGTCTGCGCTGCAGGGCCGCGCGGGCCGCCCGCCCACCACGCAACACGCGCTGCTGCTGCTGGACCTGGACCGCTTCACCACCTTCAACGATGCACGCGGCAGCGAGATGGGCGACCGCCTGCTGTGCGCCGTGGCGCTGCGCCTGTCCGAGATACTGCCCCCCCAGGGCCTGCTGGTGCGTGTGGCGGGCGACGAATTTGCCGTGGTGCTGCACGGCCTGGGCGCAGACGCCTCGCTGGCGGGCCGGCGTGCCCTGGCATTTGCCGAAAAGCTGCAGACAGCGTTGCTGCGGCCGCTGCACCTGCAAGACAACGGCACCGAAGAAGCCCAGCTGGGTGCGAGCGTGGGCATCACGCTCTACCCGCAAAGTGCCAACGATGTTGCGCACGACGCCCTGCGCCGTGCAGGCACGGCGCTGCACCGCGCCAAGCAGGCCGGTGGTGGGCGGGCGGCCTTCTTCGAGCAGGGCATGGGCGAGGCGGCCGAGCAGCGCTTTCGCGTGGAGCGCGAGCTGCGCCAGGCCATCGGCGCGGGCGAGCTGCGGCTGTACCTGCAGTCGCAGGTAGACGTGTTGGGCCAGATCACCGGGGCTGAGGTGCTGGTGCGCTGGCAGCATCCGCGCGACGGCCTGGTGGCGCCGGGCGTGTTCATCCCCGTGGCGGAAGAGTCGGACCTGATCGTGAGCCTGGGCGGCTGGGTACTCTCCCATGCCTGCGCGCTGCTGGCGCAGCCATTGTTTCAGGAGCGGCGACTGCGGCTCTCGGTCAACCTGAGTGCCCGGCAGTTCCGGCAGGCGGGTTTTGTGCCGCAGCTGCGCGCCATGCTGGCTGCCAGCGGCGCCGACCCGCGCCTGCTCACCCTGGAGGTGACCGAAGGCCTGGTGATCGACGACTTTGACGACGCCGTGGCCAAGATGGGCGAGCTGGCGGCGCTGGGGGTGGACATGTCGCTGGACGACTTTGGCACGGGCTATTCGTCGCTTGCCTATCTCAAGCGCCTGCCGATCCAGGAGATCAAGATCGACCGCTCCTTTGTGCGCGACGCCCCCACCAATGCCGACGATGGCGTGCTGGTGGAAGGCATCCTGTCGGTGGCCCGCCACTTCGGCCTGCGCGTGGTGGCGGAAGGGGTCGAGACCCGCGATCAGGCGGATTTCCTGAGCCAACGCGCACCCGATATCGTGTACCAGGGCTACCTCTTCGGGCGCCCCGAGCCCGACACCGACTGGCTGGCCCGTGCAGCGCTGGTGGGCACCGCCACCGTGGAGGATGAAGGCTGAATTTCAAGCAAAAATAGCTGCCAGCGCTTATTGGTAAAGCGCTGGCAGCTATCTTTATGATAGCAAACGGCTTGTCGGCGCATGCGCGCCTCAGCGCCACGGCCTGCGGGTGCTGGGTGACTTACTTGTTCTTCTCTTTGCCACGCGGGATGACGGCGGTCACCGGTGGCATGGGGCGGTCAGAGCCGCCGCTTTCCTTGGGCAGCGAAGTGTCCTTCTTGGGTTTCTTTGCCATCTTGTTGCTGCGTTGTTCGCCTTTGGCCATGGTGCCTCCTATAAAGGTCTCGGAATGGGACCGTGCCGGAATGGTACGTCACAAACCGGCCCCTTTCAGCGTATGGCGGACTGCCCCGCAGCGGGGTTCGCTGCCGCAGGATGCGCTCGCAGAGCCAGGCGCTGGTCATGCGCCAGCGCCAGGGCGTTGAGCACCGCGATGCTCCCACCCAGCGCACAGGTGGCGCCCCAGCCGCCCCATAGCCAGGCCACGGACCCGAGCGCCGACCCGCTGGCCGCGCCCGTGAAGTAGCTGGTCATGTACACCGCGTTGATGCGCGCACGGGCCGTGGGGTCCAGCCGGTAGATCACGTTCTGATTGCTGATGTGCACGCCCTGCAGCGCCAGGTCCACCACCAGCATGCCCACTACAAACCACACCAGGCTGGTGGCGCCCAGCCACAGCGCGCCCCAGCCCAGCAGCAGCAACCCTACCGAAACGGCCGTGGCCACCTGGGCCTGACCACGGTCGGCCATGCGGCCCGCCACATTGGCCATGAGTGCACCGGCCACGCCCGCCAGCCCCACCAGGCCGATGCCCGCATCGCCCAGGCGGTGGGCAGGCCCCGCCAGCAACAGCGCCATGGTGGAGAACAACACGCTGACCGACGCAAACGACAGCCCGCCCAGCAAGGCCCGGCTGCGCAGCCGGGGGTGGCGCAGGGCCAGCGTGCCCAGAGAGCGCAGCACCTGGCCATACCCCTGGGCCCGCCCAGCGTTTCGCGAGCGGGGCATTACCCACCACAGCGCCAGCGCCACGGCCACCATGGCCACGCCCGCCACGCGGTACACCAGCGTCCAGCCGCCCAGTTCAGACAGCAGTCCTGCCACACTGCGCGCCGCCAGAATGCCCACAAGCAGCCCGCTCATCACCAGCCCCACCGCGCGCCCACTGCGGCCCGGTGCAGCCAGCGTGGCCGCCAACGGCACTAGCACCTGCGCAGCCACCGAGAACAGCCCCGTCAGCACCGTGCCCAGCGCCAGCAGGGCGTAGCTGCCCGCAAACCCGCTGGTGAACAGCCCCAGGGCCGCCAGCAACATCAGCGTGGTGATGAGCCGCCGCCGCTCCAGCATGTCACCCAGCGGCACCAACAACAACAAACCCGCCGCGTAGGCCACCTGCGCCAGCGTGACGATGAGCGCCGCCGAGGCGTCACGCACCTGCAACTGCGTGGCAATGGAGTGCAGAAGGGGCTGGTTGAAGTAATTGCTGCCCGCGCACAACCCGCAGGCCACGGCCATGAGCAGCAGCACCGGCGTGCTGAGGCCTGGCGCCTCTGCGCGGGGCGTGCTGGATGGTGTGGTGGATGCGGAGCGGGAGTGCGGTGGAGTGCTCATCTTGGGGACAGTGGTTGCTTGGGGTGGTGTGCATGCACAGCTCATGCCTGCATCACTGCTGTGGCCTCGATTTCAATCAGCATGCCGTCGAGCGCCAGCCGGGGCACCGGGATCAGCGTGCAGGCCGGTGCCGCCCCATCGGGCCACAGGCTGCGCACCGCCTGGCTGAACAACGCCAGGCGCTGCTCGGTGTGGTCCACCACCAGCACGGTGAGCTTGGCCACGTCATGCACGTTGGCCCCCGCGCCTGCCAATGCGATACGCAGGTTGGTGAACGCCTGGCGCAGCTGCTCGCCAAAGTCGGCAGACAGCTGGCCCGCCGCGTTCTCGCCACCTTGGCCCGCCACAAAGACAGTGCGTGCCGGGGCGGGCGCCACCACCACATGGGTGTAGCCATTGGCACGCGGGTCGTACAGGCCCGGCGGGTTGATGAAGCGCAGCGCGGAAGTTGCCGTGGCGGGGCGCTGGGTTGTTGCGGTATCAAGGCGCATGGTGCAGAAATCCTGAGAGGGGATGTGAAGGTGAAACCCAAGGTGGAATTGCCGGAAAGCCTGGGCGACCGCAGTCGCAGCGGCATCGGCGGCGGTTGCAAGGGCTTCGTGGGTTAGTATCAAACCTCAAGTTAAATTGAGGTCAATCTCCGTGAAGAAAGCCCTTGCAGAAGCTGTTGTGAAACCAGGCAAGCCTCGCATTCCCGTTGCCCGCGTGGTAGCGGACGCGCAGGCTGACCCGTCCGAGCTGTGCGAAAAATCCGAGCTGTCGGTGGGCGAGGTCGCCAGCCGCAGCGGGTTGGCCGTGTCAGCCCTGCATTTTTATGAATCGCGCGGGCTGATCGCCAGCGCGCGCAATGCGGGCAACCAGCGGCGCTACCCGCGCTCCGTGCTACGCCGCGTGGCGGTGATCAAGGTGGCGCAGCGCATGGGCGTGCCCCTGGCCGCCATTGCCGAAGCCTTGCAGGCGCTGCCCGCCGGGCGCACGCCCACGGTGACCGACTGGCGCCGCCTCTCCGCCCGCTGGCGCGACGACCTGGACGAGCGCATCCGCACGCTGACGGCGCTGCGCGACCAGCTGGATGGATGCATTGGCTGCGGTTGTTTGTCGCTCAAGGTCTGCCCGCTGCGCAATGCGCAGGATGCGCTGGCACAGGAGGGGCCTGGGCCGCATTTTTGAGGGGCGGGGTTGTGGGTGGCTGCGCCTATCGGCGCATGGGCAGCTGTTGGCGTTCCTTGCGAACATGGCTGGCAGCCATCGCGGTGAAAGCCTTGCCAATAGCCACCGTGCGGATGGCGACTATCAACCCGTTGCCATCTCGCATCTTCACGAGCTGGATAACGGCTATGCAGCGGTTGGAGCCGTTTGCCGGCGGCGGGAGTACTCGCACTGACTGCCATACTGCGGATATTGGGTACGGCAACCGGCTATGGCACGAATGGCGGCTGAACGAAGTAGTGCGGTCATAGGGCATCCGCGACCCGGCGGGCGCCGAGCCACTGACCGCTTCCTTATCACCTTCACTAGCGATGCCGACCCATATCCGCCATGCAAGAACTCAAAGCGATGCGGTCACTGGGTGATGGCTGTACTGGCCTATTTCCCAGTGCGCACCGAACAATCGAGCACGTGAATTGCCACCAAACGCTTCTCGTCTTCCGACAAGCCTGCTTCAAGCATTGACTGGAGTTCCTCGGGCGTCTGCGGTCGCACGCCCGAGGGCGAAAGGGGAACCCGACTAGGGTCACCGAACCATAGCACCACGTATATCCCCCGCCCCCTCGCCCGCGGATCACTCGCATAGCGCGCGATCAGCTGGCCCCGAGTAGCTGTCCAAAGTTCGGCGTGCCGATCAAGCTTGACCTCGATCGGCACGCCGCCCCGTGTGCCGGTGGTGCACCACACGTCGGAGCGCTTGCCGTCGGCGTGGTGAGTCTCAGGCAAGCAGGCAATTTCGAATCGCTCAACCCGAACACGCAACTGATCTGCAAGCGCGTCGCGGCATAGCTCTTCATGGCGAGGGGTCGTCGCCTTCTTGTGCGAATCGGTATTCCAATATTGATAGTTCAGGTTCAGGTCGCTGCGGCAAACCTGTTCTTTCAGGTCTTCAATTGTGTCGTTCACTACGGCGGCGATCTCCGCCGAGCTAGAAGGCATCCCCTGCTGCAAGACAGCGCAGACCTGCGCCCACATTGGTGTCTCGTAAATTGCATCACGCCGGACGACCTGCTGTGCAGCTCGGGCCTCCCGCAGCCTTGGAGCCCACTCAGCGAGAGCCGGCAGGCCCTCAAGGCGTTTTAGCTGCTCGGCGCTCTCAACATCTGGCCTGCCCGAAAAATCCGCGAGGAAGTCCCTGACGAGATCGGCACGATTCATAACGGGGCTCACCCACCCGGAGCCAGTGGACCGCGCTGGAGAGCACCCAACCCCGAAGTGTTCGATCAGGAATGCCAGGACCTTCGATGGCTGCGGAATGGCCTCGCCACCGACCTCGCTCCGGTAGTGCAGGAAATCGGCGAGGTGTTGGGTGGCAGGCGGGCGGTGCTGCAAATAACAGCTTGCAAGCGGCATGTAGTGATCGGGATCCAGGAATAAGCCCGCAGCCAACCAGCTTGCGCGCTGCGGTCCGTCCACCTTCGGCGCGTCGAGTCGAATCTTGATAAGGGGAAGCAACTCATTGCGCAATGGCAGTGTGAGCGCAGTAGTCAGCATGTCATCGAGTGCACTGCGAAGGTTGGGACCTGCACGCAGGGGGAACCGCGCCAGGAGCGACAGCAGGCACCTTTTCGTAACTTCGGCATAGGCCTGATCGCGAAAGAGGTGGGTGACATACGGACTGCGGTTTTTCCACTGCATCGCGGCCGTGAGATAGGCACTCAGGGCATCAGCTATGCACTGTGGCCGTGATGCGACAGCCGCCGCCACCCATGTGTCATGGTCTTCAACTGAGCTTACCCAGTGCGCCACCAATGCTGCCACCAGACGGTCATCCGACATCGAGTCGAGGAACGCATGGTCCTGGCGATATGCAAGCTCCAGGCTTATCAGCGCTGGCGAGTTCAGCATCATCCTCTTGCCCTCAGCGATGACCGCCAGGGTCTCTTGCGCGGTCGGCAAGTCCTCACGATTGATCGTGTTGTGCAGCGCCGTTAGCGCAGCCTGAATCAGTTCCTCGTCCTCCGCGAAGAGGCTGGCCAGCCGTTCCTGCGGCGTTTCGCCATCAATGTCGCAGTGTCTGTGCTCGTAAACCTCGGCCACGGTGTCAAGCAGGTCCACCGGTACCAGCGGCAGGGCGAACTCGCTTATTCGTGCTCGAAAGAAGTTGCGCCGTTCGGCAGCTTCCCGCGCGCGCTCCTGTCGGTGTGCCGCCTCGTCTAACTTCCACTTCCATTGTTCGAAACTGCATGTAAGTCTGTCAGCGAGCGAGACTTGCCATCCACGTGCCGCACTCAGGCTTTCGCACGCGATCAGCATGTCCTCAAGCTCCGTCCCGGGGTCGCCCGGGATGGCGTCAACGGCCTGAAGGAAATACAACCGCGCCCGCGCCTCATCTTCGGTTGTCTGGGCTTTGGCGAGCCACCACAGCACCGCATTCGAAGGCGCCCTCGCATGGTGCATCCGGCCCAAGGCCTGCCACACAGAATTCTGCTCACTAGCCCACCGGCTCAAAGCGAGGTCAAGCAATGAGAAATAGCGTTGCGGGTGGGCTTGCAGCCATTGTTGGACCCTTTGCTTGTGGTCGTCTTCCAGCAAGCTGTCCGCGTACTTGCCGCAAGCGGCGTCCAACCAGTTCAGCAATCGCTCATCCGGGATGTCTCCCGAATCTTCCTTGAGTACGCGAACCAGCAGACTACCGACGGCCTTGGTGTACTCCCGCAAGGGTTCCCCCCTACGTAGTTCTGTACTCGCCGCAAAGGCATCCAGCAACCCCGGCACTTCTGCTACGTCAACCTGGTCCAAGCCATGCCGCCAAAACATCGTGTAGCTACCGATGAGATTTTCTCGTTTCCGCGGGTGAAGGAATGCAGGTAGTTCTGCGGACATTAGCGCCCGCGGATACATGGCCTTCAACAATGCGCCAAGGAGCTCGTCGTCGCTGTCTGCCACCACGCCTGAATGGACATCGTTCAGCAAGCCCCGCAGGGATGGATCATCCACTCCAACCCAGCGCAGACAGACCTTTAGGGCCCTCCCTCGTACGGCTGACCAACGGGATGCATCCCGAACCATCGACAGCAGTAGAGGCGTGAGTTCTGCGTCCTGAGGTGTATTGAGTAACCCTTCAAGCAGAGCGAGCACAAGGAGTTGATGGTTCTCAGAGCGATCGGCATCAGCCAATCGCTGACTGACAATCGAATGCATTTCGGGAGTGACCAACGCTGCAAACGGCCTGCCTTCCCATTCATACCAGCGGAACGACGTTGAAACCGAGATGTCACCGCCAAGCTGCTCCATTAATGCTGACTTCTCGGCGACGGAGAAATTCTTAGCATCCCCGTAAAGGAGGACACCGAGCGAATCAAGCCGAGCGAAAGTGACCCGCGTTGCGACAGACATTGATGCCAGCCAGCCGGCCAAGCCGCGCATGCTGCTGACTATTCCCCCGTCCGAACCGCAGATCAGCGCGAGCACACGCCGCACCGAGAGCTGTTTCTGAAGGCGATCAGCCAAGCAGCGCGCAGCAAGAAATTCGGCCACGGTTCTATGCACAGGGGCAAAAACATCGAGCCCCATCGACTTGAAAAGACGGCTGGCCAATGCTTCTTCCAGCGGCAGCGCCTCAGGATTCGGCACTGTGTTCAGCCTGACAACACGATTCGGAGGGTTCGACGCGTGCGTGAAGCCGGCGAGGTCGGCGATCAACTGAATGGCGCAAAGGTACTCGGCAGCCCGCAGGAGCGCGCCTTGATCCGGTGCGTTCCTTCGTGTGGCCGCTAAGTGCTCCTCGTTGTGCTCCTGCACCATGCGCTCGCACGCCATTTCGTAGACCATCTGCCGTGTCTCCGGCCAGCAGTTTTTCGGGCCGACTGCTGTAGCGAGCATCCCCAGAGTCTGAGGGTTAAACAATAGATCGGTCAGCCCATGTTGTTTAGCCGATGAGATGAAGGCCTGCGAATCGGAGACGTCGTGGTTGACCGAAAGGATCGCTGCAACGTCGGCAAGGGTCAGCGGTTGCAGGGAGAACACCTGGACCTTTTCGCTCGCGGGTAGTAGCGACTGCAGTTTGGCAGCATCCGGATTCCCCAGCCAGTCAGCGGCCCGGCACGAAAGGCGGAAGCTACGACAGCCCAACTGCTGCAGCTTCTTGCGTATGTTGTCCAAGGGCACCCTACCGTCGACCATGCCTGCCCGCGTTTCGTCTAGGCCGTCTATGAACACCGGCAGCGTCGAGTCTTTCAGTTCAGGGAGCTCAAGCGCAAGGAAATCGCTGGCACTAATGCGACGACCGCCGACAGCATTGGCTTCCAGCTTAAAGGCCTCACTCTTGCCCGAGCCGGGATCGCCGAGCAACACGTACGCCATCAGCGCTTGCGTGTCACTCAGCGGAGTCGGCTCATCAGCGCGATCATCATTCGTATCGGGTTGGCGCACGCATGTGCGGGGAACTAGCAGCATCTGCGTCCTCTGTCAATCCAAGAGTAAATTGCTCGGCAGCTTTGAATGGTAGTTCGGCGTGCCAACTGAACACAGCCGCGTACTCCGGGCGCTAGGAGTAGTTCTCGAAGCGCGCCGAGGCTTTCGAGTGTTGAGAGTCGGGTGACGGAGATGCAGCAGTCGTTCGACCCTTCCAGCTTTCAATGACAGTGACCTCGGTGACCGACATTCCGGCAGTTTGTTCACTGGCAGCAATCAACCTGAAGCGGTCCGCCATGGATGTGACATGTTGAACTTCCCAGGCCGTTGCAGACGCATACGGCCTCATGATTTGCCCATTCCTTTGACCCTTCTGTATCGAGCGTCCGAAGCTGATGCATAGCCGTCAAAGTGCGACATCGCCTACCACCGCAACGGCCCCACTTCATCCCTCCAGAAGATCCACCGCCGCACCTCTGCATGCGGCGATGTGCCGATGGAATACGGGTCCATCCCCGTCTCCACGCGCTCCAGGTGCACCAGGTAGCCGCCGTAGCTGGCGGCCCACAGGGTGCTGCCGTCGGGCGATATGTCCATGGCGCTGATGGTGCTGCCGATGTGGTGGCGCCACAGCGGGCATCCTTCGTCGCTGAGGGCGTGCAGGTAGCCATTGGCATCGCCCAGCACCACCATGCCCGGCAGGGTGGCAGATGCATACACGCGCCACTGGGTGTTGATGGCCGGGGCTCCGTGTGTTTCTTCTTCTCCACTGTCTGCCGCGAGGTCTGGCAACGCTTCACTCACTGGCGCGGCCAGCGTGCAGCCCCCGTAGAAGTGGCAGGAGTTGGCCAACAGCTGCGTGCCGTCGTGTGAAAAGGTGGTGTGGTGCGGGTAGGACGACAGGGGCTCGTAGCGGCGCACCACCTGGCCTCGGGCGTTCAGCAGGATGTGCACGCTGTCCTGGTCGCCCACAGCGATGTAGCGCTCGTCCGGTGACAGGGCCATGTGCAGCATGTCGAGCGCCAGCATCGTGACCTCGGCGCCGTTCACCGATTCGTCCTGCTGGTTCTTGGGCCAGGTGTAGGGGCCGTCTTCGTCAAAGGTTTGCGGGTGGATGCGCTGCACGGGGCTGCTGGCTCCCGCGGCACCCTCGGCGTGCAACAGATAGACGCCCGTGGGGTTGCGCAGCAGCACACGCTGGCCGTCGTTGAAGGGGATCAGCTCGTCGCAGCGCTGGCCCAGGGGGCCGGGCGATACCACCACCTGAGCTGGCAGTGCTTCGTTGCCCTGGGGCAGTGCAAAGCGGGCGATGATGGGGCCGTCAAAACCATCGTGCGTGGTGACATGCTGGCCGTCGCTTTGCGCAAAGCAGCGCCGGTTGGGCGAGCGGCCGAGGCCGCGCAGTGCGGGCAAGAGGATGTGCCGCAGGCCCTGCAGGGCCACCCAGTGCGCCATGTCGTCGTAGGGGGCGCCGATGCGCGCCAGCACGCGGCCGTCCTCCAGCGCGAACACCGGGCCGATGAAGCGGCCCGCATCGGCGGCGTGCCGCACGAAGGCGTCGGGGGCAAATGCAAAGCGCTGGCGAAAGCGGTCGGCCAGGTCTTCGTCGGCGTGGGTGTTGACCACGCGGGCCAGCTGCAGCACGGTGGCTGCGGCCGCCTTGCGCGGGTCGGAGGGCGGGTCGCTGTCTTCGTTTTCTTCTTCTTCTTCTTCTTCTTCTTCTTCTTCTTCCGTATCGCCGTTGCCTTTCTGCACCTCGGCCGCATCCAGGGCGAGCTGGTGCGCGCGGATGGCGGCCACATAGCTTTGCCCGTCGGCCTGCCATTGGTCGGACAGCGTCATCAGCTCGACGGGGAATACCGCTGCATCGGGCAGGTCGGACGCGAGCGGGGGCGTGGCCAGCAGCTGCACGGCGGCTTCAATGCGTCGCGCCTCGGCCTGGCGGGCCTGCTCCCGTTCGTGCTGGTCGCGCACGCGCAATTGGACCGCACCGTAAAAACGCAGCAGCCGCGTTATGTGGTCGGCGGCGCTGCGGGGCAGGGTGGTGCGGGCATCGCTCTGGCGCTGCGCATAGGTGAACTCCACCACGGCAGGCCCGTCCAGCGCGGCTTCCACGTTGATCTGGTAGGCGCTGTGGGCGTTGTCGTCTTCGTCGCCGGGGGCTTCGTCGCCGTTTTCCCAGCTGAGCTTGAGGGCGCGGCCCCAAGGCTCGCCTTCGTGCATGCAGGGCTGGCGCGCACCCACCCACACGTCGCCTTCCCACCAGCCGTTCTTGTCGCTGTCCCACCAGTCGTTGTAGCGCGCGGTGAACACGGGCAGGGTGGTGAATTCTTCGATGCGCTCTGCGGTCAGCTCGGTCACCAGGCGCTGGTACAGCGGGTAGCGGGTGCGGTGCTGGCCCACGGCCTTGCGCAGGTAGTCCAACACGCCGCGCCAGGCCAGCGTGCAGGCCTGCCAGGCTTCGGGGGCGGTGTCGGGTGCCAGGGGCAGCCATTCGCCGGGCTCGCCTTCGCTGTAGGCGCGGTACAAGAGCGTGAGCTGCGCGGTGGTCGGCAGCTTGCGGCCCCGTACGGCGGCGGCCAGGCGCGCCAGCAGCCCCTGGCGTTCGCGCACCTGCGCCACCGAGAGGTAGAAGTCCCAGGTCTTCCAGACGGTGATGAACACGTTGTCGTCGCGCTGGTCGCCATCGGCGTCCACATGCCGCTGGCACAGCGAAAAATCAGTCTGCTGAAACCACCCGGTGGCCGTGTGTTCCTTGGGGCCGATCACGGGCGTGTGCACGGCTGCCAGGATGTTGCGCACGCTGATGGTCTCGTCGGCGAACAGGTCGGCCTCCAGAGGCATCAGCGCGTAGATCTCGGCGCTGCTGCGCGTGGCGCTATCGCCTGCGCGCACGGCGGCCACTACGCGGGGGCGGCTGAGCATGTAGTTAATACCGCTCTCGCCATCGTCGATGCCGTCATGGAATTCGGGCGGGAAAACGATGCCCGCGATCTCGCTGGAGAACTCCGCCCGGTGCGGCACGCTGCGCACCTCGTCGATGAGGAACTCCACCTGCTCCGGCCCGGTGATGTCTACGTGGTATTCATCCGTGAACAGCGCCACCCGCGCCATGAGCCCGCCACGCACGGTGAGCCCGCCGTGGTTGTAGTCGCCCCACAGCAGGTCGGCCACTTGCAGCGCGCCCTGCACATAAAGCAGCTGGCCTCCCACCACGGCGTTGTGCATGCGCGCGTCGCCCAGTACGACCAGGTGCGTGGCGCCATCGGTGTCGTCGCAGGTGAGCGCGCCGTCAATCTGCAGATGCCCTTCGATCAGGATCAGAAAGGGCTGGCCCGTGGGAGCTTGGTTGGTGTTGTTGCCGCCCTGCAGCAGCGCCCGCAGCGGGCTGCCGCTGGCCAGGGGCGCATCCAGGTGCAGCTCGGGCACCTGCACATCGCCGGTGATGCAGAGCACGGTTTCCGTGGTCAGCGCATCCGGGGCCTCTGCAAGGCGCTGGGCGATCCAGCTGTCGGCGGGCAGCAAGGCGGCCACATCGGCCAGCGGGCAAAGTCGGGCAGTGGGCATGGTGCGGCAGAGCGGTGGAACAACGGGCGGGGCATCGTACACCGCGCGCCATGTGGTTTCTGTTTTGCGCAGAGAATGATGTGTTGTCTTATTAATTGCCCGCCATGACACAAAACTCTCCCGTTTTCGAAGTCCTCCCCCGCGACCTGTCTGCCTACCGCCAGGGCAATGTGGGTATCGATTACGTGCACCGTTTTGAATCGGGCCAGCCAGGCCCCCACGTGCTCATCAATGCGCTCACGCATGGCAACGAGATCTGCGGCATGGTGGCGGCCACGCACCTGCTGGACACGGGCGTGCGCCCGCGGATTGGCACGTTGACCATCAGCTTTGCTAACGTGGCGGCGTATGCATCGTTTGACCCGACCCGTCCATTTGAAAGCCGCCAGCTGGTGCACAACCTCAACCGCATCTGGTCCGCCGGTGAGCTGGACGGCACGGCCGCAAGCCCCGAGCTGGACCGCGCACGGGTGCTGCGCCCGGTGGTCGCTGCGGCCGATCACATCCTGGACATCCACTCCACCAGCCAGGACGTACAGCCTTTCTGGGTGTACCCCGCCTATCCGCGCAATGCGCAGGTGGCGCTGGCTATCGGCCGCCCGCCCGTGCACCTGGTGATGCCCAGCGGGCTGGGCTCGGGCACGCCGCTCATCCAGCATGGCCGCCATGGGCTGGCTGAGAGCGATGGGGTGGCTTTGGTGGTGGAGTGTGGCCAGCATTTCCGCCAGTCGGCGGCCGACGTGGCTACGGCCGTGGCGCTGGATTTTCTGGCGTATTTCGGGCTGGTCGAAGCCGCTGCCAACCGCCCAGCGCCAGGCCCGCAGCGCCGCTATGAACTGCTGGAGACCTGCATGGTGCGCACGCCGGACTTCCGCTTCACACGGCCTGTGCAGGGCTTTGAGGTGTTTGCCCAGGGCGAACTCATCGCCACCGATGGCCCGCACGAGATCCGCGCGCTGTGCGACGACTGTACGGTGATGATGCCCAGGCGCGAGCCCATCGTGGGCCGCGAGGCGGTGTACCTGACCCGGCCGATCTGATCGGCAAGGACCGGCAAGCTCAGAAGGGCGAGCCGGGCTGCGCGAGGAAGGCCAGCTCCTGCGCCGTGGGCGTGCGCCCCAGCACGGCGTTGCGGTGCGGGTAGCGCCCGAAGCGCGCAATGATGTCGCGGTGCGCCACCTCGAACTTCAGGTTGTTTTCCAGCCCCGGCTGGTCAAACAGCACCATCGCCTGGGCGTGCACCACCAGCGACTCGCTGTGCATGTAGGGCATATAGGCAAAGGCGCGTTGGGCGGGGGTGAGTGCCGTGTCGTGCTGCCCGGCCACCAGTTCCTGCGCCAGGACCAGCGCCTGGGCGTCTTGCGCAAACGCAAGCGGCGAGCCCCGGTGGATGTTGCGCGAGAACTGGTCCAGCACCAGGATCTCCGCCAGGCGGCCTTGGGGCGTGCCGCGCCAACTCCACAACTCGCACTGCCGGGCCGCCTCCCAGGTGGCACCGAAGCGGACACGGATCATCGCGTCGATGGCGTCCTCTTGTGCGAAGTGCTGGGCGGGGGTGAGTTCTTCGAACCAGAAATGAAGGATGTCTTCGGCTTGCATCGTGAATATCGAATGAAATAGGGCTCTGGCGCTTTATCATAAAGCGCTGGCCGCTATTAATTTCATAGTACCCGATGCTGACCGCTCAGTTCTGGATGCGGATTTTTCCCTCGCGCACGTACTGGTTGAACTGGTCCTTCGGGATCGCGGCAGAGCCGACGGCATCGTTGTCCGCCGTCCAGCTCAATGTGGTGCTGTCTTTGGAAGGCTCCAGCTCCACGGGGCCTTTCGGAATGGTCAACGGGGCTCCGTCACCCGGGGTGTAGGTAACGTGGCCTGCAATGGTGGCGTGCTGGGTCATGGTGAATTCCTTTTGGGTGGTGCCGATGTGATGGACCTCCTATTGCACCGCCCATGCGCCTGCCGGGGTGTAAGACCATGCCGTGCGACGGCGCGGGCAGGTGCCGCCACCTGCAAGGTCGTCGTTGTCCCTGGCTCCGCTCAAGAAACTGGCACAACCCAGGCCAGCGCCACCGTGGAACTGGCTTTGCCAGGCCACCGGTGGCGTCCCCCTCCCGCGCAGCGAGAGAGGGGGAAGGCGCCGAAGGCGACTCAGGGGGAGCTTCACCTCATGGAGGCACCACCGCCTGCGTCCGCTCCTGCCGCACCAGATACAACCCGCTGCCGATGATGATCGCGCCCCCCAGCAATGTGGAAACCCCCGGCACGGCCTGCCACAGCACCCAGTCGAGCCCCATACCCCAGGCCAGGGCCGTGTATTCAAACGGTGCCACCACCGACGCCTGCCCATGCCGGAACGCCTCGGTGATCGCCAGCTGCCCCAGAAACCCCGTGACCGCCAGGCCCGCCACCAGCGGCCAGTGCGCCTGCGCCACACCCACCCAGTTGGGCCAGGCCAGCGTGCCCGCGCCCAGCGCCAGCAAGGCGGTGGTCCAGAAGACCAGGCTGGCGCTGGAGTCCGTGCGGCTGAGCACGCGCCCCGTGATGGCCGACACGGCGTATCCACACGCTGCGCCCAGCACCGCCAGCGCGCCCAGCGTGAAAAAGGCGTCCTGGCTGGGCCGCAGGGCCACCACCACGCCCACCATGCCCAGCACGATCGCCACCCAGTGGGCGGCGCGCACCTTCTCGCCCAGCACCACGGTGGACAGCGCCGTGATCAGCAACGGGGCGATGAAAAACAGCGTGTAGGCCTCGGCCAGACCCAGCTCCTTGAGTGCGTAGGTGAACAGGCCCAGCATGGTCACGTTGAGCACGCCACGCAGCAGGTGCAGCGGCCAGCGCACCTTGAGCAAGCCCCGCACCTCGCCGCGCCACAGCACATACAGCGCCACCAGCGGCAACGCAGCCCAGCCGCGCAGCGCCGCCACCTGCATGGCGGGGTAGCTGGCCGACAGGGTCTTGAGCAGGGCGTCCATCAGCGAAAAACACCCCACCGCCGCGACCATGGCGACGATGCCGCGCAGGTTGCCCGAGGCTGCCGCCTGCGCTGTGGTGGCCGTCGCAGTCGCAGTTGTGGTCGCGGCTGCAGATGCCGCAGGCTGAGCCTCGGTGTCGCTCGTCCGCGTCATGGTTGTACCACCACAGGAAGGCTGCAGGCTGTGGCGGGTGGCAGGGTGGCAAACGGCGCAGGAGCTGTGCCGCCAAGGCAGCGGTGCTGCGCTGGAAGACTGTGCATGGGGTAACGAGATGTGGCTGCCTGCGGCGCGTGGGCCTGCGCCGCAGCCAGGGGGTTGGTGGGCGAAAAAGTGTAGCGCAGCCCGCGCCAGCGGGTTGCCTCGGCTCGGCTCAGTCCGCCTTGTGGTTGGCTGCGTTGCGGCTCACCTTGTCGTGCAGCATCGGAATGGCCCACAGCACCACCAGCGCGAGCACCGTGCTCAGCACCGCCGTGGCTTCGCGGCCCAGCCCGGCGGCCACGCCGATGGCGGCCGTGAGCCAGATGCCAGCGGCTGTGGTCAGGCCCTTGACCTGGCTTTCGGCATCGCCCTTGAGGATGGTGCCCGCGCCCAAAAACCCCACGCCCGCGATGATGCCCTGCAGCACGCGGCTGTTGTCTGCCGCTTCAATGCCGGCCTGCTGCGCCACCAGCACGAACAGGGCCGCGCCCATGGCCACCAGCATGTGCGTGCGCACGCCGGCGGCCTTGCCCGCGTGTTCGCGTTCCCAACCCAGCAGCCCGCCCAGCAGCGCTGCCATGGCCAGGCGCACCACGATGCGCGTGGCCTGTGCCGCATCGGGCACGTCCGAGAATTCCGAGGCCACCGTGCTGGCGATCTCCTGCCAGAGGTCAGCCATGGCCATGGTCCTTGCACCCGGTGACCGGCGTTGTGGCGAGGGAGGGCGGTGTGCTCAGAGAGCGGTACGCGTGTGGTGGCATGGCGGGGAGTCCAGCGGAGGAGGGGGCGCAGCAACAGTGCTGCCCTGCGACTGTGCTGCTCCGGCGCGGCAGCGTCTACCGGTGGCGGGCGAGCGCGGGGGTAGGACACTGCCGACGCACGCCAACGACCGCTTGGCGGGGTGTGGGCGCCAGGTTTTGATAGAAATTGGCACCTGGCGCTTGATGGTAAAGCGCTGGTAGCTATCAAAAGTGAAGCGTCTGGCGATGGCCGCCCATAGCCACGTTCCTCCCGTGCCTCCCCAACCCGTCCCTGCGGGTGGCGCCATCTGCTCGGCGCTTGCACCCCGGGGTTGCGCGTGTCACGATTTGCCTTGGTGCCTGCAGCGGCCGCCATCACCGGCGGGCCTGGCGCCGCGAGGAGTTTTTGCCATGATGCCCCAACGCATTCTTCTGATACAGGGCCACCCGGACGCGAGTGCGCCCCACCTGTGCCACGCGCTGGCGCAGGCCTATGCGCAGGGGGCCATCGCGGCGGGCCACGAGGTGCGCGAGATCGAGGTGGCTGCCATCGACTTTGCGCTGCTGCGCAGCCAGCACGAGTGGGAGCTGGGCCTGCTGCCCGCATCGCTCAAGCCTGCCCAGGCGGACATCGGCTGGGCGCAGCACATCGTGCTGTTTTTTCCGCTGTGGCTGGGCGACATGCCAGCCCTGCTCAAGGGTTTTCTGGAGCAGGTGGCACGACCCGGGTTTGCCTTCAACACCGAAGGCAGCAACCCCTTTGGCCGCAAGGGGCTCACAGGGCGCAGTGCGCGGGTGGTCGTCACCATGGGCATGCCAGCGCTGGTCTACCGCTGGTACTTCCGCGCGCACAGCGTGAAGTCGCTGGAGCGCAATATCCTGGGCTTTGTGGGCATTGCGCCGGTGCATGAGACGCTGGTGGGCAGCGTGGAGCAACTGGGCGACGATGGGATTGCCAAGTGGAAGGCGCGCATGCGTGCGCTGGGCGCGAAGGCGGCGTAGAGCCCTGGCCCTAGCCCTGCGCTGCGATGGCGATCATCCAAATGACCGCGCTGCAGCCAAGGCGCCCATGCGTTGGCTGATCGCAAAGAACTCCTGCACTGTGTCGTCAATGATCTGCTGCGCGGTCTTGACGGAATCGATGAGCCCGGCGGTCTGGCCCGCGAGGGCCGGTGCGGCCTCCATGTCGCCGTCAAAGTACACGCGCTGGATGTCCGCAAAGCTGTCGGCGGGCATGAGGCCTGCCTCATGGATGGCCTGGGTGCGCTGGGACTTGAGCGCGCGGATGCAAGGGCTGGCCTTGGTGTTGAGCATCCAGGTGCCGGTCACGCCCGCGTCAATGATGGCGTTCTTGTAGTTGGCGTGCACGGGGCTTTCGGCGCAGCTCACAAACCGTGTGCCCATCTGTACCGCCTCAGCCCCCAGCGCAAAAGCCGCCGCCATGCCGCGCCCGTCGCAGATGCCCCCGGCGGCCACCAGCGGCACATCCACCCGCGCGCGAATGGCTTGCAGCAGCACCAGGGTGGAGACTTCTTCGGGGTTCTTGAAGCCACCGCCTTCACCACCTTCGACCACCAGGCCGTCGATGCCTGCGTCCACGCATTTGAGCGCCGCGTCCACCGTGGGCACCGCGTGGTACACGGTGATGCCCGCGTCCTTGAGCGGCGCAATGAACTTGGCCGGGCTGCCTGCCGAGGTGGTCACAAACTTCACGCCCGACGCGCACACAAAGCGCAGCATGGCGTCGTCCTTCAAAAAGCGGATGGGCAGATTCACGCCAAACGGCAGGCCCAGTGCGCTCATCTTGGTGATCTCGGCCTGGCAGTTGGCCGTCTCGCCCGACGATGTCTCGATGATGCCCAGCCCGCCCGCGCGGGACACTGCCGATGCCAGCTGCGTGCGCGCGATCCAGCCCATGGGCGCCTGGATGATTGGGTAGCGCGCGCCCGTGTGGGCGAGGACGCGGTTGGTGGCGGGTGTGGTCATGGGCGGAGTCTCCTGATTTTTGGAGTGCCCATTATTTCGACGGGTGCGCTGTCGTCGTGTCGCCCGGGTTACGGTGCAGCGGGCGTGCCTTGCGTCTCTTCCCACGGCAAGCGTGCAAACAGCCGCTGCCAATCGGAGACGGGGCTGGCGTTGGCAATCTCTGCCGTGTCGCGCCCGGGGCCCCAGCCCGCAGGCCCCGGCCATGGCAGCCCGCTGTCGAAGGTCATGGCCACCCCCGACACCGGGTGCGGCACCGTCAGTTGCCACGCATGCAGCCACAGCCTTTGCTGCCCCAGCCGCTCGGCCCACCAGCGGTTGAGGGGGCCTTTGCCGTGTGTCGCGTCGCCAAGGATGGGGTGCGCCAGGTGTTTGAGGTGGCGGCGTATCTGGTGGCGCCGCCCTGTGGTGGGGATGGCTTCGACCAGCGAGGCGCGGGTGGTGGCAAAACGCGCATCACTGGCCTCGGGCAGCGTGAGCTGCGCCAGGCGCCGAAAGCGGGTGTGGGCGTCCTGCACGGCCGCATCGGCCGGGGCATCGTCGGGCTTCAAGGCGTGGTCCACCTCGATGGCCTCGGGCGCCCAGCCGCGCACCATGGCCAGGTAGCGCTTGTGCGTGGCCCCATGCTCAAAGGCTTGCGACAACGCCCGCGCCGCATCGCTGTGCAGCGCCATCACCAGCACGCCGCAGGTACCCTTGTCCAGCCGGTGCACGGGGTACACATGCTGGCCCAACTGGTCGCGCAGGGTCTGCATCACAAACCGTGTTTCTCCCGCGTCCAGCCCCGTGCGGTGCACCAGCCAGCCCGCAGGCTTGTAGACGGCCACCAAGTGCTCGTCGCGCCAGAGGATGTGCAGGGGAGGGTGCATGAAGGAGGGCGTTGCCGCCGGGGAAGACAAGGGACGATAAGGGAAGGCGCGGATTGTGCCGCACGCGCCGCTGCCTACACTGGCCCCGTTCAACCCTTGCAAAGGATGCCCAGGTATGTCCGCTGGAGACTGGAAAGACATGTACGCCGCCGCCGTGGCGGGCGACCTGGCGCTAGTGCGCCACCACATCAGCGCGGGCGTCAACCCCAACTACCAACACCCCGAGATTTTGTGCACGCCGCTGGTGGCCAGCCTGATCCAAGGCCACAGCGAGATCGCGCACTACCTGCTGGCCCACGGTGCTGATCCGCAGCTCAAGTCTGACTTTGACGACATGACACCGCTGCAGGCGGCCCGACGCCATCAGCGCAGCGAGTTCATTGCGCTGTTGCAGGCCCGGGGCGCGAAGGAAGAGCGCAAACCGTTCTGGTGGCGCTGGTTGCCGGTGTAGACGCCAAGTACACGCGCATCCGTAGAGCCCGCGCAGTCCAGGCCAGCGGCCGCCTCGCCGCCCGGGCGGTGTCCCACTCGGGGGGAAGGGCCGAATGCGACTCAGAGTGGGCTTCCTTCCTTTGCCCGCATCTTGGCCGCGATGTACTCGCCATGCGTCACATGCAACAGCCCGGCCACCTTGCTGATGGTGTGGTTCTCGTTGGCATCGATGTGGGCGTCGGCATACGCCACCTGCCACATGGCCTCCACGAGCTGGATCTTCTGGTCCTGCGTGAAGTGATCGTTGAGGCTGCTGGTAAATCGCTGGTAGTCGTAGGCGGTCTTCGATGTGGTTACGGCCAGCTCCAGCAGGCGCTCCAGCTCATCATCGCTCAGCGCAAATTTGCTGCTCAGGGCGGTCACCATGGTGGAACGCTCGGCGTCGTCCATGGCGGCATCAAACCGCACCACCTCCACCAGCAGCACGGCGGCTGCCAGTTGCACGGCGTGGGCGCGCGCGGCGGGCGACTGGGTGGTGGAGGGCTGCGTGAAGCTGTCAAACAGGTCTTTGAGGGTTCGGAACATCGGGTGCTTTTCGGTGTGCGGGGCAAATGGGGTGGAGACGCGGTGGATGGGTTGGTTCCCGCAGCGCGCGCGGGCGGGCTGCGCACTTTGCGCTCGCGTGGTGCACCGCCCCGGCGACAATCGGGGGCCATGACGAAGAAAACCATACTCCCCCTGCAACTGCTGGTTGCCCCCGACAAGAACGATCCCAAGCCGCTGATCCTGTACCACGGGCGCAATTGCCCCGACGGTTTTGGCGCGGCGCTGGCCGCATGCCTGTACTACGGCGACAGTGCTGAATACGTGGGGCTCGACCACGGCGATGTCAAGTCTGCGGACGACCTGCCGCCCCTGCAAGGCCGTGCGGTTTACATCCTCGACTTTTCTTTTGCCGCCGAGGTGATGGCTGCCATCGACGAGCGTGCCGCCAAGCTGGTGATGCTGGACCACCACAAGAGCGCCGCCGAAAAACTCACTGGCTTTGCCTGCCGCTGCGGTGTGGTGCACTTCGACATGAGCAAGTCGGGCGCGCGCCTGGCGTGGGAGTTCTTTCACCCGCACGAGCCCATCCCTGAGCTGCTCAAGTACGTGGAAGACCGCGACATCTGGAAGTGGGAGTTTGCCGAGAGCGCCGCGTTCTTGTCGGCCCTCGACATGGAAGAACAGGGCTTTGCGCGCTGGCGCGAGATCGCGGCCTTCACGCCCGAGCAGCTCAAGGAGTTCATGGTGCGCGGCGAGGCCATGGACGAGAAGTACAAGAAGCTCTGCGCCGACATCGCCGAGGGCGCGCAGCCGCCGGTGTTCAACGGCATCACCGGGCTGATGGTGAATGCGCCCGGCATGTTCCACAGCCTGGTGGGCGACATCCTCTCGGCCAAGACCGGCACCTTTGCGTTGATGTGGAGCGCGGGCGAAAAAGGCGTGAAGGTGGGGCTGCGTGCGCAGCGCAACTTTGACTGCATCGCGCTGGCCGAAAGCATGGGCGGCGGCGGGCATGCGCAGGCCTGCGGTTTCAAGATGAAGGTGGAGCGCCTGCCCGAGCTGCTCTCTGGCACCTTCAACGCCTGAAGCAGGGGCAGGTTCTGAATAAAAATCGGCCTTTGCGCGCTATGGATAAGCGCTGATAGCTATTAAATATATAGCAATCTGCGCAAGCTACACCAGCCGCAAGTCCGCCCCCTTCGTCCCTGGAAACACCCGCGCCACGGCGGCCGCGTTCAACCCGTACAACCGGGCGAACAACCCGCCCAGCACGGCGCGGTAGTCGTTGAGCACGGGGTAGTCGCGGTTCTGGAACAAGGTGGTGGCCGTCAGCGCCTGCTGCTCGCCCACAATGCGCCCGCCGCCCACACCACCGCCCAGCACCCAGAACACGGTGCCGTGGCCGTGGTCGGTGCCCCGGTTGCCGTTCTCGCGGAAGGTGCGGCCAAACTCGCTGACCACCAGGACCACGGTGCTCTTCCATGCTGGGCCCATCTCGTCGGCAAAACCCGCCAGGCCCCGGCCCAGCTCTTCAAACCGGTTGGCCAGCGCGCCCGTAGCTGCACCTTGGCCCACATGGGTGTCCCAGCCGCCCACGTCCACAAAACCGATCTGGTAGCGCGTCTGCATCAGCCGCGCCATACGCCGGGCCGTGCCTTCAAAACCCTTGGTGCTCAGCGCGTTGCGGCTGGCAGCTTCCATTTCGCCTTGCATGGTGCGGGCGACCTCTTCGCGCGTGGCAAAACCTTCGGCCACGGGTGTGGCCAGTGGCGTGCCCCGGTACATGGATTCGATGAGCTGCGCCTGCCGCGCGTCCACGCCACTGCGGCCCGCCGCCGCGCTCAGCAGCGTGTTGGGCACATCCACTGCGCCGCGTAGCACCAGGGGCAGGGTGCTGGTGAAAGCCATGGGCTGCAGCGCGGCCGTGGCCGGGGTGTTGCCGGTGCGCGGGTTCAACTCGGCCACCAGCCGGTTCAAAAAACCTGAGCGGTAGTCGCGCCGCCCGCCCACGGGCTGGCCCAGCTCCATGCTGTCTTGCGTGTCGAAGTGGCTGCGCGAGAGGTCGTCGGTGCCCGCAAACGGCACAAAGGCCAGCTGGCGCTGCTGGTACAGCGGCAGCATCGATTCGGCCAGCGCGGGGTGCAGGCCCCAGTCGGGCATGAGCGGCAGCGCGCCACCGTCTTGCCCGGGTCGGGCGATGGCGATGTTCGGGCGCGTCTCGTAGTAGTAGCTGCTGGCCGTGGGCACCAGCAGGCTGGCGCAGTCATAACCACCACGCAAGAACACAAGCAGAAAACGCACGTCCTGCGCGCCGGGGGCGGCCATCGCGCTGGCGATGTGCACGCCGAGGGCGCTGGCGCCCAGGGTTTGAAGGAGGTGTCTGCGTTGCATGGTGATCTCCTCAGCCGTGCATGAACTCGGGGGAGGCGAGGAACAGCAGGTTCCACTCACGCGGCGAGGCCGCCTGCGCCAGCGCATTGCGCGTGGCGGCCGACCAAGTGGGCTGCAGGGCGCGCACATAGGCACTCTGCGCCAGCGGCGGGGGCGTGCGCTGCGATGCCGACTGCTCGGCCATCCTCATCTCCTTCTCGCGCGGGGTGGGCATGGGGGCGGTGGCCACACCGGCCCCGATGGCGCGGGCGATCTCGAAGCGCGTGGACATCTGCCCTGAGCCTGCCCATGCCGCCGCGTCCAGCGGGTAGCCGTCGGGCGTGGCGCGGCCATACAGGGGCTCGGCCAGGCGCTGCAGCCAGCCCAGCGCGGGCTCGGCGCCGGGCAGCACGGCGTCGCCATGGGCCAGGCGCAGGCTGGCCAGCACATAGTGCACCGGGTCGCGAAAGCGCTGGCCCAGCGATGCCCGAAACTCCGGCGCGCTGAACAGTGCCTCCAGCACGGCGGCGATGTCGCCATCGGTGCGCTCGAACGTGCGGGCCAGGGTTTGCAGCAGCGCGTGCGGTGGCTTGTCGCCCACCAGGAAGAGCGCGATCTTGCGGGTGATGAAGCGTGCGGTGGCCGGTGCGCGGGCCAGGCGGTCCAGCGCTTCGTCCACCTCGGCCAGGCCCTCGGCACGCAGGGGCTGGCCCAGCAGGGTCTTGGGCTCCCAGTCATGCCGCTGGGGGTTGAACTCGAACAGGCCGTCGCGCACGTAGTGGCGGCGCAGCGCGGGCTTCATGCGCGGGGGCTCGTTGCTGTCTGGCTGGCGCGCAATGCCCACGCCGGTCAGCACGCGTGCCAGCTCCTGCACATCCTGCTGGCTGTAGCCGCCGTCCACGCCCAGCGTGTGCAGCTCCATCAGCTCGCGCGCGTAGTTTTCGTTGATGCGGCCCGCAGCGTTGCGAGCGTTGTCCAGGTAATGCAGCATGGCCGGGTGGCGCACCGTGGCACCCAGCAGGTCGCGAAAGCGGCCCAGCGCATGGGGGCGGATGGCGCGTTCCTCATAGTCGCCCACCAGCACACGCAGGTGGCCCTTGCCCGCAAACACGCTGAAGTGGTTCATCCAGAACCAGGTCATCTTCTCGCGCAGCTGGGTGGGCGAATACAGCGCGCGCAGCACAAAACGCTCGGCCGCCTCTTGCTGCAGCGTGCGCATGTCCTGCTGCCAGGCCTTGAGCGCGGCCTTGCGGCCGTCTTCGGTGGGCTGGGCCTTGGCGGCCTGGTGCTGCGCCTCCATGCGCGCGGCCAGCTCGGGCAGGGGCGTGCGGGTGATGGCCATGGCGTCGATCTGCGCCTGGGCCGCGCGCGGCAGCGTGGCGGGCGGCGGGCGCAGCTGCGCGGCCAGGTAGGCAGCAACCCCTTGCGGCGGCAGCGCCTGTGCGCCCTGGGCGGTGTTGCCCCAGGTCACGCGGTCCAGCAGGCGGGCCAGGGTGGGCTCGTCGGCGGTGTTCCAGGCAGCGGCGCCCGCCGGGGTGGTGGCGCGGGCCAGGCCCAGCGGGGCGGTGGCAGCCATGCCCAGCAGGCCTGCGAGCACGGTGCGGCGTTGAAGAGGGCCGTGGGGCGGGGCGGAAGGAGCGTTCATGGGGCGCGTTTGGGGGCAGGCAGTGTGGGCGCATGGTGCTCCGCTCCAACGCGGCGTGCAAGCCTGCTGCGCGGGTTTTACCTGCGCGACACAAACGCCCCGGAGCTTGTTTACAAGGGCTGTCGCGCCGTCGCTGAACCGCTCACCTGCTGGCCTGCGCAGCTTCCTCGAAACGGTCCACGGTGCGCAGTGTCTTGAAGGCCAGCATCCAGCCGCCCACCACGCCCAGCGTGCACAGGCCACCCACCAAGGCGGCAGGCACCACGCCCAGCCAGGCGGCGCTGGTGCCCGCGCGGAACTCGCCCAGCTCGTTGGACGAGCCGATGAACAGCATGTTCACCGCGTTCACCCGCCCGCGCATGGTGTCGGGCGTGGAGAACTGCACCAGCGCGCCCCGGATGTAGACGCTCACCATGTCGGCCGCGCCAGCCACCATCAGCGCTGCGAATGACAGCCAGAACAGCGTAGACAGCGCAAACACCAGGTTGGCCACGCCAAACACCGCCACCGCAATGAACATGGTGCGCCCCACGTGGCGGTTGAACGGCCGCATGCTCAGATACAGCCCCGCACCCACCTCGCCCACGGCCATGGCGCTGCGCAGCGCACCCAGGCCGGCGGGGCCTACATGCAGAACTTCTTGCGCGTAGATGGGCAGCAGCGCCACCACACCGCCCAGCAGCACGGCAAACAGGTCCAGCGAAATGGTGCCCAGGATGATGGGCCGCGTGCGGATGAAGGTGATGCCCGCGCCAAACCGCTGCCACATCGTGCCCTGCGCGGGGCCGGGCGCCGTGGCATGCGCCACCACCACGCGCAGCAGCAGCACCACGCCCAGCACAAAACACGCGCAGCACACGGCATAGGTCAGCTCGCCGCCGCCCAGTGCGTACAGCAGCCCGCCCAGCACCGGCCCGCCAATGCTGGCCACACGCATGAGCATGCTGTTGGCCGCAATGGCCTGCGCGAGCTGGCCGCGCGGCACGATCTGCGGCAGCAGGCTTTGCACGGCTGGGCCCGAGAACGCGCGTGCGCAGCCGTACAGCACCAGCACGGCGTAGATACCCGCCACGCCACTGGCCCCGTGGCCCGACAGCCACCACAGCAGGGCACTGCACACGCCGCCCACCGACCAGGCCAGCGCCAGGATGCGCCTGCGGTCAAATCGGTCGATCAAATCGCCCGCTGGCAGCAGCAGGGCCAGCATGGGCAGAAACTGCGCCAGACCCACATAGGCCAGCGCCAGCGGTTCGCGCGTGAGGTCATACACCTGCCAGGCCACCACCACGGCCTGCACCTGGGTGGCGACCACGGCCACCACGCGGGCGATCAGAAACGACACAAAACCGGCGTGGCGATAGACGCTTGCGGGCGTGGCGCCGACATCAGGTTTGGGTGGTGCGGAGGGCGGGGCAGAAGGGGCTGTCACAGAGCGGAGCGAGGCAAGAGGTTGGCGGAGAAAACAGAAAACCAAAGCACAGAAGCCAGAGGCGCGGTTGCCAAAATGCAGCTTGCAGGGTGCCCTGGGCGGCCCACGCAAATCAGTGAACAAAGGCCAGCGAGGGCAAGCATGGGCAAGCGGGCGATGCTATCGGTTTCGGGCCACGTCTGCTGAGCGCGCGGCGCCGCTCAACGCGTGTGCCGGTGCCGGTAGGTCCACGGCGCCAGGGGCCGCTTCTGTGACCACAAACCCGCTCCACTGCTGCGCGCCTGGCGCTGCAGCGCCACCAGTTGCGGCCGGGATTCGGCATAGGGCGTGTACACCCAGGCCAGGCCAGCGCGCACCTGAGCCGTGGCCACATCGGTGCTGCCGCAGCGCACATGGGCCACCGTGCGGCCGTAGCTGTCTTCGTCCACGGGCTGCAGCGTGGCGCGCTGCCGAAAGCACAGCCGCGCCAGGTTCTGCCGTGACTTCTGGCCAAAGGCCTGGCGCGACTCGGGCGCGTCGATGGCGGCGATACGCACCTTCACCTGCTGGTAGGCGCCGGGCGCGCCGCAGCGCACGGTCAGGGTGTCGCCGTCGCTGATGGCGACGACCAGGCAGAGCAGGGAGGCAAGGGGCACGGCAGCAGGGGAGAGAGGAATGGTGAAAGGCGCGCAAGAAGGCAGGTGGCGAACTTTTGTGCCAAATTGCCGTTTGGCGGCTGATGGATAAGCGCTAATAGCTATCAATAGTGTAGCATTTGGCGTGTTGCCTTTACGGGCTGCTGCAAATTGATACCTTGATGTGTGCAGTGCCCGAAATGGTGCGCAGGGCGCGCGTGCAGGGCTTTGGGCTGTGGTTACCACGCTTTCAGCCCCTCCACGGGCAAGGGCGTTGTGCCAGGCTGGGCATAGGGCTTTCTAGAATCGACGGGAACCGGGTGTGGTGCAGACTGTCAGAACGCCATGGCAGCCGTTCTGCGCCGCTATGGCAACCGGAAATGCCCCCCGCAATGACGACTTTCTTGATGATGTTGATGACCCCGAAGGAGTGCCCGCCCTTGCGTTTGTGCCTTTTCCCGACCCGCTTCACTGTTCGTTCTGGCGCCGCTGCAGGTAGCTTGGCTCTGGCCGCATTGCTGGCAGGCTGTGTGGGCACCACGCCCAAGACGTTTGGGGTGCAGGAGAGTTTTGGCTCGGTGGCTACCTACTCGCGCCTGTTTGATGCCACGCCCGCCCAGACCTGCGAGGCATCGCGCCGCGCGCTGCTGAGCCAGGGCTACGTCATCTCCACCCAGCAGACCGAGCTGATTGAGGGCAAGAAGAGCTTCCAGCCCGAAGCCGAGTCGCACCTGCAGATGGTGGTGCGCGTGGTGTGTGTGCCCGAGGCCAATGATGGCAAGGTGAGCCTGGGCTTTGTGACGGCGCTGCAGGACACCTATGCCCTGCGCAAGACCAACAACTCGGCCAGCGTGGGCGTGGGCGCCATCGGGTCCGTGTCGCTGCCGTTTTCTGCCAGCAGCGAATCGCTGGTCAAGGTGGGCAGCGAGACCATTTCCAAGGACGCTTTCTACGAGAGCTTCTTCGATCTGGTCAAGCGCTACCTCGTGATGGACCAGGCGCAAGCCATCGGTGGCTGACGCGGAGGTTCCAGGCACTGTGGCCTGAGCGCTCTGGGCCTGCGCTCTCAGAGGGGCGTGGCAATCCCGCAGCGGTTCTCACTCTCCGCGCCAGCGCGCCACCAGCTCCCATCCCTGCGGCCAGTCACCCAGGCCACTGTCGGCATTGAGGTGGCCCCGCTCACCCAGCACCACGTGCTCGGCGTTCCAGGCGCTGGCGCACTGCGCCGAAAAGTTGGGGGTGGAATACGGGTCGCTGGTGCTGCTCATCAGCACCCGTCTTGGCAGGTCGGGCTGGGCGGGCAGCACGGCAGGCAGTGGGGCAAAGCCTTTGGCGTCGGCCGGAAAATTCGGCCCCCCGGGGTCTGGCACCGCCACCAGCAGCAGCGCTTGCACGGGCCGGTGGTGGCGCGCGGCCCAGTGCACCGCGACCAGGCAGCCCAGGCTGTGTGCCACCAGGATGGGGGGCTGGGGCGATGCAGCAATGGCGTCATCGAGCGTGCGCACCCAGGTGTCGCAATCGGGGTGGTCCCAGTCGGCCTGCTCCACCCGCGCCACGCCCGCGTGCCGGGTTTGCCACAATGACTGCCAATGTGTGGGGCCCGAGTTGTAGATGCCCGGAATCAGCAAAACAGGTCGCGTCGTCATTCAATGTCCTTGTTCTCAAAGCAGATCCATCACTGCCCGCCAACAATAGGAAACCGCCGCTGTTCCGGCCAGGGGGGCTCATCGGAAATCGCCCGCCCAAACCTTGAAGTCATCGTTAAGAGCCTGTTCAAAGAAAGCACCCCGTGGAACTGGACAAAAAAGACCGGCAGATCCTCATGGCCCTGCAGCACGACGCGCGGCAAAGCCTGTCGGCGCTGGGCAAGCAGATCGGCCTGTCGCAGCCTGCGATGAGCGAGCGTGTGAAAAAGCTCGAGGACGCGGGCGTGATTGCAGGCTACGCGGCCCGCATCAACCTGGACGCCGTGGGCCTGGGCCTGCAGGCGGTGGTGCGGGTGCGCACCACGCACGAGCACATCCAGCGCTATGTGTTGCTGTTCCAGTCCCTGCCCGAAGTGCTGGATGTTGTGCGCGTGACCGGCGAAGACTGCTTCGTGGTGCGCTGCGCCTTCGGCCAGCCCGCCGACCTGGAGCGCGTGGTGGATGCGCTGGCCGCGTTTGGCAGCGTCTCCACCTCGCTGGTACTGTCGCACCCGGTGAACAAGGCGGTGCCGCTGGGTTAAGAATTTTTGCGTCCAAAGAGCCACTGGCGCTTGATGGATAAGCGCAAATAGCTATAAAAACAATAGCTTCAAGGGAGTGGCTATGGGTTGCGTTGCGAGGCTGGCGGCACCTTGTACCGCAGCTCTGCAAAGAGGCGGCCCAGCGTTGTGACCGACTGCAGGCGCAGCGCCGGTTGTGCGATCCGGCGCGGCAACAACGGCTTGCCCGCACCCAGCGTGACGGGGGCGATCTGCACGATCAGCTCGTCCAGCAGGCCCGCGTCATAAAACCGCCCCACCAGCTCGCCCCCGCCCACGATCCACACATTGCGCCCCGCTGCGGCCTGCACCATGGCCTGGTGCACGGGCCGCACATCGCCACGCACAAAGCGCACATCTGCGCCCGGGATGGCGCGCAGCGTGCGCGTGCTGAACACCCATGTGGGCTGCGCGTAGGGCCAGGGCAGGCCTGCGTCGATGGCGTGTTTCAGCATCCATTCGTAGGTGTGCGACCCCATGGCCAGCACCCCCACGTCGCGGATGAAAGCGGGGTAGCTGGAGCCCTCGATCTCGCCGAACTGCAAGAGCCAGCCAAGGTCATGGTCTGCCGTGGCAATGAAGCCGTCGAGGCTGGATGCTCCGTAGAACTGTGTGAGGGTCATGGCGGCGCACTGTAGAGACCGGCTGCTGACAACGCGCTGGCAGCAGGCACGGAGCGCGGCCTGTCCCGCGGATTTATTGGCCGGAAGGCCGGCGTGCATCAAGGCAGCTGCACCGTCTCCGCCAGATGCCCGTAGACCGTGGCAATGCGCCGCAGGTGCCGCGACTCGGGGTGCGTCAGCAGCCACAGCTCGGTTTCACAGTCGGCCAGCGACCCGGTGAGGGGGCGCAGGTCGCTGCGGCCCTGGGCCAGAAAGAGGGGCAGCACCCCCACGCCCATGCCCAGGGCCACCAGCTCCATCACGGTGAGCAGGCTGTTGACGCGGTAGGTGGGCTGCGCCTTGGGGTATTGCTTTTTGCGCCAGCGCACCGAGGGGTGGTCGGGCAGCGCGTCGTCGGGCGCAATCCAGGCTGCGCGGCCCGCCTCCACGTCGGACAGGACCAGCGGGCTGGCGGTGCCTGCGTACAGCGCGGATCGGATCATGCCCAGTTGCCGACCCACCAGGTGTTGTGGCGGACGCTTGGTGGCGCGCACGGCGATGTCGGTGTCTCGGCGCGTCAGGCTCACCAGTTCATTGCCCGCATGCAGTTCGTACACCAAGGCCGGGTGCCGGGGCTGCAGCACCTGCAGGGCGGGGGCGATGAGGCCGTGCAGGAGGGTGTCGGTGGTGGAGATGCGCACCGTGCCCGACACCTGCTCGGGCTGTGCCTGCGTGGCCGTGCGGGCGGCCTCCAGGGCGGCTTCCACGCGCTCGGCCTGCTCGGCCAGGGCCTGGGCCAGCTCTGAGGCGCGGTATCCCGCGCGCGAGCGCTCGAACAGCAACTGGCCCAGCCCGCGCTCGATGCGCTGGATGGCACGGAACACCGTGGACGCATCCACGCCAAGCCGTTCACCGGCTGCTGCCAAGGTGCCGGTGCGCACCATGGCCAGCAGCACTTCCAGCTCTGCGGCGCCCAATTGGTATTGCGTGGGTGCAATGGATGTTTTCATGTTTGCTTATTTTGTTTGCGTCAATGCAATCATAAATTCTGCTGGTCGCCATACGTCGGTAGATACACCGCGGGCGATGTCTACCCCCTTGCCATAGAAAGCCCGCCTATGAAACACATCTGCACCTGCATTGCCTGCCTGTTGAACACCCTCTGTGCCCCACACGCTCAAGGATGGGCCGCATGAGCTCGCGAACAGCCGCATCCGCACTCACCCTGGTCTCCCATGCGCTGTGCCCCTACGTGCAGCGCGTGGCCATCGTTCTGCACGAAAAGGGGCTGGCGTTTGAGCGCCGCACCATTGACCTGGCCCGCAAGCCCGACTGGTTTCTGGCCATCTCGCCGCTGGGCAAGACCCCGGTCTTGCAGGTGCAGGGCCAAAGCCTGTTCGAGTCGGCCGTGATCTGCGAATACCTTGAGGAGGTGGCCATGCCCGTGTTGCACCCGTCAGATCCGCTGCAACGCGCACGCCACCGGGCATGGATGGAGTTTGGCTCTGCCGTGCTGAACACCATCGGCGGCTTCTACGCCGCGCCGGATGAGGCCACGCTGCAGGCCCGCGCGCAGGACCTGCGCAGCCGTTTTGTGCAGATCGAAGAGGCCCTGGGCCAGCGCAGCGTGCCGGGGCCGTACTTTGCGGGGCCGCACTTTGGCATGGTGGACGCGGTGTTTGGCCCGGTGTTCCGGTACTTTGACGTCATCGACACCTTGCCGGGCATGGATGACCTGGCGCTCTGGCAAGGCTTGCCGCTGGTGCAGCAGTGGCGGGCAGCGCTGGCTGCGCGCCCTTCTGTGCAGCAGGCCGTGGGTGCGGACTATGCCGAGGGCTTGCGGGCCTTTTTGCGCGCGCGTGGGTCAGCCCTGTCGCGGCGCATGCATGCGGTGGCCGCCTAGGCCCTTCACGCCTACCAGCTCAATCTGCCCAGGTGCCCGGCGCCAGCCCGTCCAGCGTGTACGGCCCGATGGCCGCACGGATGAGCCGCAGCGTGGGGTGGCCCACGGCGGCCGTCATGCGGCGCACCTGGCGGTTGCGGCCTTCGCGGATGATCAGCTCGATCCAGGCAGTGGGGATGGCCTTGCGTTCGCGGATGGGCGGGTTGCGGTCCCACACCGCAGGCGCGGGCTCCAGCAGCCGTGCGCGGGCGGGCAGGGTGGGGCCGTCGT
>NZ_JAMXAX010000410.1 GCF_023913775.1 Acidovorax facilis
TTGCAGGTTGCCCCGTCAGCGTATCGGCGCCACGCCGCGCTGGTGCGCGAGCCTCACAAACGCTGCGCCAGAGCGAAACGAGACGAATTGCTGATGCCGCAGATTCAACGAGTCTGGCAGGCCAACATGCAGGTTTATGGCGCCGACAAGGTATGGCGGCAACTAGCGCGCGAAGGCGTGACCGTGGCCCGCTGCACGGTAGAGCGTCTGATGCGCAGCATGGGACTGCGTGGTGTGATGCGCGGC
>NZ_JAMXAX010000411.1 GCF_023913775.1 Acidovorax facilis
CGTACGAACCACCGTCAGTGATGGCAAAGCACCATGTCCATTGGACCGGGTCAACCGGCAGTTCCGGGCCGAGAGGCCGAACCAGTTGTGGGTGAGCGACTTCACTTACGTTTCGACTTGGCAAGGCTGGCTGTACGTAGCCTTCGTCATCGACGTGTTTGCCAGGCGCATCGTTGGGTGGCGGGTGAGCAGTTCAATGCGCACGGACTTTGTTCTCGACGCCCTGGAGCAAGCCCTCTATGCCCG
>NZ_JAMXAX010000412.1 GCF_023913775.1 Acidovorax facilis
GTCAGCGAGGCCTGCAGCCTGCGGTAGCCGTAGCAGCGGTGGTTTGACTCGAAGATCTCGGTGAGGGATTGGCGCACACCAAGGTACTTGTCGCCGACCGCTGTGCGGGCCCGATGGTAGAAGTACGAGCTACGTGCAAGACCCAACTGTCCAAGGAGCTCAGGCAAGTCATAGTGCTCCTTGAGGGCGTCAATCAGCAGTGTCTTCTCCCGGTTGGACAGGAGCTGTAGATCGACGCCCAGGCCT
>NZ_JAMXAX010000413.1 GCF_023913775.1 Acidovorax facilis
CCATACGCAGACAGGAGACCAACTCCTTTTTGAGCTCTCCCCGAGGCTGGGCATAAATGCAGGTGTAGATGCTCTCGTGTGACACTTGTTTGCGCTTGTTGTCAGGGTGCAGTTTCTTCAACTGTCCTGCGATTTGCTGGGGCGACCAGCGCTGGCGCAAGTAGTCGCGAACGATTTTGAACAAAGGTCCATCACGGCCAAGCTTGAGTTGGGGGCGGGCAAAACACCTGCGCTTGTCGCTACGT
>NZ_JAMXAX010000414.1 GCF_023913775.1 Acidovorax facilis
TGGCCAGCGCCTGCACGGATTCCGCCTTGTGGGCCTGGGCGATTTGCGCGTCGAGGGATTTTTTCTGGGCCAGGAGTTCGGAGTAGCTGGGCATGGAAAAGCGAGGAAACGAAGAAGAAGAAGAAGACTGTGACGATGGCAACGAGTCAGAGGGGGGTGGTGGTCAGCCCCAATGCTCCGGCCCAGGCACTGCTATGGGGCCGCAGTAGTGGATTGTGCCGCCTGTCCGCCCCGCCG